>NZ_CP014229.1:165000-465000 GCF_001553605.1 Desulfovibrio fairfieldensis
AGATGTACCACGGGAGTCAGACAGTGGGTGCTAAGGTCCATTGTCGAGAGGGTAAGAGCCCAGATCAACAGCTAAGGCCTCCAAATGCATGCTCAGTGGTTAAGGTGGTGACGTTGTAGAGACACCCAGGACGTTGGCTTAGAAGCAGCCATCGTTTAAAGAAAGCGTAATAGCTCACTGGTCTAATGACGTTGCGCCGAAAATGTAACGGGGCTAAGCATGCTGCCGAAGCTTTGAATTCCGCGTATGCGGTCTGGTAGGGGAGCGTTCTTCATGGGCTGAAGGTGTGTTGTAAAGCATGCTGGACTGTGGAGAAGTGATTATGCTGACATGAGTAACGATAAAACGGGTGAAAAACCCGTTCGCCGTAAACCCAAGGTTTCCTGGGTAAAGGTAATCTTCCCAGGGTTAGTCGGCCCCTAAGGCAAGGCTGAAAGGCGTAGCTGATGGGAAACGTGTTAATATTCACGTACTTGTGTGTTCGCGCGAAGGAGGGACGCAGGAAGATAGGCGATCCGGGTGTTGGATTACCCGGTGCAAGCGAGTAGGCATGGGAAGCAGGCAAATCCGTTTCCCTGTATGCTGAGACGCGAGTCCGTGGGCGTAAGCCCTGAAGTCGCTGAGTCTATGCTGCCAAGAAAAGCTTCTAAGTTTAGAACACGCAAACCGTACCGGAAACCAACTCAGGTGGGTGGGATGAATAATCCAAGGCGCTCGAGAGAACTCTGGCCAAGGAACTCGGCAAAATAACCCCGTACCTTCGGAAGAAGGGGTGCTCCTTTAGGTGAAGCGATTCACTTGTTGAGCCTGAGGGAGCCGCAGAGAAATGGTGGTGGCGACTGTTTACTAAAAACATAGGTCTGTGCGAAGTCGTAAAGACGACGTATACGGACTGACGCCTGCCCGGTGCCGGAAGGTTAAAAGGAGGGGTCAGCGCAAGCGAAGCTCCGAATTGAAGCCCCGGTAAACGGCGGCCGTAACTATAACGGTCCTAAGGTAGCGAAATTCCTTGTCGGGTAAGTTCCGACCTGCACGAATGGCGTAACGATCTCCACACTGTCTCGGCCAGAGACTCGGTGAAATTGAAGTCGCGGTGAAAATGCCGTGTACCCGCAGAAAGACGGAAAGACCCTGTGCACCTTTACTATAGCTTGACATTGGGATTTGAACCTGCATGTGTAGGATAGGTGGGAGGCTGTGAACTCTGTACGCTAGTATGGAGGGAGCCATTGTTGAAATACCACCCTTGTTTTTTCAGGTCCCTAACCCTCAGCCGTAAGCCGGCGAGGGAACAGTGTCTGGTGGGTAGTTTGACTGGGGCGGTCGCCTCCTAAAATGTAACGGAGGCATGCAAAGGTTCCCTCAGGCTGATTGGAAACCAGCCGTCGAGTGCAAACGCATAAGGGAGCTTGACTGCGAGAGAGACATCTCGAGCAGGTACGAAAGTAGGTGTTAGTGATCCGGTGGTCCCGAATGGAAGGGCCATCGCTCATTGGATAAAAGGTACGCCGGGGATAACAGGCTGATCGCATCCAAGAGTTCACATCGACGATGCGGTTTGGCACCTCGATGTCGGCTCATCACATCCTGGGGCTGAAGCAGGTCCCAAGGGTACGGCTGTTCGCCGTTTAAAGTGGTACGCGAGCTGGGTTTAAAACGTCGTGAGACAGTTTGGTCCCTATCTTCTGTGGGCGCTGGAGAATTGAAAGGGCCTGTCCCTAGTACGAGAGGACCGGGATGGACGCACCCCTGGTGGACCTGTTGTCGTGCCAACGGCATAGCAGGGTAGCTATGTGCGGAAGGGATAACCGCTGAAAGCATCTAAGCGGGAAGCCTGCCTTAAGATAAGTTCTCCCTGACGCAAGTCCTGAAGGGCCGAGGTAGACTACCTCGTTGATAGGCTGGGGGTGGAAGCGCCGCGAGGCGTGGAGCTGACCAGTACTAATAGCCCGTGAGGCTTGTTCTCTTGAAAAACTCCTTCCTTCCCTGTCAATTATATTTTGCCAAATTTTTTGGCAGCCATAGAGAAGAGGGTACACCCGATCCCATTCCGAACTCGGTAGTTAAGCTCTTCCTCGCCGATGATACTGCATAACGTCATGTGGGAAAGTAGGCCGCTGCCAAAAATTGCTCGGAAGCCCCCCTCGCCGCTCTCAGCGCAAGGGGGGCTTCTCTTGTCCGCTCTATGCTGCCGCGCCTGCAAGACCCCCCCAACTCCGCGAATTCCCGAACCATCCCACCGCTTCCTTCCTTCCTTCCTTCCTTCTTCACCTTGCCTTGAACCGGACAGGCTGGAAAACCCGCGGGTCTGCTTCTAGAGCAGATTAACTTTGAAATTTGTAAAATTTCAAAGTTGATATTCTGGCGAAAAACCTGGTTTCACCAGAATCAACGCCGCGTTGCTCTCGATGCCTGTACGCCCTTTGGGCTACAGGCACGGCCCTGCGGGCCGCCCGTCGGGTCGGTCTTCGCGGCGCGCCGCACCTTGTGCGGCGGTAGAGCAATTTCAAAGTGAAATTGCTCTAAAACTGTCCCCGGGACGTTCCGCCTGGTTCCGACATCGATCAAACGGCCCGGTTTTGGAGGCTTCTTCTTCTTCTTCTTCTTCTTCTTCTTCTTCTTCTTCTTCTTCTTCTTCTTCTTCTTCAATAGCTCACGGTTTCAAGAGAGTTGTGCCTCTTGGATGCGAGCGGCCAGGACAGCAGGCAATTTTCTTTTGCCCGCTGCTTGACATTCCAGGTTGTTGGATTATGCTCATTTGAGCAATATTCTGTGGCGCTCATGCCATACCGCGAAAAGGAGTCTCAGTATGAAAATTGCCGTTTCCAGCGAAGGGCCGGGCCTGGATTCCATGGTGGACCCCCGTTTCGGCCGAGCCGCCGGTTTTGTATTGGTGGATACGGACAGTATGGCCGCTGAATATCTGGACAATGGAGCCTCGCAGATTCTGGCTCAGGGCGCGGGTATTGAAACCGCCGAGCGCTTGGCCGGGGCCGGGATACGGGCCGTGCTGAGCGGCTATGTGGGGCCCAAGGCTTTTGCGGCCCTGCAGGCGGCGGATATCGCCGTCTATCAGGACCTGGACGGCCGCAGCGTGCGTGAAGCCGTGCGCTGTTATCTGGAAGGCGGCGTTACAGCCGCCGATGCCCCCAACAAGCAGGCCTGAAATGCGTATAGCCATGGCAAGCGGCAAAGGCGGGGCCGGAAAGACCACGGTCACGGCCTCCCTGGCATCGGTTTGGGACGGCCCCTGCCTGGTCGTGGACGCGGATGTGGAAGCGCCCAATCTGCATCTTTTTCTGCATCCCGAACTGTCGGCCCCGGAAAGCGTCTATCTGGAAGTGCCCGTGCTGGACAAGGAGCGCTGCACCAACTGCGGCGCGTGCCGGGAAATCTGCGCCTACAAGGCCATTGCGCGTCTGGGCGCGAAAATCATGATTTTTCCGGACATGTGCCACGGCTGCGGCGGTTGTTTCGCCGTGTGCGAAGCCCAGGCGCTGAGCGTCGGGCGGCGTGAGCTGGGTGTAGTGCAGTTTGGCACGGCGTTGGACGGCAAGGCACGCTTTCTCATGGGCCGCAGCCGGATCGGCGAGGCCATGACCCCGCCGCTGTTGCGCGGGCTGGAGAATGCCTTGGCTGCCATGCTGGCGCAGGACGGGGCCGATGTGCTGCTGGACGCGCCTCCGGGCGTGAGTTGCCCGGCCATGACCGTGGCACGCCAGGCGGATATGATCGTGCTGGTGGCCGAACCCACGCCCTTCGGCTTTCATGATTTCCGGCTGGCGCACACCGCGTTCAGCCGTCTGGGCAAGCCGCTGGCCGTGATTATGAATCGTGCGGGCATACCGGACAACCTGGCCGGGGACGCGCTGCTGCGCGCCTACTGCGCGGAGCAGGAGTTGCCTCTTCTGGCCGAGCTGCCTTTTGAGCGCGCCGCCGCCGAGAGCTATGCGCGCGGACGTTTGCCGGTGCTGGACTCCGAGGCTTGGCGGGAGCGCTTCCGCCTCTTGCGGACGGCGCTGCGCCATCAGGCCGGGGAGGTGCGCCATGCGTGAGATTGTGGTCATCAGCGGCAAGGGCGGCACGGGTAAAACCACGGTCTGCGCGGCCTTTGCGCATCTGGCCGAAAATGCGGTCATCTGCGATCTGGATGTGGACGTGCCTGATCTGCACATTGTGCTGGACCCGCGCGTGGAGCGGGAGGAAGTTTTCATTTCCGGCCATACGGCGGAAATCGTGCAGGATCTCTGCGTCCAATGCGGCCGTTGCGCGGACCTTTGCCGCTTCGGAGCGGTTCGCAATGAAGACGGACGTTTTGTCATCGACCCCCTGGATTGCGAGGGCTGCGGCGTGTGTCGCGCACTCTGTCCGGCTCGGGCCATTGACTTTCCCGAGCGACGCTGCGGCCTCTGGCGGATCAGCGAAACGCGCTTCGGCCCCTTTGTGCACGCCCAGCTGGAGCCCGGACAGGAGAATTCCGGCCGCCTGGTCAGTCTGCTCAAGCAGCAGGCCCGCGAGCTGGCCGCCGCGCAGGGTCGGGAGCTGATTCTCTGTGACGGCTCGCCGGGCGTGGGCTGTCCGGTGATCAGCTCGCTGGCGGGCGCGTCCCTGGCCGTGGCCGTGGTGGAGCCCACGCCCTCCGGGCGGCATGATTTCGAGCGGGTGGCGACACTCTGCCGACACTTCCGCATACCCGTGGCCGTGGTCATCAACAAGGCCGACCTCAATCCGGCCGAAGCCGAGGCCATCCGGCGCTTTGCCGTCGAGCAGGGGCATAGCCTGGCCGGAGAAATCCCCTTTGATCCCCAGGCGACCCGCGCCATGATCCGGCGGCAGGCGCTTACTGAGGAAGATACTCCCCTTGCCGCCGTGCTGGCGTCCATCTGGAAGCGCGTGCGCGCTCTGGCCGACGCAATGCCGGTACGGCGTGAAAACCTTAACCCTGTACACAGAGGATAGCGACATGAGCAAGACCATTCTGGCCGTTCCCTCGGTTCAGCCCGGCGGCCTGGATGCCGGCATGGGCATGCATTTCGGTCATTGCGACCTGTACACCATCGTGGAGCTGGAAGACGGCGCGGTGACCGGGCATTCCACCCTTCCATCCCTGGCGCACCAGCAGGGCGGCTGCCTGGCGCCCGTCCAGTATCTGGCCGAGCACGGAGTCAACGCGCTGCTGGCCGGGGGCATGGGCATGCGCCCGCTCATGGGCTTCAATCAGATGGGCATCCAGGTTTACTTCGCGGGCAATTATCCCACCGTGGGCGCGGCCGTGCAGGCTTTCAGCGAAGGAAAGCTGACGCCCTTCACCATGGAACACACCTGCGGCGGCGGCCGGCATTAGGCGGTCCGTCATGCCCAACGCGGAGAATATAAATGTTGTGCTGGTGAGCCGCCGTCCCGAAGCCTGGCGGGCCTGCACGGAGGAATTGCGGGCCGGAGGCTGCGGCCTGAGCGAAGTGGCGGATCTGGAGGCCTGCAAAGCGCGTCTGCGGGCCGATCCGCCGCGACTGATCCTGCTGGACCCGGCTCCGGGCGAGGACGTGCGGCGCAGCGTGATGGAATTGCTGATGATCGACGCCCGGACGCATACCGCCGTTGCCAGCACTCTGGACCCCGAGGCTTTTCACGAGGCCATGGAGGGCCTGGGCATCTTGGACTGCCTGCCCCTGACGCCCGGCGCGGAGGATGCCCGCCGTCTGCTCCGCCTTCTGGCGGAAGTCTGAGCGGCCTTTCAGTATCTCTGAATCGCGGGCCGGGGGCTTTCTCCCGGCCCGTCGCGTCTTGACAAGCTCCCTGCCGTTCTTACCAGCTTTTTAGTACATGTTAATTTTCATCCACCAGCACGAGGAGCCCATGCCCAGACCCTGTCACTGCCGCCGTGTGGCCGCCTTGCCCAAGATGACCTATTTCAAGCCACGGGGCGTGCCCATGAGCGAGCTGGCGGAATGCCGGCTTTCCGTGGACGGACTGGAAGCCCTGCGCCTGGCCGATTATCAGGATCTGAACATGGACGAGGCCGCCGCCCGTATGGGCGTTTCGAGGCATACCTTCGGCAGGCTGCTGCGCAAGGCGCGCCGTTGCGTGGCCGAAGCCCTCATTGAGGGACATGCCCTGCGCATTGAAGGCGGCGTCTGCGCCCTGGTGGATACATCTGAAACGCAAGGAGCTCTAGATATGAGTCAATCCATTCTGGTGGCCGTTCCCTCAGACGCGCCCGGCGGGCTGGAAGCCGCGCCCAGCGCCCACTTCGGCCACTGCGACGTCTATACCCTGGCCCGCGTGGAAAACGGGGCCGTCAGCGATGTGCGCGTGCTGCCCAACAGCGGGCATGAGCACGGCAATTGCCTCCAGCCCGTGCAGGAACTGGCGCAGCAGGGGGTCACCGCGCTGCTGGCCGGGGGCATGGGCATGCGCCCGCTCAGCGCCATGCAGGCCGCGGGCGTCACGGTCTATCACAATGCCGGGCAGGCCACGGTGGGCGATGCCCTGAAGGCCTTTGCCGCAGGCAAATTGCAACCCTTCGGCACGGAGCAGTTGTGCAAGGGCGGCTGCAATCACCATTAGAACATTTCCACGTTGAAATGCTCTAATTCCGGTTGTTGCCCACCCTTCCTTTTACGGCCCGGCCTGCGCGAGCAGGCCGGGCCGTCCATTCCGTAATCACCCGCTCCTGGCGGCTCCGGATGGCGGCAGCGTCGCGAGAGCGCGTTCCGGCCCAGACCGCGTACAGATCCGCGCGGCGGAAGCGGGGCGGCCATATTGATCAAACAATAGTTTACTAATTATTTATAATTATATATAAAGATTGTTGACAGCAAATTGATACTATGGTTAGTACCTAGATATCAATTTTACATCAAGCCAAGGAGGCCCCATGCGGGAGATTCCGGCCACCGCACCCCTGCGACACGCTGAGGTTTTTGTTTTCCGCGCGCCCATTGACGCGCCGGTGCGCACCTCCTTCGGCGTCATGCACGACAGGCCCGCCGTGCTGCTGCGTGTGGAGGATGAGGACGGCCTGTGCGGCTGGGGCGAAGCCTGGTGCAATTTCCCCTCCTGCGGCGCCGAGCACCGGGGCCGGTTGCTGGCTGAAACAGTCCTGCCCTCGGCCTTGGGCGCATCCTGGCGCGAGCCCGGCGGTCTTGTGCGCGAGGTGGCCCGCAAGCTGCGTATTTTGCGGCTCCAGGCCGACGAACCCGGCCCCATGGACCAGGCTCTGGCCTGTCTGGATATCGCCCTTTGGGATCTGGCCGCCCGCCGCGCCGGGGTTCCGCTGCACGCGTTGCTCGGCGACGCGGCCATGACGGCCATGCCCGCCTATGCCAGCGGCATCAATCATCCCGGCGTGGCCGAAACCGTGGCCCGCACGAGACAGGAGGGCTATCGGGCCTTCAAGGTCAAGATCGGTTTCGGCCGCGAGCAGGACGAGGCCAACATCCGCGCGGCCCTGGGCAGCCTGCTGCCCGGCGAGCGCCTGGCCGCGGACGCCAATCAGGCCTGGACCCTGGAACAGGCCCTGGAGGCCCTGCCGCGCCTGCGCCGATATCCTTTGCTCTGGGTGGAGGAGCCCCTGGCCTGCGACCGCCCGGCGGCGGAGTGGGCCGCTCTGGCCGCCGCCGGCCGATTCACGCTGGCGGCGGGAGAAAACATCCGCAGCGAGGTTGCTTTTGACGCGGCCATTGCCGCCGCCTCCGTCCGCGTCGTCCAGCCGGACGTCTGCAAATGGGGCGGCCTCACGGGCTGCCTGCGCGTGGCGCGCGCGGCCCTGGCCGCCGGGCTGCACTATTGTCCGCACTATCTCGGCGGCGGCATCGGCCTGCTGGCTTCCGCCCATCTGCTGGCCGCCGTGGGCGGCGACGGCCTGCTGGAAGTGGACTGCAACCCCAATCCCCTGCGCGAGCTGTTGGCCGCTCCCTTTCCGCGCCTCAGGGATGGGCGTTTCCTGCTGAGTGACGCACCCGGTCTGGGCGTCGCGCCGGACATGGAAGCGGTGGAAAAGCTGCTGACCTTCCATGCGCGCTGCCGCTGACGCCTTCCCCACCAAGTGTCAACAGGCCTGGGGGGTGTCGTCATGAGTGTCTTTTCTGTTATCTCTGCGTCGAACTTCGCCTTTTATTTCAGCCGAGTACCAGAAGAGTACACTCCTTTCATAACAGGCTCGTTCTCCTTGATATAACCGAAAATCCATCTCATGACGGCGCCCTCTAGAGCATCTCAAGTGTTAACTTCTCTAATTTGTTCCATGTTTGGAAAGGAGATTCCATGAAACGCCTGACGCTTATCCTGACGTGTCTTGTGGTCGGCGCGCTGTGCGCCGCTCTTCCGGCCCGCGCGGCCGAAAAAACGGTCATCCATCTGCTCAGCACGCCCTTCGGCACCGGCAGTTATGTGCTGGGCACGGCTCTGGAGAGCATCGTCAACCAGGGCAATTATCCCCTGAGCATCGCTCACGCGGAAACGCCGGGCCAGGCCTACAACGTCAACAAGCTCAATGCCGACGCCGCCGCGCGCCAGAATACCGTGGTGACGGCCTCGCAAGGCATCAACTGGCTGGCGGAGCAGGGCAAAAAGCCCTTCCCGGCCAAGCGCACGCCCCTCAAACTCATCGGCATCTATACCTATACGGCCACTTGGCTGGTGACCGGCGACAAGGACATCAAGAGCGTGGCCGACCTCCGGGGCAAGCGCATCGCCATGGGCCGCATTCCCCAGGTCATTTGGGGGTATGAACCCGACGCCCTGCTGCGCAACGGCTATGACGATGATTTTTACAAGAGCCTGAAGATCCAGTTCGTGGGCACCTCCGAAGCGGCCACGGCCCTGGTCAACGGCCAGGTGGACGCGGCCACCATCGGCGGCTACATGGACCCGGTGTCCGGCAAGTTCTCGCCCGCGCCCCAGACTGTGGAAGTGCTGGCCTCCGGCCGGGAACTCACGCATCTGGACTGGACTAAAGACGCGGTGGAAAAAACCGCCGCCAAGGACATCCGGCTCTTCCCCATCCAGGTTCCGGCCAAGGCCGTGGACGGCCTGGAAGCTCCCCTCTGGATCGGCGCGGATCTGCACGGCCTTTTCGCCCATCCCGATTTTCCCGAGGAATACGCCTACATCCTGGCGAAAGCCATGATCGAAAACATTGAGGCTTTCGGCAAATACCATGCCTTGGGCGGGCTCATGAGCCGCGCCGGACTGGTCAAGGGCTTCAGCCCGGAGAATATCCACCCCGGCGCGTTGCGCGCCTATCAGGAAGCCGGAATCCTGTAATTCTCCCGCCGTATTGCCCGGGGCCGCCGTCACGGCCCCGGATTCGTCCGATCCGTCCGCCCGGAGGTGCCTCCATGAAAAACGTCTCCCTGCCCAAGGCCGTTCTGACCGTCGGAGGGCTCGCCATGGTGGTCTACCATGCCGTGGCCTCGCAATACCTCTACTTCAGCCAGTGGGAACACCAGACCATCCACTTCGCCTTTCTCTTCCTGATGGTCTTCATGAGCTACGCCATCAAGGCCAAAAGCCGTCTCGCGGCCGTGGGCCTGTATCTTTGCCTGGCGGCGGCCCTGGCCTGCTGCGTCTATGTGTACGGCAATATCGAAGAGCTGGAAATGTCCCAGGGCTTCCCCACCCGGGCGGCGCTGCTGGCCGGGCTCTGTCTGATACTGGCCACGGCCCTGGGCACGTGGCTGTGCTGGGGGCTGCCCCTGCTGCTGGTGGCCGTGGTTTTTGTGGCCTATTTTTTCTTCGGCCATTTGCTCAGCGGGCCGCTCTACCATCCGGCCTTCGGCTTTGACTATGTGGTTTCCATGCTCAGCGTGGGCCTTTCGGGCCTGTACGGGCTGTTCATGTCCATCAGCGCGGACCAGGTCTTCATGTTCGTGGTGTTCGGCGCGCTGCTGGGCATCTTCAAGGTGGAAGGCCTGCTCATGGAGCTGGGCAAGATTCTCGGGCGCAGGCTGCGCGGCGGGGCGGGACTCACCGGGGTGTTTTCCAACTCGCTCATCGGCATGGTTTCCGGCGCGCCCGTGGCCAATGTGGCGATCACCGGCCCCTTTGTGCTGCCGTATATGAACAAATCCGGCTATTCCGTGGACGAGGCCGGCGGCATCCTGGCCTGCTCGGCCACGGGCAGCCAGCTCATGCCTCCGGTCATGGGAGCCGCGGCCTTCATGATGGCGACCTTCATCGGCCGGCCCTACGCCGTGGTCATGCTGGCCGCCATTCTGCCCGCAATGCTTTTTTATTTCGCCGTGGCCGTGGGCGTGCAGTTCCTGTCGGTGCGCAAGGATCTGCAAATCGTGCATATGGACGTGGACTGGGCCCTGATCCGGCGGCGGCTGCCGGTCTTCGTGCTGCCCATCGGCCTGATCTTCGCCATGCTGCTCATGCGCTACAGCCCGTCCAATACGGCCTTCTGGGCCAGTGTGGTCACCTTGATCACGGGCTTCGCCATCAAGGACACCCGCCCCGGCCGCCGGGAGCTGGTACGCTCGCTGGTCAGCGGGGCCGTGACCGGCGCCAAGATCGGCATCTCCCTGGCGCTCATCGGCATGGTGGCCCAGACGCTCATTTCCACGGGCCTGGGCAGCAAGCTGGCGAGCCTCATCCATATTCTTGCCGGAGGGCAGTTGTTCATCGCCCTGCTGGTCACCATGGTCGTGGCCCTGATTCTGGGCTGTGCCGTGCCGCCCGCCGCGGCCTACGCCCTGTGCGCCATCATTATCATTCCCACATTGACGCCCATGGGCGTGGACCTGCTGCGGGCCCATATGTTCTGCTTTTATTTCTCCATCATCGCGGCGGTGACGCCGCCGGTGGGCCTGGCCTCCCTGGCGGCCACGGGCATTTCGGGCGGCAATTACGCGCTCACCAGCGTACACGGCTTCCGCCTTTCGCTGAGCGGCTTCATCCTGCCCTTCCTGATCATCTACAATCCGCTGTTTTCCTTTGATTTCAGCAATGCCGCCTGGGCAGCGTGCTCTCTGGTCTGCATCCTGACCGGACTGACCAGCCTGGACGCCCTGCTGTACGGAGCCATGGCCCGGCCCTTTACCGCGCGCGATTACACCCTCTCCGCCGTGGTTATGCTGGCCAGCTTCTGGCTGACCATCTGGGGCGCGCAACTGGCTCCGTCGGTCTGCGTGCTGGTCACCCTGGGCGTTGTGGCCCTGCTGGCCGCGCAATGGTTTCGGCAGGTCAGGGGCCGGCCCTCCGTCGCCCTGCGGACGGCCTGAGGCATATCGGCGCTGCGGCCCTTTTGCTTTCCCTCGCGTCGGAAAGCGGAATTTCCTGTAGCGCCGGTATGCCCTATAATCCGTCCTCCACACGAAAGAAGCCCGCCGGTGCGGATACCGCGGGCTTCTTTCGTGTGTGTGGACGTTCTTCGCGTTCAACGCACCAGATCAATGTCGAAGCGCACCCTGTCGCCGGGATGCACAACCAGGGCGGCGTAAATGGCTTTGCCCGAGTCGTCGCAGGCATAGCGCCGCACCAGGGCCACGGGCGCGCCGCAGGCAATGCCCAGATGCTGCGCGACCTCCGGCGAGGCGCCGCCGATGGTCAGTTCCTGCCGGGCCTTGGACACGTTGACCCTGAGCTCGTCCATGACCGGGATCACCGTGGTGGCGTTGAAGCGTTCCGGGGCCTGGTCGTAAATGATCCTGTCCAGATAAAGTTCGATGTAGGCGAAACGCACGCCGTCCTTGATATGCACGCGCCGCATATAATGATAGGCGGGCGCGGACGGCAGCTCCCAGGCCGCCAGCAGAGGGCAGTCGTCCACGTCGGCCGCGTCGAGCAGCTCCACGCTGGCCCCTTCGATACGCTTGACCATGGCCTTCCAGGAAGTACGCATATTTTCATAGGGCCGGACGGGCAATTGGCGCGCCACATGGATGCCGCGTCCCTGGCGGGCGGTGAGCAGGCCCTCCATGACCAGAAGTTGCACGGCCTGACGCGCGGTGACCCGTGCCACGCCGAAAATCTCGGCCATTTGGAGCAGATTGGGCAGCTTTACGCCCAGAGGCAGCACGCCGTTTTCGATCTGCTGGCGCAGCACGTCCGCCAACTGGGCGTAGAGGGGCGGACCGGGGCGACGGAACTGCGGCGGTTCGGAAAAAACGGGAAAGGGCTGCCGGTTCTGTTCGATCATGACGTTCCTTTGCCGAGGCCGTTGTCACACACCCGGCCGCTGGGAGAACGGAAACAAGAGCATTTCAAGGTTGAAACGCTCTGAAGCCGCGCCGGGCGCGGCGTGGGTCAATACCCGCGAGACTTACGCAGCCTGGCCTGGCCGAACGTTTTGCGGAAATCCCAAGTGCGACAGGTTCAGGCTCAGCCCTCAGTAAAACGCCGTCCGAAAAAAGGCAGCTTTGCAGCCGGAGCAAAGTGACTTTTCAAGGGTAATCTGCTCTAGGATCGGGAGGAGCGTACCCGCTCGTCGGCAGCCGCCCGTTCCGCCGCCTCGGCCACCGCCACTGGCACAATGGTCTTGCCGATGGGGCAGAGGGCCAGGGCCGCCAGTTTGACGTGCTGCCATGCAAAGGGGATGCCGATAATGGTGACGGCGCAGAAAAGGGCCCAGATGAGGTGCTGCATGGCGATCCAGATGCCCGCCAGCAACAGCCAGATAATATTGCCCACTGTGCCGAAGGGCCCGGTGCCGATGTCCGGCTGGCCGGTGAGCACGTCGCGCGATACCGGCATCTTCCCGAAAGGAAAGAAGGCGAATTCGCCGATCACAAAACAGGCCCGTCCCCAGGGGATGCCCACAATGGAGATAAAGCAGAGTACTCCGAAAAACCACCAGGTCAGGCCCATCCAGATGCCGCCCAGTAAAAACCAGATCACATTGCCCAGGCAACTCATGGCCGTGTTCTCCTGACCCGTTTTTCAGAGCGGGTTCACTTCGGAAATCGACATTTTCAAAGTTTTAAAGGCGCTCGTCGCGGTCGTCCGCTTCCGCAGACGCCGGAGCAGGTTAGCTTTGAAAGGTAACCTGCTCTAAAAATTGACCACAACCTGTTCGCCGTCCTGGGCGCGCCGAGCGATCTCGCCGATGCGCCAGGCCCGCAGATTGAAGGCCTGGATGCGGTTGATGGCTTCCTCGGCCTGCTCGGCGGGCAAGATCAGGACATAACCGATGCCCCCGTTGAATATCTGGAGGATCTCCGGCCAGGAGAGTTCGCCCGCGTTCTTGAGCCAGTGGAAGACGGGCGGCAGCTGCCAACTGCCGAAATTGATCCGGGCTTCCACCTGGGAGGGCAGCACGCGCGGGATATTGTCGTAAAAACCGCCGCCGGTGATATGGGCCATGCCCTTGACGTTCATGTCGCGCAACAGGGAGCGCACGGCCTCCACATAAATGGTGGTGGGCGTCAGCAGCACGTCGCGCACGCTGGCGCCGTCCGCGCCGGGAAAGGCGTCGTCCGCCTTGAGGCCGCTCCGAGCCAGAACCTGGCGCGCCAGGGAAAAACCGTTGGAGTGCAGGCCGGAGGAAGCCACGCCCACAATGACGTCGCCCACCTGAATGCCCGAACCGTCAATGAGTTTGGCGTTGTCCACCAGGCCCACGCAGAAACCGGCCAGATCGTATTCACCGGGCGCGTACATGTCGGGCATTTCAGCGGTTTCGCCGCCCAGCAGGGCGCAACCGGCCTGGCGGCAACCTTCGGCCACGCCGCTGACCACGGTTTCCGCCGTGTCCACGTCCAGCTTGCCGGTGGCGAAATAATCCAGGAAAAACAAGGGAGTCGCGCCCTGAACCAGAATGTCGTTGACGCTCATGGCCACCAGGTCGATGCCCACGCTGTCATGCTTGTTGAAGGTGAAAGCCAGCTTGAGCTTGGTGCCCACGCCGTCGGTGGAGGAGACCAGCACCGGTTCGCTCATGCCGCTGAGGTCCGGACGGAACAGGCCGCCGAAACCGCCGATGTCGGAAATGACGCCCCTGATCTGGGTGCTCGCCACCAAATGCTTGATGCGTCCGACCAGGGCATTGCCCGCCTCAATGTTGACGCCGGCCTGGGTATAGGCTTTTGCGCGCTCGCTGGACATGCTGTCGCCTCCTTTAATCTCCATTGAATAGCAAATTTTTCTCCGAAGCCCAAGTCTCTTTTTTCATGGACCGGGCCGCCCGCCGCTGGTATAGGGGAGTTAACGCCTTTTATGCGCCGACTGCTCTGAAGGATTTGTCCGCAACTCCTTGCCGCGAAATGCGAGTCGGCGGCCTTTGCTCGCCGCAAACGAGCATTTCAAGTGTTACAAGTACCAGTTGGCAAAAATGGGAAAGTTTTATGCGTAATCATCATATAGTTCTGCTTCTCTGGCTTGCGCTTTGCCTCTGGCCGGGCGTGCCGGTCCATGCCATGGGGTCGCCCGATGCGGGCAACGCCGAGAGGACGGACAGCGCACCCCGCAATGCGGGAGCGACCGCTTCCGCTTCAGCGCAGACGCCCGCGCCGCAAAATCCGTCCGTACACAACGAATACAACAATTCCACCGTGTACAACGGCGACGTGTACAATTCCACCAACGACAGCGCGGGGTACAATGGTTTTGCCGGAACCTGGCGGGATCCTGAAACCGGGGACATCATCACCTCGGTCATCGCGCCCCGCCAGCCCCAGCCGGAACAGAACACGCCGGTCATCGTGGCCCCGCAGATCTACCCCGGCGAGAACCGGCCCTATCCGCCGGGACCCGGGCCGTATCCGCCGTATCCTCCCGGCCCGCCGCCGCGTCCGCACCCCAATCCCGGCCCGTATCCGGGGCCGTGGCCTCATCCCGCGCCCCCCCGGCCCTCGCCTGTTCCGCCCTGGCAGCAACCGGGCTGGCAGGGCACGACACCGCCCCAGGGGCATATGCCGCCGGGCTGGCGGCCGCCGTCCGATACGCGGCCCTGGCCGCACGCGCCGGGCTATCTGCCGGCCCCGCGCAACAATATCGCGCCGTCCACGGGACTGGGGGGAACGGGTGGCACCGGAGGCATGGGCGGAGCCGGACTGCCGGGACGCGGCGCCGGAGGGCGTTGAGATGCGCGCCATGCTCTGGGAGCCCTTGTCCGGCGGGACCGGCGGGGAAGTGCGATGCCGCTTGTGCGCGCATGCCTGCCGCCTGAAGAAAGGCGGCAAGGGGCTGTGCGGCGTGCGGGTCAACCTGGGCGGGGAAATGGTTTCCCTGGTGGGGGATGTGGTCACCAGCGCCCAGATGGACCCGGTGGAAAAAAAGCCCCTCTACCATTTTCTGCCGGGCAGCAAAACCTTTTCCGTGGGCAGCGCGGGCTGCAACTTCCGTTGCCGGTTCTGCCAGAATTACCAGATAGCGCGCATACCGGCCAACGGCATGGTGCCCGGCAAGCGCGTTACGCCGGACGCCCTGGTGCGGCTGGCGGAAAAGCACGGCGCGCGCAGCATGGCCTTTACCTACAACGAGCCCACGGTCTTTTTCGAGCAGGTCTATGAAACCGCCGGACTGGCCCAGGCCATGGGCATGCGGGTCATTCTGGTCAGCAACGGCTTTATGGCCGAGGACTTTCTGCTGCCCCTGCGCCGCCGGGTCAATGCCGTCAATGTGGATCTGAAATCCTTCAGCGACGATTTTTACCGCGACTATTGCGGCGGCCGCCTTCAGCCCGTCCTGGACAATTTGAAGGCCATCAAGGCGCTGGGCTGGTGGCTGGAAGTGACCACCCTGGTCATTCCGGGTTGTAACGACAGCGAAGCCGAACTACGGGATATGGCCGCCTTTGTGCATGGCGAACTGGGCCCGGACACGCCTTGGCATCTCTCGGCCTTTCACGGGGCCTATCACATGGCCGGGCATCCCTCCACGCCGCCGGCCCGGCTGGAGGACGCCTGGCGCATCGGCCGGGAAGCGGGCCTGCATTTCGTGTACATCGGCAATGTGTCCAGCGCGTTGGGCGGCACTACCTTTTGTCCGGCTTGCGGCGCGCCGGCCATTGAGCGCCGGGGCTGGCAGACGCGGCAATTGGGCGCGCCGGGGCAATGCCCTTCCTGCAAGGCTGCTCTGCCCGGAGTCTGGAGGTGATTTTGGTCTATACCGGCAACGGCAAGGGCAAGACCAGCGCCTGCGTGGGCCAGGCCGTGCGCGCGTTGGGGCAGAACATGACCGTGGCCTTCGGCCAGTTCATGAAGCGGGACGGCCAGGCCGGGGAGCAGCGCATGCTGGCGCAATGGCTGGGCCCGCGTTTTCTGGCCGGAGGCGAAGGCTTTCTGCGTCGTGAGAAGGATCGCCCGGCCCATCGGGCCGCCGCTCTGCGCGTGCTGGCCTGGGCGCGCGCGCGCGTGCCGGAGGCCGATATGCTCATCCTGGACGAATGCCTCTACGCCCTGGACGCGGGCATCCTGACCCGGCAGGAAGTGGAGGCGCTCATGGCCGAAACCCGCGCTGCGGGCCGCCATCTGGTGCTCTCCGGCCGCAACGCGCCGGACTGGCTCGTGCGGGAGGCGGATCTGGTCACGGAGATGGGCGAGATCAAACATCCCTGGCGGGCGGGCGTCAAAGCCGCGCCCGGCATTGAATTCTGAGGTTTGCATGCCTTTGCCTGAATTCTCTTCCGAAGCCCCGTTGACCATCTACGTGGCCGGTTCCTTCAAACACAAGCACGGCGTTCGTCTGCTGGGCCGTGAATTGCGCGCCCTGGGCTGCCGTATGCTGGACTGGACTGAAAAGGCCGTGCCCCCGCCGGGCCTGACCCCGGCGGAGCGCCGCATCTGGATGGATACGGACCGGGACGGCGGCCAGGTCTATGCGTTTTGCCGCAATGCCTGCCTTACGGCGGATCTGGTGATCTACTACGGCGCGTCAGGCCAGGATGCCGGAGTGGAAGTGGGTCTGGCCGCCGGAGCCGGGGTGCCGGTGCTGGGCATCCGGGGCCCGCTGGAAGGGCCGGGCCTCATGCTGCACGGCGCGGTCAGCGTCTGGGTGGACGGCGCGGAGGACGCCCTGGATCTGGTCGGGCGGGTGCTGGCCCATGCCGCTGCGGCCTGGGCCACGCTGAATGCCGAACCGGACGCCGCCGTGCGTCGCCTGGGCGGGGCTTTGCTGCGGCGAAAGGGCTGAGTATCTGCACTGTGGCGACATGTTTGCTTCACGCTGTGTAAAATAATTTATACTGAAAAATCGTTGACATAGATTGGAGTATCACGTTTATTCGTAATATGCCAAAATGGAATGACGGCAGCCTGCGCATGGTTGCGCGGGCCGTGTTTGTTGTCCTGCTGCTGACGTTTTGCACGCCCTTCACGCTGTTCAGCGAAGGACGGCAGTACGTCATGCAGAGCCACGACGAGAGCTCACACCACTATATCGTTCCTCTGCCCGGTGATGAGGCCTCCGCGTCCGCGCCGGTTCTTCTCAGGCGGACCGTCGTCTTCCGTGTCGGCGAAGCCGGTTTTCCCGTTCCTCCCGCCCATCCTGTTTTTTCTCTGGACCATCCTCCGGAATAGCCCCCATTGCCGTGCCGCGAGCTTTCTTCTTTCGCGGCATCCATCGGCGACCGGTTTCCTGTCCTCCGTATGAGCGCGGCGTTGCGCGCGCTCCGCGCGGTTCACGCGTCGATTTCTTTCGGGGTTCGCGGCCCGTCTCGATCCGCGTCAGAACCCGGCGGAAGCCTCGTTGCGCGCCCGCGCCGTCCCCCGGTGCAGTTTGTGCTTGAAAAGGAGATTCCAATGCTTACGGCGCTTTCCGGATATATTCGCGACAGATGGCCGTTTTCCCACACAGTCCGCATTGCCGGGCTGGAAAATTTTGTTGAGCGCTGCCATGCGGAGGCATGGCACATTTATGCCATTAAAAAACGTATCTGGCGGCGGCATGTCTGCGTCGCCTGCGGCTGGCTGGCCGACAGCCTGCCCCGCGACGCGCGCATCTTCGAACCAGGATGCGGCAGCGGCGCGAATCTGCTCTGGCTGGCGCAACAGGGCTTCACCCGCTTGCAGGGAGCCGATATTTCCGCCGAAGTCGTCGCACTTTGCCGTGGTCTTTCACGCCAGACCGGAGCGAGTCTTGATGTCTGGCAGGATGACGGTCTTGCGCCGACGCGTCCGCCCCGGCGCGTGGACGCCATTCTTTCGGTCAACTGGCTGTATCACATTCCCGGAGCTTCCATGGAAAGTTTTTTGCGTACCTACCGGCCCTGCCTGAACACCGGGGGAAAAATTGTCTGCGACGTGGTTGACGCCTCCTACAACCGCGTTACCGACAATGAGTTCCACACACGCGACAGGCATCTTCCCCCGCTGCGGCGCAGGCCTTCGGAATATACTTTCCGGCTTTCCCGTGAAGAAATGGAGAATATCGCCGCGCGCCACGGCTTCAGCATCGTGCGGCATACGCTGCTGCGCGCGCGCCCGCAGAGGGCCGTATATCTGCTGGAAAGCAGGTAGAAGGCAGTAAATCAAGGGAACACTGATACGTAAAGGGGACGCGGCCATGCCGCGTCCCCTTTACGTATCAGTGTTGTTCAGAGCTTATATGTTCACCGGTTGGGACGGCGCGGCCTGGGGTTGCGCCGGAGGCGTGGCCTGGGGTTGCGCCGGAGGCGTGGCCTGGGCGGGCTGTTGGGCCGGAGTCCGGGCCGGGGGCAGCTCCCGTTCGCCCACGCCTTCCCGGCCCGCCTGCGCGCCGGTCTGCGCGTCCGCCTCCGCCGGGGCTTTGCCCGGCCGCTGGGGCAGCATCAGATAGCTGGTCACCGAGGTCACGCCCTTGACCTTGCGCGCGGTACGGATGGCGATCTGTTTTTCCTCGTCGTCCTTGACTACGCCCAGCAGAACCACGCGCCCGGCATTGACCTCCGTGTCGATACGGGTGGAGGACAGTCCTTTGGCCCCGATCAGGTCGGTGCGCAGCGAGGCGGCCAGGGCGAAGTTGCTGGTATCGCTCTTGGCCGGAGAGAACCAGTGCGGCGTCACGGAACGCGGCTTGTAGCGGCGGGCGATGGCCAGGGCCTTGCCCTGCATGTTCTGGGGCACTTCGCCCACCAGGAAGACGTTGCCGTAGTAGGAATAGACGGCAATGGACCAGCCGCCGCTGAAGTTTTCGTTCATCAGCGCGGTCTTGATGCTGGTAGCCAGGGTTTTGTCGTCGGTGATGGTATCCATGAGCCGCTGGTCGTCATACAGGCCGTAGGCGCTGTAGGCGCAGCCGTTGAGGGCCGCCAGGGCGGCCAGCAGCAGAACAAGGGCCAGACGTCGCATAGTGTTCCTCCTCCGGGCGCGGCTTATTTCATGTGCCGGATAAATGTGTTCAATATCCTGTCCGGAATCGAGCTTACTCGGCTTCGCGGCGGATGCGCGCGCCCACGGCGTTGAGTTTGTTTTCAATGCGCTCGTAGCCGCGATCCAGATGGTAGATGCGCCGCACCTCGGTGACGCCGCGCGCGGCCAGACCGGCCAGCACCAGGGACGCGCTGGCCCGCAGGTCCGAGGCCATGACCGGCGCGCCGGTCAGACGGCTCACCCCGCGCACCATGGCCGTGTGCCCGGAAACCTTGATCTGCGCGCCCATGCGCATCAGCTCCAGCACGTGCATGAAACGATTTTCAAAAATGCTTTCCTCCACCACGCTGGCCCCGTCGGCCAGACACATCAGGGCCATGATCTGGGCCTGCATGTCCGTGGGAAAGCCGGGGTAGGGCTGGGTGGTGATGTCCGCGCCGCGCAGGGGGCAGCCGCACTTGGCCAGCACGCCGTCGGGCGTGGCCGTGATGTCCATGCCCATGCTCTGTAGTTTGAGGATCACTGCCTCCAGCTCGGCAAAGGGACAGTGGCGCAGCAGCAGTTCGCCGCCGGTGATGCCCGCGGCCACCAGAAAAGTGCCCGCCTCGATGCGGTCGGCCATGACGGCGTATTCCGCGCCGTGCAGGCTGCTTACGCCCTGTACGCGGAGACAGCTCGTGCCCTGGCCCTCGATGCGCGCGCCGCAGGCCAGCAAAAAGTTGGCCAGATCCACCACTTCCGGTTCGCGGGCCGCGTTTTCCAGAATGCTTTCGCCTTCGGCCAGGACGGCGGCCATGAGCAGATTTTCCGTGCCGCCCACCGTGGGCAGGTCAAAGGTGATGTGCGCGCCCTTGAGCTTGCGGCAGCGGCCGATGATATAGCCTTCTTCCAGTTCGAAACGCGCGCCCATCTGTTCCAGACCCTTGAGGTGCTGGTCCACGGGGCGCGCGCCGATGGCGCAGCCGCCGGGCAGGGCCACGCGGGCCTGGCCGATGCGCGCCAGCAGCGGCCCCAGGCAGAGCACCGAGGCCCGCATGGTGCGCACCAGGTCGTAAGGGGCTTCGGGCCGCAGATCGCCCGGCGTCACCTCAACCCGCCGATCCTGATAGGAACAGGGGCAGCCCAGCATGTCCAGCAGCTTGAGCGTGGTGTGGATGTCGCGCAGATCCGGCACATTGGTGTATGTGACCGGCTCGCTCAGCAGGATGGAAGCGAACAGAATGGGCAGGGCGGCGTTTTTGGAACCGCTGACGTCGATGCTGCCGGTGAGCGGCACGCCGCCTTCAATGACCAGCTTGTCCATAATTCTCCAAGGGGGCTGTTGGGACGGGCAATGCCGGGGCCGTCCGTGATGGGGGAAACGCCGTCAGCGTAGATTTTTTTCTAAAGAAAATCCAGAGTCGTCCGTTGGAAAAATTACTTGCCAAACGGTCGGTCTCCGCGTATAGAAATCTCCCTGTGGCGGAAGTAGCTCAGTTGGTAGAGCACCTGGTTGTGGCCCAGGTGGCCGTGGGTTCAAGTCCCATCTTTCGCCCCATACATTTGCCCCGCGTCCGTTAGCCACGACGCGGGGTTTTCATTCGGAGCGTGGCGCAGCTTGGTAGCGCACCTGCTTTGGGAGCAGGGGGTCGAAGGTTCGAATCCTTTCGCTCCGACCAAATTTGCCGAAAGGGCTTATCCGTTGCGGATAGGCCCTTTTGTCGTGATGCGCCCGGCGCGGAAGCCGGGTTTTCAGGCCGGGGCGATGTTTTTTTCAGGCCCACCCCCTTCCGCATGGGCCGATAGGTCCTATCTGATAAGGCAATGCCGTTCAGCCGGAGCGGCGCACGTCACCGTCTCTCAAGCGAGGATTTTTTCATGAAGCTGCCTGAACTTCCCACTGTGTTGAAAATGCGCGTTGTGCTGAAAACCCTGGCCGTGCAGGCCTGCCTTCTGGTGGGCATTCTGGTTGTGGTCTGGGGCCTGCAGCGCGTTTATGCCATGGTGGACACCACCACCTTTCCGGACCCCGTGGCCGTGCCGGAGAATGCCGACCAGCTCTCCGACAATGAAAAAGGCAAAATCCTGCTGGACGCCATTACCCATCAGCTGCGCTACGAACTGAACTCCCCCTTCGGCTGGAGCTTCAACGACATCGTCTTCAACCGTTTCGTGCTGGATAACCGCGCATACCGCCAGTACGGCGTGTATCACGCCACAAAATTCCTGCTGGATCTCTATTCCAGCCAGATCGCCAAACTGGGCTCCAGCGACCGCGAAAGCGAATTTCTCTACAAGGCGCGCATCAACAGCTTTGCCATGGACCCGCGCAGCTTCATGTTCCCCTCGGCCGAGGGCTCCTACAAAAAGGGCCTCAAGCTGCTGGAACAGTACAAAGACTCGCTGGACAAGGGCACGGGCGTCTACAATTGCCGCACCGACGACCTGTACGCCTCCTTTGTCACGGTCACGGGCGAGAACATGCTGGGCTATGCTCTGGGCCTGCTGGAAAACGCCCAGAACATGCCTTTCTATGAGCTGGACAATCGCATCTACGAAGTGCAGGGCATAGCGCTGGTGCTGCGGGACTTCATCAATACCCTGTATGTTCTGTATCCCGAGATCCGGGCCAAGAACAACGAGAGCAACATGGCCGCCGCCATGGATTGCCTGAACCGCATCTGCACCTATGACCCGCTTTACATTACCTCGTCCTTCAACTCCGGCGAGCTGATCCTGTCCTATCTGATGTTCGCCAAGGCCCGCCTGGAAGACATCCGCGACAGCATCCGCATCTGACGCGCTGCCATTGCCTGACGCAAACAGGGCGCGCGGATCATCGCCGGGATGATCTGCGCGCCCTGTGCATTTTGTCGTGCGGTTCAGCGGTGGTGAAACAAGGCCAGGGGATGCAGCAGCGGGCCCACGGCAATGAGCCCGGCCCCGCAGACCACCACCAGCGCGCCGCCGTAGCTCAGCCAGTTCAGCGGGTCGGCCGGAAAAAAGGCTGGCCCGAGCAGATGGAAGAGCTTGGCGAAAACCAGGGTGAACAGGGGCGTCAGGGTGATGACCGCACTGACCTTGGCCGTGTGCCAGCAGGCCATGGCCCGGCTGAACGCCCCGTAGGCCACCAGGGTGTTCAGGCAGCAGTAGGCCAGGCAGACAATCTGGAGCGCGTCCAGGCGCAGGAGGCTCTGCGGCGCGGCAAAGGGGGTCAGGGCCAGCGCGCAGACGGTGTAGAGCGCCCGCATGATCCGGGGCGGGGCCATTTCGCGCAGCAGAATTTTCTGGGTCACGCCGTAAACGGCCCAGACCACGGCGGCCGTGAGGCCGAGCGCCAGGCCGAGCCCGTAGCCTTCCCGGAAGCGGAGGAGGTCAGCCAGACGTTCATTGAAGAAGAGTCCGAATCCGAGAAGCAGGGTGGCGACCCCGCTGACCTGGATGCGGCGCAACGGCTCCCGCAGCACCACGACGCTGCCCAGCATCAGGAGCATGGGTCCGGCCTGGGCGATGATCTGGGTGGCGGACGCGCTCAGATAGGCCACGGAGGCGTTGAACAGCACGAAATTGCCGCCCAGCCCGGCGGCCGCGATGCCCAGCAGCAGAATAATGCGCCTTTCGTACACGCCGAATCGGAGGCGTCGGGCGTCCCTACGGGGCAGCCAGACCCACAGCCAGAGCGCGCCGGTGCTGAAGCGCAGCCAGACAATGGTCATGGGGTCCACCGTGGTCACCACCTGCTTGAGCGCAATGGGCAGCGTGCCCCAGAAAAGCGCGGTGGTCAGGGCCAGAAGAAGGCCCTTCAATTGTGTTCCGAGCTGCATGCCCGACTCTCCGGAATTCAAGGGGCATCCCGGACCGGGCGGCGGGCGCTCCGGGCCGGGATGGCGTACAACAGTCCAGGACATTTCAGCTTTGAAATCGGCACAATTTCAAAGCGAATCCGCTCCAGAAACTACATGGAAGCGACGGGGTCGGCCTCCGTCGCGCCAAGGTGGCTCGAATCCGGCAATGTGGCAAGGCTTTTCCCGCGGCATGGCCTTGCCGGTCAACATCCGGCATATTGCGCGTCAATGACTTTTTCCTGCCAGTCCACGGCCGTGCCGTTCTCTTCCTCGGCCACGGAAATATGCGTCATGGACGTATGCGGCGTAAACCAGACCGTATCGCCGGGGCGCGCCTCTTCAATTGCCGAGATCCGGCAGCCGGAGGAAAGAAGCATGGCGATTGCTTGCCGATGTGGGTCTTCGCGCCGCCGAAAGGATCAGGCAGTTTTTTGCGAGGATCGGATATTCCGCCCCGCCCGCCCGGCGGCTAGTATTGCAGAAACGGGAGCTTTTCCCGGAATCCGCCGCAAAGGAGTATACTCATGAAACGTATTGCCATCGCCTTTTTCGCCTTTGTGCTGGCCGGGGCGTCCGTGGGCGCGGCGCTGGCCGCCGACACCGCGTCCAGCGCCGGGCAGAGCGTCGTTCGCGCCGGAACGCAGGCCTCGGCCAAGGGACCGGAGGCCTGGTTCACGGGCACTGTGCGCATTGATCCCCTGTTTCCGGACAATGCCGCCGCCAATGTGTCGGGAGCCTATGTCACCTTTGAGCCGGGCGCGCGCTCGGCTTGGCACGAGCACCCCGCCGGGCAGACCCTGGTGGTGATTTCCGGCGTGGGCCTGACCGGCACGTCTGACGGCAAGGTTGTGGAAATCCGGGCCGGGGACGTGGTGCGTTGCCCCCCGAATGTGCGCCACTGGCACGGTGCCGCGCCCCATGTCGCCATGACCCACATGGCGCTTACCGGCGTGAAGGACGGCAAAAACGCCGTGTGGCATGAAAAGGTCAGCGATGCGGAGTACAGCCGTCCCGTGAGCAGGTAGAACCGGCTTTCCCGGCGGGCTTTACCCGGCCCCGCCGGGCGGGTAGCATGGGCGCATGAGCACCGCATTGCGTCGCGCGGTCTTCCTGGACCGTGACGGCACCCTCAATCTGGATACGGGCTACGTGCACCGCGTGGAAGACTGGCGCTGGCTGCCCGGCGTGCCCGAGGCCCTGGCCCGTTTCAAGGCCGCCGGTTGGCTGCTGGTGGTCGCCAGCAACCAGTCGGGCATCGCGCGGGGCATGTTCGGCCCGGCGGAGCTGCACACCCTGGAGCGCTGGGTCGATGCCCGGCTGGCTCCTTTGGGCGCGGCTCCGGACGCCTGGTATTCCTGCCCGCATCTGCCGGAGACCACCGGCCCGTGCGACTGCCGCAAACCCGCGCCCGGCCTTCTGCTGCGCGCCGCCCGCGATCTGGCTATTGACCTGGCGGCCTCCTGGATGGTCGGTGACCGGTTGCGCGACGCTCAGGCCGGACTGGCCGCCGGGTGCCGGGCCGTGCTGCTGCGCACCGGCTGGGGGGAGCATGAGGCGGCGCAAGCGCGGGCGGTATTGCCGCAAGTGCCTGTGCTGCCGGACCTGCCCGCCGCCTGCGCGCATATTCTGGCACAACATTCCTGAAAGAAATTTTTGAAAGAAACCGCCCGGCGCTGTTCCCTGCGCCGGGCGGTTTTGCAACAGCGGCTTGCCCGAAAGAATTTTCCGGCGGCTCTCAGTCCGTGCGGCCGCCGCGAGCGACCTTTATCGGGGCCGCCATGCGCCGGGCCTTCCACCAGGACCAGAGCACGGAAAACAGGGCCAGCGCCAGAAACAGCAGGGCATAGGGCGACTGCAGGAAGGGAAGCAGGCTGCCGTCGCTGAGGGCGAGGGCCAGACGCAGTTGCTTTTCAAACATCAGGCCCAGCACCAGGGAAATGACCATAGGTGCCAGGGGATATCCGGCTTTTTGCAGAAAATAGCCGATGACCCCGAAGGCGAAGCTGATCCAGAGATCCCGTGTGGCGTAGGAAATGTTATAGCAGCCTACCAGGCTGGCCATGATCACCACCGGCAGCAGCCAGGTTTTGCTGATCCGCAGAATTACGGGGAAAATCCGCGCACCGGCCGCGAACATCAGCACAAACATGAACAGGGACGCCACCAGAAAATAGACGAAGATGCCGTAGAGCAGCTGCGGGTTGTCGCGCAGCAGCAGGGGCCCCGGTTCAATGCCGTGGAGCTGAAGCCCCCCCAGCAAAACGGCGGTGACCGCGTCGCCCGGAATGCCGAGTACCAGCAGGGGGATCAGGGTGCCGCCGATAACGGCGTTGTTGGCTGTTTCCGAAGCCACGATGCCCTGAATGTCGCCGGTGCCGAAGGTATCGGGACGGGGCGCGTGCTTCTTGGCCTGGTCGTAGGCCACGAAATTGGCCAGGGTGCCGCCGATGCCCGGCAGAATGCCGATAAGCACGCCGATGATGCCGGAGCGCAGAAAATTGCCGCGCGATTGGCGCAGTTCCGTCCGGGACATGGAGATGTTTTTCAGATTGCTGCGCGGAATGATGTATTTCCGCGTACACTGCTCCACTTCCCGAAAAGCCGGGGTAAGCACAAACAGGCCGATCATGGCCGGTATGGATGAAATGCCGCCGTCCAGCACGGTGAAGCCGAAGGTATTGCGCATCATGCCGGTGGACGGGTCCATGCCGATGATTGAGCAGAGCAGGCCCAACAGGCAGGCGATCAGGCCCTTGCTGGGCGTGTTGCCGGACAGGCTGATCACGGTGGTGAAGCCGAAGATGATCACCGCCACGTATTCCACCGGACCGAAGGCCACGGCAATGCGCGCGAAAAAGGGCGCCAGCAGGATCAGCGCCAGCCAGCCGATCATGCAGCCGACCAGATTGCTGGTGATGCCCACGCCCAGGGCTTTGCCCGCTTCGCCTTTTTGGGCCAGGGGAAAGCCGTCGAATGTGGTGGCGATGGAGGACGGGGTGCCCGGCATGCCCAGCAGGATGGCCGTGACCAGGCCGCCGGAAATGCCGCCGATATACACGCCGATCAGCATGGCAATGGCCATCAGGGCGTCCATGCCGTAGGTCAGGGGAATCAGCAGCACAATGGCCAGAATGGCCGTCAGGCCGGGGATCACGCCGAAAATCAGGCCGAACAGCGTGCCCAGGAAAACAAGCAGAAATGTGAGGGGATCAAGCGCCGCCCAGAGCGCGTCTAGGATGTTCATAGAGGGCTCCAGCTTAAAACAGCAGCGGTTCGGGCAGATAAATCTTGAAACAGTGGAAAATGACCCAGCAGGTCAAGGCCAGGCCGCCGGCGTACGCGGCCAGGGCCGCCGGTCTGACTTTTTTGACGCCTTCCAGCAGCAGGGGAAAGACAGCGAAATAGACCAGGATGGTGGCGTAAAAACCCACATGGATGAAGGAGAGAATGAAAAGAAGGATCATCAGAAACGTTTTGCCGAAGAGGATGCGCTGTTCTGTGGTGGCGAACAGCCGCTGTCCGAGCAGGGTTCTGCGTTCCTTGAACCAGAGAACCAGGCGCAAGACGCAGGATGTCAGCAGCAGAACGCAGACCGCCGTGGGGAAGCCGTCCGGCCCCAGATAGTCCGACGGGGCTATGAAGCCAGCGCCCTCTGTGGGATAAAAGAGGCAGAGCAGGCTGAGCAGGGCGGCTGTCAGCAGAATGCAGGGTTCGAGAAAAACCATGGCGACCTCCCGGCGCGGCATGGACCGGTGGAGAAAGTAGGGGCATGCGGCCTCCGCATGCCCCCACGTGGAAAGAAAGGTGCGGCTTCCGGCCTGGGGGGAAGACGCCGGAAGCCGGAGGGGAAACAAGCTACTTTTTGGCCGCTTTCTTGATGTCAGCGGCTATCTGGTCATATACCTTTTCGTCGGCCTGGTAGTACTTGAGCCATTGGTCGCGGGGAATAAATTCGGCGATCATGGCCTTGCCCGCCGCGAATTCCTGGAATTCCGGCGAATTGACGATTTTTTCCAGGGCCGCGCCCAACTGGTCCAGCACAGCGGGCGGCGTGTCCTTGGGCGCCCAGAGCCCCTGGCGCTGTATGTGTATGTTGGTGATGCCCAGAGAACCCAGAGTTTCCACGCCCGGGAACTGGGGCATGCCCTTTTCGGTCAGCAGGATCAGGATCTTGCTGTCCCCGGCTTTGATCGCGTTCATGGCGCCGCCCGTGGGCTGGATCCGAATGTCGATCTTGCCTCCCAGCAGAGCCGTGGACGTTTCCGGGGTGCTGCCGAAGAAGATGATCTTGAACTTGTCGCGGCTCTTGGTGGCGTTCATAAAAAATTCAAAAATGGTGTGCCCATAGCCGCCGACGCTGGAAGTACCCGCCACAATGGGCCTGTCGCTTTGGGCCGCGGCGGCCAGCAGTTCCGTGCCGTTTTTCCATGGCGCGTCCGCACGGGCGATGAGGCAGTTGGGCGTGATCAGCGATTGGCCGATCATGGCGAAATCTTTGTAGGAATAGGGCACAGTGCCCAGGAAGTATGTACCCAGGAATGCCGTATGGTGTAAAAGCAGGGTGTGCCCGTCGGGCTTGCTGCCCGCCACATGGCGCAGGGCGTCGCGGGTATTGGCGCTGGGCATGTTGACCACAACGATCGGCTGGGAAAAAATTTGCAATTTGCCCGCGATTTCCGCGATCTTGCGCGCCGTCATGTCGCTTTCGCCGCCTGTGGAATAGGGCACGATGATGGTGATTTCCTTTTGGGGAAAAGCCGTGGCGGCCCGCGCGTTGGAACCCAGCAAGACGCTTGTCACCAGAATCGCCCCACAGATCAGTGCGTATTTCATAACATCTTCCTTGAAGTGAGGACATGGCGCGCCGAAGCGCGCCAGGAACAGTGCGTTCTCTCCTAGTATGCAAGGGGTCCGTTTCAAAGTGGATAAGTTATAATACATTTATTGGCAAATATCGTCCGCTGGCGTCATATTGCAAGGCAACACAAAAGCCGTAGGGAATTGAGCCGTTTTCGCTCCTGGCAAAAAAGGCGCAAGAGCCGGGAGCGGCGGGAGTAAAAATCCCCCAAGCCGTGGAGCCCTGGATGAAAAAATGCTGCGCGCTAAATCCGGCCCGGTTCCGTTTTTTGCGCATCCCCGACACCCTGCATCTTGACCGGGGCTATGCCTCGGAGGCGCTTCTGCCGGAACTGGCGGCTCTTGAGCGGGTGAAAATTCTTTCCGGACCGGAGCCCATGCGTTTCGGGGCGGACGGCCTGGAAGACCCCTGGTGGTGAGGGGAGGGGGCATCCTGGACCAGAGAGTGCCTTGAGAAAGAGGCGCTGAGCGGCGACGGCACGGCGCAAACTGGCAAAGCGGGTGCCGCATGAGGCCCCTGGAATGCTCACTCACAGAGGCCTACTTTCCTCCACGTGGGTACAGGCTTTCCCTGTGTGAAATATAGCCATCTGTGTAAATTTTATGCAGGCATGGAGCAGACCTGCATAAAAAATATACGCCCTCATTTCGAGTTTCCATACAAAATTCTATTGAATTATAAGATATTGGCTGTATTATCCAACTTTGGCACGAGCATTGCTATAAGTAAAGGCAACGGCGTCCGAAACACCGAGCGCCGAGTAAACGAAATATCCGCCGACGGGCGGTTAATATATACGAAAAAATAAAACAAATTTCCGTGCCGTCCCAGCCCCCATCAGGGCGACGCGGATTCCCCCGAAAAACCTCCTCCGTTGAATAGAATCCTCTAACCATCGGAACATCCCCCTCTTTGCGGCCGCCGGTTGACCCCGGTGGCCGCCCCTCTTTTCCAGGGCAGACCAAGCTTGAAATTTCAGCCTTACGGCGGGCAAAGCTCCGCCGGTGCCGCCTACCCAGAGCTGTTTGCACCTATGGGCGACCGGACGCCCGATTTACGCGGGCTTTTCCTGCGCGGACACGGGGAAACCCGCAGCCTTGGGCGTCCGGCAAAATGACGTGGCAGGTGCACACGATCATATCGTATCAATTCAAATCTGCCTTGGAAGTGGAGCGCGAGGACATATTCAAGACGAGGATGGCTCGTATGTCGTGGATGTTAGAATAGAACCCGGCAATAACATGGGCCGGAAAGACGATCGCCCTTTGCAATGACTTCCAACAGGGCGGGCAATTTTTCGGCAAGTTCCGCTTGCTCTTCCGGCGTCAATTCAATATTTTTTCTCTGGGTTATCGGGCTGTCTCCTTTGATCTGCCCGGCATTGCCGGGGTTACGCAGCACTATTTTTACCGTGAGGAAAAGCTATGCACGGCCTTGCCCTTGCCGCCGCGATCCTGCTCAGCTTCTGCTTCCCTTCCACGGCGCAAGCCGGTTCTGAATCTTTTGATGCCGGAGACATGGCCCTGATCCGCCATATGCATGTGCTGTGGGCACCGATAGAAGCCGGTGGCCCCGTGGTGGATCCTGAAGCCATTTTCGGCAAGGCTGACGCCGTAAAAACCGCAGCCCGGCTGACCGGCCTGCCCCCACAGAAAGCGACGGTCAAACTGCGCCGGTTGTGTGTCCTTTTGCCGACGTTCATTACCAACGCCCGCCTGACTCCTGGGGAATACACTATTCCAGAGGAGTTCCGCGAAGCCTTTGGCGACCCTGTTTACGGTATGGACGCGCGAGGAAAGTTTACCCTGACGGTCAGGCATCTGAAGCTGCTGCAACAAGGGATCATATGGGAAAATCGTCCGGATGACGGCGATGAGGATTTCTGGCCGGTTCAGGGGCTGGATTTCAAGCGGCCTTATGGAGACTATACCTATTACATGTACGAAATGGCCGACATCTTAGGTGAACCCTATGTGGTGAATCCCGCCACCAATAAAATTGTTGAGGACAAGGCCAAGGACGCGGCTCTGGAAAAATTGCACCACGAGCTGCTGGGGGCGCTTCAGCTGTTGCTGCTGTATGGCGAAATGCCGAAAACACCATAAAAGATTCCTTATTGCGGACTGAAATACGGAACCCCTTGAAGCCGCGCGCTTCAAGGGGGTTTTCATTCTTCAAAAGACGAATATCCCTATTTCAAAATCCGCCCGGTGAATCAAACCGCGCTACCTGGTCCGCGCCCGCCCCTGATGCTTGCCAAACTAGCATGGAAGCATTATCTGAAAAGAGAACCCCGGCCCCTGTTAGCGCAGGAACCGGGGTGAGCACGGCGCATAGCGCCTTGCACGGTCATCTGCCGAAGGGCCAGTTTCAGACCCCGTATCTGTTCGCGTCAGATACGGGGTCAGCTGTTAGCTAGCCTTGGAGGCCAGCAGCAGGACCAGTATCAACGCGATGAACGCGGCGAAAACCAGCTTTCGCATGGTGATACTCTCCTTTGCTGCTAGCGCCGTGCCCAGGCGTTAGAGTTTGGAAGGGTGACCGTGCCCGTTCCTTATATCGGCATTTTCAGCGCCCGGCAACGCTTTGCCGTCAGCCCCGCGCGTACCCGGAACCGTTCGTGCTTGTGGGGCCGGCCGCGCCTGATCCGCGAGAACTGTTTCTCGGGGGCATGGAGGGAATAGGCGGCTCTGGGAGCTCAGCCGGGGGACACGATACGAAATGCGACAAGTACTTTTTATGCAAGAGTCGCGGGACTGTGACGACAAGGAACAGGTCTGTTCCGGGCCGGAGGCGGCGGAGGGCAAAAAGCTCGCCGTGGACGGATACGGCCATCCCTTACGACGTTGATTTCGGCTTGTCGCGATGCATGCCCACGGCCAATGAGAATCGCCCGGTGCACCGGCGCGCTCAGGTCCGGCGCGCGCGTTTCAGCCGCCGCCAGAGCGTGGTGCGGTGGATGCCCAGGGCGGCGGCCGCCTCAAGGATGTTGTGGCGGTGTGCCTCCAGGGCCAGCCTGACTTCCTCGTCGCTGGGCGCGCGCCGGGCTTGTCCCGCCGCCTGCCCGGCCTGCCGCCCTTCTTCCAGAATGTCGCGCAGGCCTGGTTCCTCCAGATGCACATGCCCCTCCGCGCAGAGCACCACATAGCGCTCAATGACGGCCTGCAATTCGCGGATGTTGCCGTCCCACTTCCGCTCCAGCAGGATTTTCAGGGCCTCGGGCGTGATCTTGCCCGAAACTTTGCCGTATTTGGCGCAGAACTTTTCAAGAAAAATCCGGGCCAGATCCCGGATGTCGCCCCGGCGTTCCCGCAGGCTGGGGATGTTCAGGCGCAGAATGTTCAGCCGGTAATAGAGATCCTGGCGAAATGTCCCCTGTCGCACCGCCTCTTCCAGTTCCTTGTTGGTGGCTGAAATGATCCGGCAGCGGGCCTTGACGAGCCTGTCGTCGCCCAGGCGCATGAAGTCTCCGTCCTGGAGCACGCGCAGCAGGCGGCTTTGCATTTCCAGGGGGATTTCCCCGATTTCATCCAGAAAGACGGTGCCCTTGCCCGCGTATTCAAAGACGCCCTGCTTGCCGCCGCGCCGGGCGTCGGTGAACGCGCCGCGCACGTAGCCGAAGAGCTCGCTTTCCATCAGCGTGGCCGGCAGGGCCGCCAGGTTGACGGCCACGAAAGGCTCGTCCCGGCGGGGGCTGGCATTGTGAATGGCATGGGCAAACAGCTCCTTGCCCACGCCGGTCTGTCCATGCAGAAGTATGGCGGCGTCGGCCTGGGCGTATTGGCGGGCTTTGGCCTTGGCCTTTTCCAGCGCAATGCTCGCGCCCACAATATCCTCAAAGCAAAAACGGGAGCTGTGTCCCCGGTCCCCGCGTTCCGTCTGGGGCCGGGCCGAAACTTCCCGTCCGACGTCCAGGCTGATGAGCCCGTTGATGCCGAAGGTTTCCGGTTCGACCCTTTGCCAGCGGGCCACGCATTCCCGCTTGCTGTCGCCGCAGGCGAACACGGTCTTGCCCGTGCCGTTCAGAAAAAAAGAGGATGTGAAGTGGCGCTGGAAAAGGGGAATCTGCTGCATGCCGAGCCCCAGAAGCTGCTTCTTGCCCACACCGGCTAGGCGATCCGCCGGCGCGTTGCTGTAGAGCACATGCCCGTCGCCGTCCAAGGCTATCAGGCCCTGGTCCAGTTGGTCCAGGATGGCCGCCATGCGGCGCGTTTCCCGCCGGGAATCGTCGCGCGCCTCAATAATCCGCAGGGCCCCATCGCAGGCCTGGCGCAGGCTTTCCTGGTTGGTATTGAGCAAGACGGCGGGGATGCTGTTTTCCCGGCATACTTTCACCACCTGCGCGCCGCCCACGATCACTTCCGTCTTGTGTTCCAGGGCCGTGAAAATGGCTTCCAGACAATCCCTGGGTGAGGACAGGGCGACGAAACGCAGGTCCAGGTCAAAGAGATCCATGAGCTTTTTAGCGCCTTCCAGCATGTTGGCATAGGCGATGAAGGCCATGTTACGGGAAATTTTCTGCGCCTCGCGCATGGCGTCAATGATGTCGAAAGGCGTCACCTGGATCTGGACAATGGGAATGGCGCTTGGACCGCGTTTCTGGGCTTTGCGCAGAAGTTCGGCTATGCCGCCCCGGCTGATGATCACTTCAATGGAGGAAGTTCTGGCATATTCAACAACATTGGCGGCGGATTGGTCCAGGACGCTCATGGCCAAGATGTTATGCTCGTCCTTGGGAATGGCCTGGTAAAAAGCCTGGATCAGGCTTTCGTCGGGCGCGGCGAAAAAGATGCGCGGCGCTGGATCGGGCATGGCGATCTCCTCTGTGTTGCACTGTTGCATGTAGCGTCTATTTGCGTTGCGTGCAACGAATTTGCGGAAAAAAGTATACAGATCGCCTTGTATTTATAGCATGTCTTATTATGGTGCGTATCTTGCTATAGTAGGGGCATTTCAGATCGGCACGGGGCATTTCCCCCTTATTCTTTGGAGTCGGCATGAGCACACGCATCGGCGCGTTCCTGGGCTGCATTTTCGGGCTGTTTCTGGTTGGGGGGCCCGCTCTGGCGGCCCCGGCGGCATATCCCGACAGGGAAATCAGTTTGGTCGTCCCATACAAAACCGGGGGCCAGAGCGACCTGACCGCCCGCAAACTGGTCGAAATCATCCGGGACAAGAAGCTGCTGCCCCAGCCGGTGGTTGTGGTGAACATTCCCGGAGCCAACACCGAGGAAGGCTTGCGCGCCGCCATGCGGGCCGATCCCGACGGCTACACCCTGCTGCTGCACCATTCGGCCTTTGTGACCATGAAGGCCCTGGGGCAAATTTCCATGAGCTGGCACGATTTCGAGATGATCGGCCAGGCCCTTGAGATGTCCAATTCCCTGGTGGTCAATCTGGATTCGCGCTTCAGGACGATTTCGGAATTCATCGAAGCGGTGAAAAAAGAACCCGGCAAGTACCACATCGCCATTCCGGGTTTGGACGGCGTGGCGCACCTGGCCCTGCTGGACGTGCTGGCACGTGCCGGCATCCAGGACAAGGTGGAGATCATGCCCTTTGACGGGGCCTGCGAGACGGCGGCCGCCCTGATGGGCGGGCGTGTGGACATGCGCGCCGTGCCCAATGCCGATATGGCCCGCTTTGTCATAGCGGGAGAGCAGCGGGTGCTGCTGGTCATGGGCGACGACAAGCTGCCCGGCATCAGGGTTCCGTGCTACGCCGCCGACCTGGGCCTGAAAAATACCCTGATTCTGCATAACGGCGTTTTTGCCCCCCGGGGCACCCCCGAGAAAATCAGAAACATTTTGGCCCATGCTTTGCAACAGGCCGTGGAAAGTGAAGAATTTCAGACCTTCGCAACACAGCAGATGGCTCGGGGTCGCTTCCTGGACGCGGCTGACTGGGCCGAAGTTTTTGCGAAAGACGAAGAAAACACCGCCGCTGTCGCCAAATTTATCACCCGGTAGCGGCGTGACGGCTTTGACTGTTTTATCGGCCGGGGTGGGCATGCTTTTTTGCGCGCGTCCCGGTTTCCCGCCAGAGATAAGGTTGATGCAAATTTTCAAATCCCTCCCTCTTTTGTTTTTTGTCCCGCCCGGCCTTTGTCGCGCCCTGAGGATCACGGAAGAAAGAGCGGCCGGGAACATGCGGCCTCCGGGGGGCTTGTTTCCAGCCTCCTGCCGGGCCCGTCCGGCGCGCTGCCCGCCCTTGGAACGCCGTTCCGCGCGGCTTCCGGCGAACCCGCCGGGATGGTGCTGCCGGGGCATGAGGAACGTTTCCGCATTTCGCGTTTTATGACTGCCCATCGTTGCTGCGAAGGCCGCGGCGAGGCTTGCGAAGCATCGACATTTTATGCGCCGACGCGTGTCGGCAGGAGGCAAGGTATGAAGTATATCCGTTCCCGCGTGCAGAACCGGGAGACCGTGTATGGCGTCTGGTGCAGTCTGGCTTCTTCCATCTGCGGTGAGATCGTCGCGGGCGCGGGGTATGACTGGATGTTGCTGGATGTGGAACACGCGCCGGGCAGCCCCGCCACCTTGCTGTCGCAGTTGCAGGCCGCGGCGGCTTTTCCCGCCGTGCCCGTCGTGCGCCTGCCCATGTCGGACCGGGTCTGGTGCAAGTGGGCGCTGGATCTGGGGGCCTCGGGCATCATGTTCCCCAATATCGACAACGCGGCCCGGGCGGAAGAGGCCGTTTCCTTCATGCAGTACCCGCCGTACGGCGTGCGCGGCGTGGGACAGGCCGTGCGGGCCTCGGATTACGGGCGGGAATTCAGGCGCTATGCCGCCTGCGCCCAGCGGGGGCTTTTGGGCGTCATGCAGATCGAAAGCCCGGAAGCCGTGGAGCAGTGCGCGGCCATCGCGGCCGTGCGGGGCGTGGATGTGCTTTTTGTGGAACCGGCGGACCTGGGCGCAAGCCTGGAGCTGCCCGAGACGTTCGCGGACCCGCGCTTTATGGCGGCGCTGCGGGGCATTGCCGACGCGGCGCGCGGGCACGGCAAGGCCGCGGGCATCTTGCTGCCCACGCCGGACCTGGCCCCGGCCGTGCGGGAAATGGGCTACACCTTTATCGGCGTGGGTTCGGATGCCGCGTTGCTGGCGCAAGCCCTGGCCGACAACCTGAAAAGCCTCTGGGCTTCCGAAAAATAAGCGGGACCCGACCCCGGCTCAGGCCGGGGGCGTGCCGCCAGACGGATGACAAATCCCGCTTGTGCGGTGTTTGCGCCGCCACCGGCTCGTTTTCAGAAAAACGCGCCGGGCGGAAAGGCACAAAAACCAGTCGCGTAACGGCACGGCAGAGCCGTGACCTGCTCCTGATTTTGGGTCGCGTTGCCGTTGTCAACGCTCTGAAGGCCCCCCGGCTCAGGCCGGGGTCGTGCCTTCCTCCGCGTCCAGCAGGCCCAGCAGCTCGCTGGTCTTGTCCTCCAGCAGGGCGGGATTGGCGCGGCTTTCCACATTCAGGCGCAGCAGGGGTTCGGTGTTGGACATGCGCAGGTTGAAGCGCCAGTCCGCGAACTCCAGATTGACGCCGTCCAGGCGGTCCTCGTGCAGGGCCGCATCCGCATAGCGGTCGCGGAGTGTTTGCATCAGCCGGGGCGCGTCGGCCACCCGCCGGTTGATTTCGCCGCTGCAGGGATAGGCGGCCATACGCTCGCTGACCAGTTCGGCCAGGGATGCGCCGGAGCGGCTGAGCAACGCGGCGATGAGCAGCCAGGGCAGCATGCCCGAATCGCAGTAGGCGAAATCCCGGAAATAGTGGTGGGCGCTCATTTCGCCGCCGTAAACCGCGTCTTCGGCGCGCATGCGTTCCTTCATGAAGGCGTGGCCGGTCTTGCCCATGATCGGCGTGCCTCCGGCGGCCAGAACCATTTCGCGCGTGTTCCAGTAGACCCGCGTGTCATGGATGACCTTGCCGCCCGGAAAGCGCCGCAGCAGTTCCCCGGCCAGCAGGCCGATCAGATAATAGCCCTCAATGAAGCGGCCCTCGCTGTCGTAAAAGAAGCAGCGGTCGAAATCCCCGTCCCAGGCAATGCCCAGGTCCGCACCGGCCCGGCGTACCGCTTCGGCCGTGGCCTGGCGTTTTTCCGGCAAAAGGGGATTGGGCACGCCGTTGGGGAAATGCCCGTCCGGTTCCATCTGGCGGCAGACAAAGTCAAAGGGCAGGGACGGGGCCAGCTCGCGCAGCACCAGCCCGGCACAGCCGTTGCCCGCGTCGGCCGCGATTTTTAAAGGCCTGCCCGAGTCTGCCGCATCCCGCGCGCCGCTGTAGTCCAGCAGCCAGTTCAGATAGTCCGGCCTGAAACAGGCCGGGCGCACGTTGGAAAGCGCGCCCGGCGCGGGCGCATTCCGCGGAGCTTGCGTTTCAAGCAGCCGGGCCACGCGCTCCCTGAGCTCGTACAGTCCGGAATCCCCGCTTATCGGCACGGCCCCGGCGCGGACCAGCTTGAAGCCGTTTTCGTCCGCCGGGTTGTGGCTGCCGGTGATCATGATCCCGGCGTCAAAAGGCTGGTTGGCGGCGGCGTAGTAGATTTCTTCCGTACCGCAGAGGCCCAGATCCGTGACCCGCGCCCCGGCTGCCAGCAGCCCCTGGGCCAGGGCGTCGCGCAGCTCCGGTCCGGACAGACGGGCGTCGCGCCCCAGCACCACGGAACGCGCGCCCAGCACGTCCGCCACGGCCCGGCCCAGGGCACGGGCCAGATCGGGATTGAGAGCGTCCGGCACGCGGCCCCGGATGTCATAGGCTTTGAAGCAGGAAAGATCGTAGGTCATGGCGTCCTCGCAAGCAGTGGCGGTTTTTCCCGCATGCTTGTGGAAGAGGGCGGCGATGTCAAGGGCGGGGCCTGGGCGAAGTTCGGACTTCACCATACACGACGGGCATGTTACGGAAATGTATGAGCCCATTTGCTCAAGCGGCGGATTGTCGCCGGACGTTGAGCCCAAACCCCGCGTACCCATAGGTGATGTTATGTCTCAGTTTCCTGCGATGGAAGTCAGACGCAAAGACGGCAAGGAATCCTTTGTGGGCTTGGAACCAAAGCGTACCCTTCAAGATTTTTGGGCCTGGGCCTTTTCCGATCTCGTCGGCAATACGGAGCGGGGAAAACTGGCCGAATATATAGTGGCGACGGCTATCGGCTGCCATATGGAGACCAGCCCGACCTGGGAAAGTTTTGATCTGCTTTCCCCTGAGGGAATACGAATTGAGGTCAAAACTTCGGCATATATTCAGTCATGGGCGCAAAAAAAGTTTTCAACCATTACTTTTAACATTCCGCAAACGCGTTATTGGGATGGAACAGCATACGCCGAAGAGAAAAAGCGCCAGGCTGACGTGTATGTTTTTTGCGTCTTGAAGCATAGAGACCAGAAGACCATCAATCCTCTGGATCTAAGCCAGTGGGCTTTTTATGCCGTCGCCACCGAAAAACTCGACAAGACTTTCGGAAATCAGAAAACTGTATGCCTGAACAGATTGACGGCACTGTGCAATGTCATGCCGTGTGACTATGCCGCATTGAGGAACGCCGTCAGGGCTGCGGTTGAATGAGTTTGCCGTTTGTCGCCGACAGGGGGAAGAAGCGGCATAAAAGAAGAGGCTGCAGCACATTGTGTGCAACAGCCTGAAATTTCTTTAAATGGCGGAGGGGGTGGAATTCGAAAAAGCAACCAACTAGATAATTTTATTGGATAAAAAAATTTACCTTAAGAATAATATCCAGATTACTATCCGGTACACACTTACCTTAGAAAAATTATTGCCGCGCACACCTCGCACTTTTGAGTAGGACAATTGTTATTATTTTGCCCAAAATTCAGAAATCATGACCCTCTCCCCAAAAAAATGCTAGCGTTTAACAGTAGAATTTCCGAAACTTGCACCGGAGCGCGTCACTCCACCTTGTCTCATTTTTGCAACAGCAAAATTGAGGATATCAAAGTTGAGATGAAAGCCCCTCTAGCAAAGAGAGACTTCGAACGACAGCGCGGAAGGTTCGCTGATCTTGACTCAACCGATATCTCTCCGGGAGCCTTAAGAAAATAACTCATTTTGTAACATAATACCCATTGCGCTACAATAATGAAAGTCTCATTTGATCGGCGGCAACTTCGCCGGAAGCTAGCGTAGGCGTCATTGGCTCGTACCTTCTGATGATGAAGGATCACCATATTAAGCTATTGTCAAAGAAGCGGAGAAAATCCGCCCTCAGTACTGGAAAAGATGACAACCTGCTCATGTGAAACAACAAAGCGGGAATAAGGACAGGAGATAACTAATGGCAAGAGCGGATCTTTTGGTTCGCCTTGTTCAATCCGGCGTGCGGGGCGACAAGGTTACCTTTAGAAAAGTCGTTGAGGCAATGATCGCCGAAGAACGCGCAAGACAACACCTTGTCCTGGCTGCCAAGCTAGAGACAGCCCTTAAAGCTATGCCTTTTGAACGGCCCGTGCAGACCAATAGCGGTACCCTGATGGATTCGCGTTCTGCGAATTTATTTCATGAAGTCTTGCCTCAAAGGAAATTGACAGATCTTGTCCTTTCCTCAGAAGTTCTCCAATTGGTGGAAGCCGTAATTCAGGAACAACACAGAGTTGATTTGCTCCGATCATATAACCTTGAGCCGCGTAATCGAATTTTATTGGTTGGCCCCCCCGGTAACGGCAAAACGACCTTGTCTGAAGCCGTTGCGGAAGCGCTTGCCGTGCCTCTTCTCGTGGTGCGATATGAGAGTGTGGTAGGCACATATTTAGGAGAGACAGCAAACCGGTTAAAAAAGTTATTTGAATATGCCTCAACACGCAAATGCGTTCTTTTTTTTGATGAATTTGAGACTCTTGGCAAAGAGCGCGGTGACCTTCATGAGACAGGAGAAATAAAACGCGTAGTCAGCTCATTACTAATGCAAATTGACGCACTGCCAAGCCACGTCCTTGTGATCGGTGCAACAAATCACCCAGAACTGCTGGATCGAGCTGTTTGGCGCAGATTCCAGGTGCGTGTAAATTTACCTGACCCAACACGAGATCGGTTACAAGAGTGGTTTATAAAGTTTGAACAGCGCATTGGCATTTCATTAGGGCATGCTCCTGGGACATTGGCCAAACGCCTACTAGGATCAAATTTCGCAGAAGCTGAAGAATTTGGAACGACAATATTCCGCGAATATGTCCTGACCCAACCCGATGCTGATATGAAAAAGATTGTTACCAAAGCCCTTGCGGCCTGGAAGGTGAGAACTGTAACTACAAACAACGAGAGGAGAGCTGAATAATGGCTAATCGCCCCCTATTGCTTTTCCCTACACCGGAGAGTGCGCCTCGCGCCACATTGCCAAGTGGTTTTCCTAATGTTCGGAAACCTTCCGCTGCCCGCCAATGGGACAGACTTTCACCTCAATTCCAGCAGTTGCAAAAGGCCTTTGAAGATCAACGCGTACGGCTTCAGCAAAACGCAGCAGGGATTGAGCCTGAACAGGTTCTTGTCATTGAAACAATTGGTTCAGTCCAGGATTTCGCCAATGCAGTAAAAAAGATTCAAGGCTTTGAGTGGATGGGGGAAGTTGAAGGAGCAAAAACACCCCCTGATGACGATTTCTACGATGAGAGACATCACGACCATGAATTGGGCGTGCAGCTGTACATGATTATGTCCAATCAAAGAGCGCTGGAAGAAATGCTCGCACTCTGGAAACGGTATAAAAGCAATCCAGGACACAAGCTCAAACGTGGATTAACAAAATTTCGAGATGTTTTCCTGTGCTTGAAAGATATCCGTCGATGGGGACTTCGAGAACGCCTCCTCGAAACAGGCCTGTTAGAAATTTGGAAAGAAGATTTGGCAAATGATCCAGAACGAAATGTTCGGTTTGAAACAGAATTGTGGTTTCGAGAAAATGCTGATCATCGCGCGCAACGGGCCGCACAGATTATCTCTCTGATTGAACAAATGGATGGACGTATTCTGAGCCAGGCTGCGATTCCAGCTATTTGCTACCACGCTATACTGGGTGAACTGCCTGCCGCTGGAGTGAAAGCGATCATCGATGATCCAAATACGGAATTAACCTTATGCGATGACGTCATGTTTTTTAGGCCGGTGGGACAGATGAGCATTGGGACTGTGCCTTCTGCGGAAGAGACCGAGCCAGCTGGCGATGTAGACACCTCCATGCCGATAGGAGATCCTGTAGTAGCTTTGCTTGACGGGATGCCTCTTGCAAACCACCGTTTGCTTGCAAACCGGATGATAATAGATGACCCAGACAATTTTGAGGAGGAGTACGCGGCGTCTGAACGCATTCACGGCACTAGCATGGCTTCGCTCATTGCACACGGAGATTTATCGGTCCAGTCCCCATCTCTAAGCAGGCCAATATATGTGCGACCTATTATGAAACCAATTCCGTCGCCCAACCAGCCACGCCCAGAATTGATGCCAGAGGACCGCTTAGCGGTTGACCTGATACATAGCGCCGTGAAGAGACTCTTTGAGGGAGAAAATGGGGAACCTCCTGTCTCTCCTTCTGTACGAGTGATAAATTTATCTATTGGTGATGAAAGAAGGCCTTTCATTAGGGCAATAAGTCCGTTTGCACGCTTACTGGATTGGCTAAGCGCAAAGTATGGGGTTTTGTTTATTGTTAGCGCCGGCAATCACTTATCTCCCATTGAACTTGACCCCTCATTACCTCCGCTCGAATCGCTTCCCCCAGACGAACTAGAACGAGCTGTAATTAAAAGTCTCTATGGTGATGCCTGGAGTAGACGGCTTCTTGCACCAGCTGAGGCGATCAATCCACTTACTGTTGGAGCGCTCCACCACGACAAAGCCCCCGATGCTCCATTGGGTGCACATCGAATTAACCCTCTGCACTCTGTGTTGCCAAGCCCAGTTTCGGCCTTTGGTAGTGGATATTCTCGCAGCATCAAACCAGACTTGCTCTATTCCGGCGGCAGACAATGCTATCCACGCCCGATGACAACGGTACCGCCTCAAAAATTAGAACTCAGAGCTTCATACAAAATCCAACCAGGAAACAAATTTGCTTCACCAAGCACTCTCGTTGGGGAACTGAACGCTACTGTTTACGGATGCGGTACGAGCAACGCAGCAGCTTTGATGTCTCGAAATGCCAGTATTTGCTATGATACCCTTGAACAAATTTTCGATGATCAAACGATTGCGCAAGACATGCGTAAATATGAAGCTCCCTTGCTAAAAGCTATGTTGGTGCATGGTTGCTCCTGGGGTGATATTGGAATACACCTGATTGACATATTGAATAACACTGGGAACGGCGCACGCGCAAGAACGTTAACTTGCAATTGGCTCGGATATGGCGCGCCAGATATAGATCGAGTGTTTGATTGCACAGAACAAAGAGCAACTCTTCTTGGTTTTGGTGAACTTACTGATGGGCATGCCCATATTTTCAACTTGCCAATTCCTCCTTCTTTGGGCTCACGGCGCGATCGACGCCGCTTAACCGTAACTCTCGCATGGTTATCACCCATTGCTGCTCAGACTCAAAAATACCGCGCCACAAGACTATGGTTCACGGTACCTGCGGGCTCATCACTTACCCCGGATAGACAAGAGGCCTGTGGAGGCCAAGGAGGGTGGCAAACAGTACAACGAGGTACTGTTCAACACGAAATTTTTGAAGGAAGTTCTGCCGAACCTATTGGAGATGGTGACAGAATAAGTATTCAGGTGAATTGTCGAGAGGACGCAAAAAAAACTACATTACCTGTACCTTATGGCCTTCTGGTTTCTTTAGAGGTTGCTGAAGGCCTAGATTTACCGATCTACAACGAAGTTCGAACTAGGATTACACCGGCGATCCAAATTCAGCAGACACGGGAGTGACCCTTAGCCCCTTAGTAAAGGGTTTCCAATTGCTAAAAAATTTAAACACCATCTGACTGGTGCATCAAGCGATGGAGGCAGGTCGACCCTACCTCCATCTCTATTTAATTAAGAACCAATGTACTGCTTCAACAATTAGTGTCCAACCCAGCGGAGAAATAATTGCAGAAGCAATAAGGCTAACGCTGTGCATCCAGAAGTTACACTTTCCAGCCACCACGTATCACCCCGCAATTCCTTCCGTAAGCTCCCATTGCTGCACGCGATTCATCAAAATATTCCTTCGATGCGATTGCCGCCGCCTCGCACTTTGCCATGCATTGCTCCATACGCGCCCTGTGCTGATTCAAGACCTCAACGGGATAATTCCTTACTTGGTGAGCTGCGGTTCCGATCTCCCTCGCGGCCTGAGAGGTACTTCTCTGCAATTCGCGTAAAAGCTGAATCAGCTCCTGTGAATTCTTGATTCGTGCTTCTTCCTGCAAGCTCAGAACCATCAGGCTTGCTTCTATCCTTGTTTGATCTATCTCGCTTGGCGGGGCCGGTGCTATTGTTGTTTCGCAAATTCCCCTTCTTCCCCCCATCATCAGATTGCTATCATCTCATATTTTAGCTATTATACTAAAAAATTAAGTTAAGAGCTATCATGTTAAACGATATATTAAAAACTCCGCAGGAAATCCGGCTCGGCATCGCCGCCAAGGCGCAGGCCAAACGTCTTGCTCTCAATATGAGCCAGAAAGATTTGGCGGCCCGTAGCGGCGTTTCCCTTGGCTCTGTGAAGCGCTTTGAAACAACAGGGGAAATCTCGCTCGCGTCCCTGCTGGCTATCGCCCTGATTCTTAACGATCTTGAAGCCTTTTCCGGCTTGTTCAACCCGCCGCGCACAGAAAACCTGTTCAAGCCGCAATCCCCAGCACCCCGCAAGCGGGCAGGGAGAAAACGTCATGAATCTTGACGTGCATCTGCATGCATACGGCGTACGGCGCCATGTGGGAAAGCTCGCCGCACACAGCAACGCCGTTCTGTTCCAGTACGCGCCAGAATTTCTTGATTCGGGCATCAACATTTCGCCGTTCAGGCTTCCGCTCAGCCCAGAGGTCAAGGAAGACCCCAAGCGCACCTTTGACGGACTGTTCGGCGTGTTCAACGACAGCCTGCCCGATGGCTGGGGGCTGCTTTTGCTGGACAGGGCATTACGAAAAAAAGGCTCATCGCTCCATGCCTGCCTGCCCTTGCAGCGCCTTGCCATGGTGGGTGCCCACGGCATGGGCGCGCTGGAGTACACCCCGGCGGCGGAACAGGCAGAAGAAGCCGTTTCTGTGGCGGAACTGGATGCGCTGGCGGAGGAATCGCTGCGGATTCTGCGCGATGCGCCTGTGGATGCGGGGCAACTGGACAAGCTTATTCAGCTCAACGGCTCATCCGCAGGGGCCAGACCCAAAATTCTGGTGAACGTTGCCGATGATTACCGCATTGTGCCGCAGGGGGCGGGGGAACCCCAAGGAACCCCCTGGATCATCAAATTTCGCTCCGCTCACGAACCGCCAAACACCGGGCTGACGGAATACGCATATTCCCTGGCGGCCAGAGAAGCCGGGCTGGACATGCCGGAAACGCACCTGTTTCCATCGGCAACCTCGCCGGGATATTTCGGCGTTAAGCGCTTTGACAGGGTGCATGGCCAAAAGGTGCATGTGCACACCGCCTGCGGCCTGCTGCACGCATCGCACCGCGAACCCTCACTCACCTATGAAAGCCTGCTGCGCCTGACGCTGCTGCTCACCAAAGACATGCGCGAAGTGCTTAAAATGGTGCGGCTCATGGTGTTCAACGTGCGCTCCGGCAACAGGGACGACCATTCCAAAAACTTTTCCTTCCTGCTGAACAAGGAAAACCAGTGGCGCATGGCCCCGGTTTATGACCTTACGCCGTCAGAGGGCATTAACGGGGAACAGACCTGCATGGTCAACAACAAGGGCAAGGATATAACCGAAAAGGATTTTCTGGCTGCCGCCGCAACTGTGGATGTAGACGCTCGGACAGTGCGCGAAATTATACAGCAGGTGGACGCGGCTTTGGCCGAGGAGAAGAAATAAGGTGCTCAAATGTGCAGGAAGGAGGCCGCCTGAGTGACAAATGGGAAATTCCGCAAGCAGCCTGAGAACTGCTCCTAAAGGAAACGCCAGAAAAAATATCCGGTTTGGTATCTGATTTTCACAGCGCGACAGAAGGCTGCCATGCGGTTACGCATAGCAGCCTATATTTATTAACCTGCTGAGATGATAGCCTAAATCCCTGCGGCAATAATCAATGACCTAGCCAGCGGAGAAACAAGAACAGAAGCATGAAAGCAATCGCTGTGCATCCAGAAGTTACACTTGCCAGCAACCACGTATCTCCCCGCAATTCCTTGCCGTAACCATCCATTACTGCACGCGATTTATCAAAATATTCCTTTGATGCGATTGCCGCCGCCTCGCACTTTGCCAAGCATTGCTCCATACGCGCCCGGTGCTGATTCAAAACCTCAACGGGATAATCCCTTACTTGGTGAGCTGCGGTTCCGATCTCCCGCGCGGCCTGAGAGGTACTTCTCTGCAATTCTCGTAAAAGCTGAATCAGCTCCTGCGAGTTCTTGATTCGTGCTTCCTCCTGCAAGCTCAGAACCATCAGGCTTGCTTCTATCCTTGTCTGATCTATCTCGCTCGACGGGGATGGTGGCGTTGTCGCTTCCGATGCCCTGCTCATGCTCTTCAATTCGTCTATCTTGCTCATAGAGTAATCCTCTAAGTTGCAATGCGCCCCATGTGTACCCTTTGCCGAGCTTGCTGCCCTTGAACGTCACGTCACCAAGCGCAAAGCTGATCCCCGAAACAAACCCGGTGGAGGCTTTATTTAAACGCACGGTCACGCCCTGGGCTGCCAACTGCTGACAAAACACATTCAACGCGATTTTTTGCGTAAGGGCCGCATCAATTATTTTTTGTAGGTTCATACGGGTGGAGGCCTCGCCAGTGCGCAGGGCGTGCTCAATCTCCCCTTTCGTAAGTGCTGCCCGCAACGTTTCCCGACTTGAGCGCACCTGCCGAAGAGAAAACCGTTGCTCCAGCTCCCGCATGATTTTTTCTTGTCGTCTGTAGTCGTGCGCGTCAGTCACCACTTTTCCATCCAGTGCAATTCTGTTCACCAGAATATGAATGTGTGGGTGTGCTGCGTCTGTATGTCGGCTAATGACATATTGATTGTTTACAAAGCCCATTTCCTGAAGCCACGAATGCGCAGCCTCACACCATTGCTCATCTGACAGAGATTCTTCTGGATGCAAGCTGAGGCTCACATGACAAACGGCCTTGGATAGATTCGGCCTTAAGGCCCGAATAGCTCCAAACTCCACAGCAAGGGCACGTGGTGTTCGTCCTGCCATATTGGTTTCAAGCAACAGACTTTTGTGAGGCTGCAAATCATAGGCGGCCGCCCCACGAAAGCCCTTGCCCTTGATGCACTTGGCTATCAATGCACTTCCTCTGCCACTGGCGGCATGCTGTCAGCAACGCCCATCAGGGAGGCTTGCAAGCACATGATCGCGCGAAGTAGCTCCCTCAACAGCCCGAAGGGAACAGCGGTTCGCCCTGCATTGGCAGCCTTGGTGATCTGGTTGAGATTCACGCCCAACCGCGCAAGTTCGCCATAGGCCTTGCGGTTAACCTCTGGCACGGGTGGAAGCGGCATGCGCCTGCTTAAAGCTGCTGTGCGCAACCACTGCGCAGGGCTCATGCCCATATGCCGCGCACGAAGCTGAAGAGTCTGCCACTCTGCCGGATTAACGCGCACCCCGATTGTCATGTGGCGCACCTTTATGGGGTCGCCCTTTGGGCGTCCATTTTTTCGGGGGGCGTGTTTGCGCGACTCAGCTTGCATAGGCGCGCTCCTTTTGCCGTGAAGCGGCAATGTGTTTTGACGCCTCGCAGAGCAAGCAGTTTGAGCGAAGCGAAAACATGGCTTGCTTCAAACCTGCTAATGCTTGGGGGGTGATGCAGCTGGTTACTGTCCCGCTGTCCCTGCGCCAGAGAGTGGGACAGTGGGACAGATGGTGGAGAAGGTTTGCGGATCGGGTCATTGCTCACCCTCCAAGCGTTTTTTGAGCCGATGCAGAACAGATTTGCTGACGCCCATTTCATCAGAACAATCTCTAAGGCTGAGGCCTTCCGCGAGAAGGCGCTTGAGCTCTTCGGCTTGAACATTCACGAGATCGCTTACATCCCAAAGTAGCCGATTATCCTCACTACGCAGATGCACTTCAAAGGGCAGAGCTTCTTCTCCTACAATGCCCCGCGCTTTGGTCAGATGCACTTCGAATCGCGCTCCTTCTGCCACGTTGTATATTTTAGGGCGTCTAAGGCTGATTACGGTGTCCATAATGTCTTCGCGGGCAGACGTGCCGCGCTGGTCACCTGATTTGCCTGCATGATGCACCAGCAGGACGGCCATGCCGCGCCTTCGCAAGTCCAGTAACCATGTTTGTATGGGCGTCCAAGATTGAGACTCGTTTTCTTTGCCTGTGCGGCAAAGCGTGGCGAGGTTATCCAGAACGAGCATGTTTACTCCAGAGAGAAAAGGCTCAAGAGCCTGTTGCCCATAGGTCGTTGCGAGATCAGGCATAGACCGGGGTTGCATGTCAGGGGTTATGATGGAGAGGTTTTGCAAGGCGCGAGGAGGGACCGCCATGCCCAATGAGAGGGCTGCAAGGCGTTCCTGCATGGAGATGGCAGGCATTTCACCGTCCACATAGAGAACATTTCTGGCTTGTGGGGCATGCCAGTTGAATATGGACAAGCCACCTGCAACCGCGAGGGCAATGCCCAATGCCGCAAAAGTTTTGCCGATACCGCGTGGCGCGAACAGAATTGCAATGCCTTGGGTTGGGATTACAGGGCGTAACAAAAAATCGCGCTCAGGAAGGGTGATGGCGAGGAAGTCTTCCATATTTATCGCCCGTAGGGGTGGAAGATTGTTCGATTGGTTGTGGGACTGTGAAAGATTCATGCCGCATCTCCCCCTTCCACGTTGCTGATTAGCGCCCGGATATCTTCAACACGCCAAACGGTTGTGCGTGGCCCCAATTTGAGTGGGGCAGGGTAGCGCCCACTTTTGACGCCTTCCCACCAGCTTGTTTTGCCAATGGGCAGCACTTGGAGAATTTGCGACAAACGAACAAAACCCTCATCAGGCAGGTAGTGTCGTTGCCTATACAAAAAAGCGACCTTTGCCATAACGGCTCCTACTGTTTACGGGCCGCTATGAAATGAAAACGGCCCATGTTGGAGAACATGGGCCGATGTTGCTTTGCCCAGGGGGTGGACTGTCAATGGACAGGGTGGTCAAAAGGTATTTTTTTATATTTGTAAATTTTTTTCCTTAACCGATAGCCATTTTTCCCCACTGAATCTTCTTGGATTGAGCCATCTGATGCAGAAAAAAGCAGGCCAAATTCCATGTTATTTAAACCTGGAAAGCGGCGATCAACTTCAATTGCAACTATTATGATTTCTTCGTCATTCTTTGGATGGCAGATTCTTACAAATTCTTTAGCAAGTTCATAAGTCGTAAAGAATCGCCTAGTTTTAAATTCTGTTACGAATGTCGGTCGTATCTTTTCCGATGGAAGGATAGACTTATAAAATTGATCTCCATCAATAATTTTTGTCAAAACATCATTTTCTGGGTCAATTTTATTATTCATTTTGTTCAGTAACGCTCGATGAATATCTGCATCTTTGTTGCTATGAATGTATGAGACTGCAAATATTATTCTAGTCAAAACCAAAGCCAAATTTTCACTCGTTGCCAGCAAAAGATCTGGTTCTCCCGGCTTGAGGCCGGTGGAGGCTTGGAGTTCTCCGTGCATACGTTCATTTTTTTCTATCTGCTCACGCAAAAAAACGATAAAAGGCATCATGTTAAATAGTTCAATATAATTAATCCGTCGATCTATCGGCATTAATCGATGGAATTTGTCTCCCGCAGGGGTAACCGCTTCTTCTTTCCAAATATACATTTGCAACGGGAGCACGGAACAAATCATGTGCGGAATATAAAATATGGCATAGTATGGCCAGCGTAGGGTCAAATCCGCAAGACTAATAATATCCCCAGTCCGAACCCATTCTTCTTGAGAGTGAATTTTTAGCATATGAAATTCCTTTCTCTGAGTTGTTCCAGATAGTCAGCCCACGCCTGCATCATTTTGCGGCGTTCCGGTAAAAACTCCGCGTGATTATATGCCGCTCGAATTTTATTGCGCTCACCGTGGGCAAGCTGGCGTTCGATAGCATCCCTGTTCCAGCCGAGTTCGTTGAGCAGGGTTGAAGCCATGGCCCTAAAGCCATGCCCACATATTTCTTCCTTGGCGTATCCAATCCGGCGCAACGCCACGTTAATGGTATTGTCAGACATTGGGCGGGATGCCGTCCGCACAGAAGGAAAAAGAAAGTCTCCGTTACCTGTAAGAGGGTGCAGCTCCTTGAGGATGTCCAAGGCTTGTGTAGAGAGTGGCACAATATGCAGAGAACGCATTTTTGTTTTATGGGCTGGAATACGCCATTCAGCAGCCTCCAGATTGAACTCGCTCCATTCCGCATTGCGCAGCTCACCAGGGCGTACAAAAACCAGAGGGGCCAGCCGCAGGGCGCAATATACAACTGCCGAGGCTGAACAGGCATCAATGGCCTGCATGAGTCTGCCAACTTCCTGCGGGTCAGTAATGGTCGGGCGGTGCTGTTTTTTGGGGGTTGCGCAGGCTCCTATGAGGTCGGCGGCAACGTCACGTTCTGCCTTGCCCGTGGCAATGGCATAACGAAAAATCATAGAGCAAAGGCCGCGCACCCGGCGCGTAACCTCAAGCGCACCTCTGGCCTCAACGCGGCGAAGGCATTCTAAAAGTTCTGGTGCTGGATATTTCCCCAATGGGCTTTTGGCCGATGTAAGGGAAAATGTTCATCTCCAGACGCCGCAAGCTCAATTCGGCGTGACCTTCCGTCCATTTATTCGCATTTTTCTGCGCCCATTCACGCGCTACGGACTCAAAGAACTTATCTGGAGCTACAGCGGCTTTCTGTTCGCGTACCTGCGCCACAGGGTCGATACCGTCTTTAATCATACGCCGCTTTTCATCGCGGCGAGAACGGGCTTCAGCCAGAGATATGAGGGGATATTCACCGATGGAGAGACGGTTTTCTTTGGAGTCTATCCAGTAGCGGAGACGCCAATACTTTTTGCCAGAAGGCTTTATTTCCAGATAAAGCCCGTCGGCATCTTTGAGGGTATAAATTTTCTCACGGGGTTTGGCTTTTTTTATAGCCATATCGCTTAGAGCCATGGGCGTTTCCTCCTTTGACCGGACATTTTTTGGACATCGGAAGCGCCAAAATAAAAAATGTCCGGTGCGGTGTCCGGTTTTCGCTCGGCTATGAGCGATTTTGACCGGACATCGTCGGACAAAGAAAACTCCGAATTCGGCTGCTGTCAATGCTTAGCGGACGAATTCGGAGTTCCGTGAATCATCATATGGCGGAGGGGGTGGGATTCGAACCCACGTACCGGCTATTAACCGATAACTCGATTTCGAGTCGAGCGCGTTACGGCCGCTTCGCTACCCCTCCGCGTCGTATGGCGGAGTCGCGCCGGACAAATTGCCACAGCGGAATCGGAGAAACCTTCTAGCGTACTTTCGCGTGAAAGGCAACGCCACACGGGCTTTTTTCGCCGGATACCCGATGCCGTCCGGCGTGGCTGCACCGCGTCTGAGGAAAAGCGTATGCTTATGGCTTCTGTACGATTGCGGCGCCGAACACCCCGTCCGCGTCCGCATGATTACTTTTTGTCCAGCACCGCCATGACTTCCAGGGCATCGGCCTGCCGCGGATCGGCCTGCAGGGCGCGCAGGGCCGTATCCTCGGCCTGGGCGCGCCGATGCCACTCCAAATACATTTTTGCCATTTTGCCGAAGGTGGAGGGATGGCCGCCGAAAGTGCGCAGAATGGCCTTGTAGATATTTTCGGCCTTTTCGAATTCGCGCAGTTTCAGCCAGGCGGCCACGGCTCCGGTGTAGGCCGCCGCTTCACGGGGTTGAGCCTGCATGGCTTCCTCATACATTTCGGCGGCTTCCGTATATTGTCCGGCGGCGGTGAAAATCTGGCCCAACTGGATGCGGATGCCTTCCTCGTCGCTGAATTCCTCGGCCACGCGTTTCAGAAAAGCGCGTCCCTTGGCGGGCTGGCCTTCGCGTATCAGTTGCACGCCGGTCCGGATCAGATTTTTTTTGCGTTCCAGGCGCGCTTCGGCTTCCTGCCGGATGGAACTCTCCGCCTCTTCCCGCAAAATTTTGGCCAGGCCGTCCAGCACGGTGGCCAGGGCGCTTTCCTTGCCCTGATGATAGAAAATCTCGCGGGGGATGCCGCTCTGGGCCGGGTCGAGCAGAGGCTGCATGCTCTGATGATGGACCAGGGCGCTCAGAAATTCGCTGATCTGGATGTCCAGCTCCGCCCTGGCCGCGCGCGTCAGCTGCAGGCCCGCGTATTGGCGCAGGGCCGCGCTCATGGAGGCCAGGGCGCGCTTCACTTCGTTGCGGCGCAGATAGCCGTTGGCGCGGGCGATGTTTTCACGCACTTCCTTGGGGGCGACGGTGAGCATGGCTATTTTGCCTCCTGCCAATGCGCCGCGATGGCCTGCCGGTGGGACTGCAAAAGATTCAGCGCGGCTCTCGGCACCAGATAATCCACACTGCGTCCGGCCAGCCAGAGTTCGCGGATGCGCGAGGCGCTTACGGCCAGCCAGGGCAGCGGCAGAAAATGCGCCAGCCCGCCGCCGGGCAGGGCCATGCAGCGGCCTCCGGGCAGAACAGGCGGGTGTTCGCGGGCCTCGGGCCAGAGGGCGCTGGTCATGTCCGTGAATTCCTCGGCAGTGAGATCGCCGCGCGGCACCACCACGAAGTGGCAGAGCCGGGGCAGTTCCAGGCCCTGGTGCCAGGTGGGCAGCAGGGCGAAATCCGGGCTGCCCAGCAGAAAATAGAAGTCCGTGTCCGGCTCCGCCGCGCGATAGGCCTGCAAGGTGTCCCAGGTGTAGGAGGGGCCGTCCCGCAGGGCTTCCAGACGGTTGCAGCGCAGCCAGGGCAGGGGGGCCAGGGCCGCCTCCAGCATGGCGGCGCGCAGCTCAAAGGGCAGCAGGTGCCCGGTTTTCTTGTGCGGCGGCTGGGCGCAGGGCACCATATCCACACCCCGCACCAGGTCGCCCAGTGCCTCGCGCGCCTCCACGGCCAGACGCAGATGACCCACGTGCGGCGGATTGAAACTGCCGCCCAGAATGGCCCGGCCCGGACGCCGGACGCCGTGCGCCGTCATTTACTGCCGTACCTGCCCCTGGCCCAGCACCACGAATTTGGTGGTGGTCAGCTCCTGCACGCCCATGGGGCCGTAGGCGTGCAGCTTGGAGGTGGAAATGCCGATTTCCGCGCCCAGGCCCAGTTGGCCGCCGTCGTTAAAACGGCTGGAGGCGTTGACCGCCACCATGGAGGCGTCGGCCTCGCGCAGAAAACGCATGGCGTGGCCGTAGTCGCGGGTGCAGATGATTTCGGTGTGATTGGAGCCGTAACGGGCGATGTGGTCCAGGGCCGCGTCCAGATCGTCCACCACGAGCACGGCCAGGATCAGGGCGTGGAACTCCTGGCCGAGATCCTCGGGCTGCAGAAGCACGGCACCGGGGCCGAGCAGGGGCAGGGCTTCCGGGGAGGCCCGGAATTCCACCCCGGCGGCGCCCAGTTTCGCGGCCGCCAGCGGCAGAAAGTTCGTTGCCGCGTCCTTATGCACCAGCAGGCATTCCAGGGCGTTGCACACGCCGGGCCGCTGCACCTTGGCGTTGAAGACGATCTCCAGGGCCTGATCCTGATCCGCATCCGCGTCGATAAAGGCGTGGCAGACGCCCTTGAAGTGCTTGAGCACCGGCATGGTGGCCGCTTCGGTGACGGCGCGCACCAGGCCTTCGCCGCCGCGCGGGATGATGACGTCGATGTACCGGTCCAGCTTGCACAGGGCCGTCACCGCCGCATGGTCCGTGATGCCCACCAGCTGCGCGGCCTGGGGCGGCAGACCCGCGTCGGACAGGGCCGTTTGCAGCAGCCCGGCCAGCGCCGTGTTGGAATGCAGGGCCTCGCTGCCGCCGCGCAGAATCACCGCGTTGCCCGCCTTGATGCAGAGGATGGCCGCGTCGATGGTCACATTGGGCCGTGCCTCGTAAATCATGGCAATGACCCCGAGGGGGATGCGCATGCGTCCCACCAGCAGGCCGTTGGGCTGTTGCCATTGCTGTTCCGTGACGCCCACGGGATCGGGCAGCTGGGCCACATGCAGGCAGGCCGCGCGCATCTCGGCCATGATGGCCGGGGTCAGTGTCAGGCGGTCCAGACGCGGAGCATCCAGGCCCGCGGCGCGGGCCGCGTCCAGATCCTTGCGGTTGGCGGTCAGGATTTCCTCTTCCCGCGCGGCCAGCTGGTCCGCCAGTCCGATCAGGGCCCGCGTCTTGATTTCGGCGTGGGCACGGCTCATGGCCCGGGCCGCTTCACGGGCCCGCGCGGCCAAGCGTTCCATTTCTTCCGCAGGCGTCATGGCTGCTCCTTTGCGCCGCCGTGAGCGGCGGGGATATTTATTTTGACAGGGAGGCTGGCTTTGGCCTATGTAAATAGTTCCGTCAGGAACAGCCTGCCCGCGTCGCGGGCTTCCGGCTTTGGGCAGTTCCGTCTCCCTAAGGAGTTTTTGATACATGAATCCGCAAAAGAATCAAGGCGAGGAGACTTCGCCCCTGTTTCGCGATCTGCAGGCTGAAGTCAGTTCCGAAAGCGCGCCCCTCCTGCAGTTCATGCTGCGCCATGCGGGCATTATCGCCGGTGTGGTGATCCTCTTTCTGCTGGTCCTGGCAGGCACGGGCATCTGGCGCTGGTACAGCGGCGGCAAGAACGAGGACGCGCGGCAGGAACTGGCGCGCGTCAGCATGACCATGCAGGGGCAGGAACGCCTCAAGGCCCTGGCCGCCCTGGCCGACAAGGCCCCGTCCGACGTGCGCCTTTCCGTGCTGCTGGCCTGGGCCCAGAGCGCCCTGGAGAGCGGGGACGCCGCTGTTGCCGCCGAGGTTTACGCCAAAGCCGCCAAGCTGGACGCCGACGGCGCGCTGGGTCTGGCCGCCGCCCTGGGCGAGGCCGGAAGCCTGCTCAAGGCGGGCAAGAACGCCGAGGCCCTGACCTTGCTGCAGGGCCTGGAAGCGCGCCTGCCGGGTGAAAACCGTTCCGTCCAGCTGCGCCAGATGCTGGCCGAAGCCGCCGCCAGGGCGGGGGAGAAGGATCTGGCTGCCAAGACCTACCAGGCCCTGGCTCAGGAAGTGAACGGTCTTGACGGGGAGTATTTCCGCGTCCGGGCCGAGGCGCTTGTTCCCGCCGCCGGGAGCGCGCCTGAAAAGCCGGTTCAGAACTAGTGTCTGATTTTCCAAATTAGACCGAATACGCCGTAATGCGTGCCGGACGCCGACCGCGCCCGGCGAAGCCGGGGCGGAAAAGTCCGGCTGGGGGTATCCACTTGCGGCCCGCGCGGCACGCGCGCAGGGTCTGGAGGAAGCATGAGCAACGATCCGCTGTTGCGCGGCGCCCGTGGGGAGCGCCATCTGTTATTGGGCAATGAAGCTATCGTGCGCGGCGCTCTGGAAGCGGGCGTGCACATGGTTTCCTGTTATCCGGGCACGCCGTCCTCGGAAGTGGCCGACACCTTCCTCCGCTTGGGCGGTGAGGGCCGCTACCGGCTGGAATACTCCATTAACGAGAAGGTCGCCATGGAAGTGGCCGCCGGCGGTGCCCTGGGCGGCGCCATGAGCCTGGTGGCCATGAAGCATGTGGGCCTCAACGTGGCCGCCGATCCCCTGTTTACCTCGGCCTATATCGGCCTGCCCGGCGGTCTGGTGGTGCTCACGGCCGACGACCCCGGCTGCCATTCCAGCCAGAACGAGCAGGACAACCGCCATTACGCCCGTTTCGCCTCTCTGCCCTGTTTTGAGCCCGTTTCGGCTCAGGAAGCCAAGGAAATGACCCGCGAGGCCTTTCGTCTGGCCCGCGAACTGCAACAGCCGGTCATGCTGCGCACCACCACCAGGGTCAGCCATATGCGCGGGCCCGTGGATTTTGACGATCTGCCCGCGCCCCAGCCCAAGGTGGCCTTCAAGCGCGAGCCGGGACGCTTTGTGCCGGTGCCCGCCGTGGCCTGCCGCCGTCATCTGGCTCTGGACGCCAACCTGGAAAAGGCCCGCCAGATCGCCGAGGGCAGCCGCTTCAACGTGGAGCGCGAACCCGCCGGACAGACCCGCCTAGGGATCATCGCCAGCGGCGTGGCCCGCAATTACCTGGCCGACGCCTTGGCCAGCGGCGGTTGGGAAGACCGCGTGCGCGTGCTGGAACTGGGCATGACCTGGCCCCTGCCCAGCGAAATGATCGTCGCGTTCCTCCAGAAATGCGACCGGGTGCTGGTGCTGGAGGAAGGCGCGGACCTGCTGGAACAGGACGTGCGCGCCCTGGCCCAGCGGCGCGGCCTGAACGTGCGCATTGAGGGCAAGAATGAAAATCTGACCGGCCAGGGGGAATATTCCACCACCCTGGTGCTGCGTCGCCTGTCCGCCTGGCTGGACTGCCCTTGTCCGGCCAAGCCCGCGCGTCCCGTGGAGGCGCAGTTGCCGGGCCGTCCGCCCAACCTCTGCCCCGGCTGTTCGCACCGCGCCGTGTACTATGCCGTGCGTCAGGTATTCGGGGACGAAGCCATCTATTCCAGCGACATCGGCTGCTACACGTTGGGCCTGCTGCCGCCCCTGCGCACTGCGGACTTCCTGGTCTGCATGGGCTCGTCCATTTCGGCGGGCAGCGGCTTTGCGCGGGCTTCGGGCAAGCCGGTGGTGGGTTTCATCGGCGACTCCACCTTTTTCCACTCCGGCATGACCGGTCTGGCGAATGCGGTCTTCAACCACCACGATCTGCTGTTGGTCGTTCTGGACAACGGCACCACGGCTATGACCGGCCATCAGCCCAATCCCGGCATGTTGCAGGAAATGCTCGGCGACATGAGCGTGCATATGGATATGGAAGCCGTGGTGCGCGGCCTGGGCGTGACCGAATGCGTCAAGGTAAAGGCCTTCAATCTCAAGGCCGTGACCAAGGCCCTGGAGGAAATGAAGGGCAAGTCCGGGGTGCGGGTGCTCATCGCCGAGGAGCCGTGCGTGCTCTATGCTCGTCGTCGCCTCAAGAAAGGGCAGCCCCAGGTGGCCCAGGTGGTGCAGCAGGGCGAGGAAGCCTTGCGCTGCCTGGAGCAGCTGGCCTGTCCGGCCTTTTATCGCCAGGGCGACAATCTGGCGGTGGATGAAACCCTGTGTTCCGGCTGCATGATCTGCCTGCAGATCGCTCCCACGGCCTTTAAAGCCAAAAAGCGCTGAGTGGTGAAACAATGAAAGCACACGACAAGCAAAAACGGATGCGGATTTATTTCACCGGCGTGGGCGGCCAGGGCACGTTGACGGCGACTACCCTGCTGGCGCGTACGGCTCTGCAGGCCGGTCTGGACGTGGTGGCCGGGGAAGTGCACGGCATGGCCCAGCGCGGCGGCGTGGTGGAATCCGTGCTGTTGCTGGGCGGCTGGCGTTCGCCCAAACTGGACTTCGGGGAGGCCGATGTGCTGCTGGGCTTTGAACCTCTGGAAACCCTGCGCGGCCTGCCCTATCTGCGGCCCGGCGGCACGGTGTTTTCCAGCAGCGATCCCCTGCCGCCGGTCAGCGTCTCCCTGGGACAGGCCAGCTATCCTGACATGGCCTATATTGAGGAACAGACCCGGCTGGTGGCCGGGCAATGCCGCTTCATTCCCTGCCGCGAGCTGGGACTCCGGGCCGGTTCGGCCCAGAGCGGCAATACCGTGCTGCTGAGCGCGGTCTGCGCCTCCGGCGTGCTGCCTTTCGGCGTGGACGCCTTGGAAGCGGCCATCAAGAAGTTTCTGCCCGCTAAGCTGCAGGAGTCCAATCTTAAGGCCTTGGAGTTGGGCAAGACGGTTCTGGCCTAAGTCTGTTGGCACTACGGCCCTTTCGCCCTCTGCCTGCGTCAGAAAGACTTTTTATTCCGGTCGAGTACCACAAGAGTACACTCCTTCCATAAAAAGTCTTCCTTCCTTGGCAGAGAACAAAATTTCTCGTAGTGGCCAACAGACTTTGAAGAATAACAGCCCTGTAAAACAACAGCCCGCCGTGGTGAAAACCATCGGCGGGCTGTTTGCTTTTCAAATGCCGGAATCCGGGACTACTCTGATTGCAAAAAATTTGAGGATAGTTATGCTCTCAATTTTCGGAGGATCGTCAGAGAAAAACGTGGTTTTTCGCTGAGTTGCGGCGGCTGCACCGCCGCAAGACCCCCTGGGTTTTGTGTGCCTGATTTTTTAAATTAGACACTACATGCCCAACTGGGCCAGCATATCGTCGATGGCCCCCTGAGAGACGCCTTTCTTGGGACCGTTGAGCGAGGAAACGACCTTGCGGTTCTGGCGGAAATCCTCCACAGCCTTGCTGGCTTCTTCTTTCAGGGCCTGGGCGTTCTTGGCCGGGTCTTTTTCCGCGCCGTCCATGATCAGGCCGGAAGAGACATAGAGCTCCACCACGCTGTTTTCAATCTTGTTCAGAGCCGCCACCACCCGTTTGATCCGCTGGCCCGTGATGTCCTGAAAACTCAGGGTGGTCAGCAGGCTGGTGAGATCATCGCCCAATTGGCTGTTGATCTCGGCAAGGCGGGCCTTCTGGCTTTCCGTGGCCGTGCCTTCCCGCACGGCGGCCAGCAGTTCCGCGCTTTCGGCTTGGAGATCCAGATGCTTCTCCACGATTTCCATGATGCTCATGGTGGCTGTTTCCGTGGCTTTGAGCACTTCCCCCAACTGGTCCGAAGCCTCGTGGAACAGGGCGTCCGTTTCGGGCACGGGCGAAACCTGATCGCTGGAAGCCGTGGAAATCTGCTGGTAAATATCCTTCAGTCCCTGGCGCATGTCCGTGCTCAACTGTCTGTACACGGTCGGCTCATCTGCGTGGTCCGCCATCCCGTTCCCCTTTCCGGCCCTGCCGAAAGGTTAGAGTGTTGCGAGTAGGGGGCCGGGCCCCTCAGAGTATGTACCACTTGTCATGACAAGGGGTTGGCTGCAAACCCTTGCCGGAGCGGTTCACACATTTCATGCCTGAGCCGCTCTCTGCCGTGAAACGTTTTGCCGCCGGGACAGGCCCGGCGGCAAAACACGCTCCGGACGAAAATGACCGCTTACTTGTTGGTCTTCAAAAAGCTCTTGGCGCGGGCGGCTTCCGGTGAATTGGGGAACTTCTTGATCAGTTCCTGCATCCGGGCTTTGGCCGCGGCCCCCTGGTTGATTTTGCTGAAGCTGATGCCCTGCTTCAGATAGGCGCCGGGCGTGCGCGTGGACTTGGGATATTTTTTGATCACCGTATCATAGGCCAAGGCCGCGTCCGCGAACTGATTGCGCTGGAAGTAGCACTCCGCCAGGTAGTACTGGGCTTCCGGGGCCAGGTTGTGGTCCTTGTAATTTTTCAGAAAGTCCGTGAAGGAGCGCTGGGCTTCCTCGTACTTGCGGGCGTTGAAGGCATTGACGCCCGCGTCGAAGAGGGCCAGGGAAATGTCCTTCTGCGGGGCCTGCACCACGGGCTGGGGCGAGGGCTGGCCCCAGGTGCTGGCGTTAGGAGCCTGGGCGGGCTGGGCCGCCTGCTGGCCCTGATAGGGCTGTGTGCCTGCGGGCACGGCCGCCGTGTAGCCGGGACTGCCCGCGGGCATGCCGCCCTGGGCCGGTTGGCCGTAGGTTGCTTCGGGCTGGCCGTACGACGGCGTGTTCGCGGTCCCGGTCATGGGCACGGCCGGAGTCGTCGGCGCAGCCGCCGACACGGGCGTGGACGGCAGGGGATCGCCCAGATTGAGATTCAGGGCCATGCTGCTCTCCACCTGGCGCAGGGCCGCATCATGGCGATTGACGCGCTCCACCAGGGCGCGCGCGCCGCCCACATTCTGCAGATCATCCATCTGGCCCTTGAGGGTGTTCAACTCCTGCCGCATGGCCTGGAGCTGGTTCCAGGCGTCGGCCTGGGCGGGCTGCAATTGTCTGAGCTGCATGTCGTGCTGCTGCACCTGCTGTTCCAGATTCAGGGTGCTGCCGCCGCCGGAGCCGCTCTGCACGCAGGCGCCCAGCAACAGACTGGCGCAGCCCAGGAGCAGGAGATGGGAAGAACGGGATCTGTTCATGATAGCCTCGTTTCAGCGTTGAATTTTTCCACAGGCCTTGGTGCGGCCCGTAAATATGTAGATGATGCCGCCCAGTACCGGCAGAAAGACCACCAGCACCAGCCAGAGCGCACGTTGCTGGGGCGTCTCGAACTCATGACTCCAGATGTGCCAGATGCTCCAGAAGCTGGGAAGCATGGGAATCAAGGCTACCAGCGGATGCCACCAGGCAAAGGTCATGCTTTTCTCCCCGTGCCGGACGTGTCGCGGTCGGACGCGCCGTCCCGCGCGTTTTCCGGCGATTTGCGCCAGATGACCAGACAGGCCAGAAAGGCGCCGATACAGATGGCCATATCCGCCACATTGAAGGCGGGCCAGTGCCAGTCGCCCCAGTAGAAATCCAGAAAATCCACCACGGCCCGGAAGCGCAGGCGGTCCGCCAGGTTGCCCAGAGCACCGCCCAGCACCAGGCCCAGCCCGGCGAAGAGCCAGGGTTGATGGTGTGAGCCGCGCACCAGGGCGATGATGGCCCAGGCCGCCACCACGGTGGCCGCCAGAAAGAGCCAGAACTGCCATTCAATGTCCGAGCGGTTCAGAAAACCGAAGGCCGCGCCCCGGTTGCGGATGTTGATCAGGTCGAAGAAACCGGGGATCACCACCACGGGCCGGTGCTCGGGAATGGCGGTCATGACCCACCATTTGCTGAGCTGGTCCAGCACAAAGGCCAGCGCGGCCAGGCCGCCCAAAATCAGATAGCGCCGTCTCATTCGGCCGCGCGTCCTTCCCGCTCCCCGAGGGGAAGGTTTTTGAGCACCGCCGCGCAACGCGGGCAGAGCGTGGGATGGGCCGGGTCCGTGCCCAGTTCCGTGCTGTAAATCCAGCAGCGCTCGCACTTTTCGCCGTGGGCCTTTTCCACGCCGATGGCCAGGCCGGACACTTCGCTGTCACTGTAGGCATCTTTCGGAGCCTCGGCCAGGGGGGCCAGTTCCAACTGGGAGACGATGCAGACCGCGCGCAGGTCCGTGTTCAGGCTTTCCAGGCGCTCGCGCAACTCGTCGGCCAGGTAGAGCGTGACCCGCGTATCCAGGGAATGGCCCACCACGCCGTCGCGGCGCAGGGGTTCAATGGCCCTGGTCACCGCGCCGCGCACGGCCAGCAGCACGTTCCAGTCGTCGCGCCGGCCTTCGGGCAGCAGAAATTCCTCGCCGGACACGGCCTGCAGGGCGAAGACCGTGGGCTCGGGCCCGCGCAGGTCCGCCGGAAGGTGGCTGAAGATTTCCTCGGCTGTGAAGGAGAGCACCGGGGCCATGTCGCGCAGCAGCAGACGCAGAATGTGCCACAGGACCGTCTGGGCCGAGCGGCGTTCCCGGCTGGTCGCGCCCGAGGCGTAGAGGCGGTCCTTGAGGATATCCAGATAGACGGAGGAGAGATCCGTGACGCAGTAATTGTGCAGGCTGTGGTAGACCTTGTGGAATTCAAAGTCCGTGTAGGCCTGCTGTACGCGTTCGTGCATGCGTGCGGCCACGTCCAGGGCAAAGCGGTCCAGGGGCAGCAATTGCTCCAGGGGCAGCAGGTCCGCTTGGTTCAGGCCGTCGATGTTGCCCAGGATGAAACGGCAGGTGTTGCGGATGCGGCGGTAGGCGTCCACCAGACGGCCCAGGATCTGGTCCGAAATGCGGATGTCTTCGCGGTATTCCACCGAGGAAACCCAGAGGCGCACGATCTCGGCCCCGAACTTCTCGATGAGTTCCTGCGGGGCGATGACATTGCCGATGGATTTGGACATCTTGCGGCCTTCGCCGTCCACCACGTAGCCGTGGGTCAGCACCGAGCGGTAGGGGGGCCGCCCGCGCGTGCCCTCGGACACCAGCAGAGAGCTGTGGAACCAGCCGCGATGCTGGTCCGAGCCTTCCAGGTAGAGGTCCGCCGGGTAGGAGAGCTCTGGCCGCGCTTCCAGCACGGCCGCGAAGCTGGTGCCGGAGTCGAACCAGACGTCCAGAATGTCGCTTTCTTTTGTCCAGTGGCTGCCGCCGCAGTGCGGGCACTTCAGGCCGTCGGGCACAATCTCGCTCAGGTCCGCCTCGTACCAGTAGTCGCAGCCCGTGGGGTGCTTGGCGAAGCGGTCGCTGATGTCGCGCATCCAGGCGGGATCGTTCCAGGCCTCGCCGCAGTCCTCGCAACGCAGGGCCAGGATCGGCACGCCCCACTGGCGCTGGCGCGAAATGCACCAGTCCGGCCGGGATTCGATCATATTGTAGATGCGGTCACGGCCCCAGGCCGGAATCCACTGCACGTCCTTGTCGATGCTCTCCAGAGCCCGCTTGCGCAGGTCGTTTTTCTCCATGCTGATGAACCACTGGGTGGTGGCCCGGAAGATTACCGGATTTTTACAGCGCCAGCAGTGCGGATAGGAGTGCTGAATCTTGCCTTCCTGGAGCAGCGCGCCCTTTTCCTTGAGCTTTTCAATGACCTTGGGGTTGGCTTCGGTGACTGTGAGCCCGGCGAAAAATTCCACTGTGGGCAGAAAACGGCCCGCGTCGTCCAGGGGAGAATAAATGTCCAGGCCGTACTTGAGGCCCACTTCGTAGTCCTCACGGCCGTGGCCCGGCGCGGTATGCACGCAGCCGGTACCCGTGTCCAGGGTCACGTGCAGGCCCAGGGTCAGGGGCGAGGGGCGGTCGTAGAAGGGATGGCGGGCCACCAGGCCTTCGAGCTGCGCGCCCGTGGCCCGGCCCAGAATTTTGGGATCGTTCCAGCCGAACAGGGCGGCGCAGGGCGCGAGGCGTTCCTCGGCCAGCAGATACTGGCTGCCCCCGGCCTCCACCAGCACGTAAGTGAATTCCGGATGCAGGCAGACGGCCATATTGTCCGGCAGGGTCCAGGGCGTGGTGGTCCAGATGACCACATAGGCGCGGGAAGGATCAGCCTGCGGGAAGACCTTGCTCAGCCCCGCGTCGGGCAGGGGAAAACGCACGTAGATGGAGGGGGAAGTGTGGTCGTAGTATTCCACCTCGGCTTCGGCCAGAGCCGTATGGCAGGAGCAGCACCAGTAGATGGGCTTCTTGGCGCGGATCACGCTGCCCTTTTCCACAAAATCGGCCAGTTCGCGCGCCGTGGTGGCCTCATAGGCGGGCTTCATGCTCATATAGGGATCGTCCCAGTCCCCGAGCACGCCCAGCCGCTTGAATTCCTTGCGCTGCACGTCGATCCACTTGGCCGCGTAGTCGCGGCAGAGCTTGCGCACCACATGGGCGGGCAGGGTCTTTTTCTTTTCCTTGAGTTCCTGCTCCACCTTGTGCTCGATGGGCAGGCCGTGGCAATCCCAGCCCGGCACATAGCGGGAGGCGTAGCCCTGCATGTTGCGGGATTTGACCACAATGTCCTTGAGAATCTTGTTCAGCGCCGTGCCCATGTGAATGTGCCCGTTGGCATAGGGCGGCCCGTCGTGCAGCACATAGGCGCCACGGCTGCCCGAAGCCTCGACCATGGCTTCGCGGGCGTTGATCTGGTCCCACTTCTTGAGGGTTTCCGGCTCGCGCTGGGCCAGATTGGCCTTCATGGGAAAGGCGGTTTGCGGAAGATTCAGGGTTTTTTTGTAGTCACTCATGCTGGCTCCCAGCGGCTGTGCCCGGCCCGAGGGCAGAAGAGGATGCGGGCGAAAGAAAAATCGCTCTAGTGTGGGCAAAGAGCGCCCTAAAGTCAAGAAGGCCGCTTTTCTGCGGCCTTCTTGGGCGTGGACTTGTCGGCATACATTGCGCGGAGAGGCGGTCTCGGAGCAATTTCACTTTGAAATTACTCCGGCGGCTGCGAGAGCTGACGTCAGCCACGAGCGTCAGCCGTTGGCGGCTATGCCGCCTTACGGATGACGACAGCAGAGATAGGCTGAAGGCAGCGCCAACGTTGAGAATGATAATTCCCAACGTTAATCCGGGCTAGAACGGGGCCGGCGTGCCCTCCATGGCTTCGGCCAGCTCACGCAGGGCCGCGAGACTGTCCTGGGCCTCCTGGGGCGTCATGGTATGCAGGGCGAACCCGGCGTGGAGAATGACATAATCGCCGATCTGCGGCGGTTCAGGCAAAAGCATGACGGAAGCGGTCAGAAAGGTCTGGCTTTCGCCCACGCGCACGCGGGCCATGCCTTCTTCCTGAAGTTCCACAATCTGGGCGGGAATGGCTAGACACATGGCGGGGACCTCACTGCACTGAAGAATAAGCATTCATGGCGTAACGGCAAGACGCGTCGGGCGCGCCGCCGGAAAGATGTCGGGCCGGGAGAAATATCAGCATAGCAGGGGAGCAATGGCGAAGCAAGGGCGGCGAACCTCAGCGGGACAGGCGCGCCCGCGAGGCACGCGCGGCATGAAAAAAGGCGGGGCCTTGCGGCCCCGCCTTGCTTGCGCCCTGCTACTTGGGACTGTTGTTGCCTTTCTTCTTGTCCGGGAAGAGCACGAAGTTCCAGTACAGCACGTAGAGAGGCAGCACGACGAACATCATGACGTAAGCCCAACTCTTGGTGTACAGGAAGTAGTCATAAAAGGTATGGAATTCCATGGTCTTCTCCTTGTGTCTAGTGGGCATCCTTGAAGTCGGGATGTTCGTAGAGCACGGGCATATTGTAGACGATAAAGCGGTATGCGGTCACGATCATGGTCACCACGAAGATGGAGATGCAGATTTCCCAGATGCTCGGGAAGTACCGTTCCGCCGGAGGCAGGTTGTAGTTGAAGGCGATCATGGAGACATTGAAGCGGTTGAGCACGATGCCGATGATCGCATTGGCCGAGGCGAAGCGGCAGAGGCTGACGTTGCCGTCGCGCGCGCCCTTGGCGTAGAGCAGGGCGGGCATCAGCACGAAGAAGAGCATCTCCACCAGCCACCAGACCCCGTATCCCGTGAAGAGATAGGGAAGATTGGCCTGCACCAGCATGTCGATGAGCTTGAGCATGAAGTAGGCGAAGAGGATGAAGGACGCGGCCCGCGAGAAGCTCAGCACCACGCCGTCGGCCTCGCGCAGGTGGGTGGCGTCCATGTATTGGTGCACGCCCTTGTGCGCGAACATGCCCTCAAAGATGACCATAGAGGCGCCGGCCGCCATGGAGCTGACAAAGAAGAACATGGGCATGAAGGGCGAGTACCAGAGCGGATGCAGCTTTTCAGGCGCGATGAGGTAGAGCGAGCCCAGTGAGGACTGGTGCAGGGTGGAGAGGGTCACGCCGAAGATGGTCAGCAGGATGGTGCAGCGGATGACCAGCTTGCGCCACTTGATCAGCCAGGGGAACTTCTGGGCCAGCCATTCCATGGGCGCCACGGAGAATTCGATGAAGAGCACCGTGACGTAGGTGGCCACGCACAGGCCCACTTCAAAGAGCACGGAGGTGGTGCCGGGGAAGAAGAACATGTAGGGCAGACGCAACGGATGGCCCAGGTCGTACAGCAGGGCCACCACCACAAAGGCGTAGCCCAGGAAGGCCGTGGTCACGGCCGGGCGCACCGCCGAGTGGAAATGCTTCATGCCCATGACGTAGCAGGCCACGGTGGTGAAGTAGCCGCCGGCGGCCAGGCACACGCCGCAGAGCAGGTCAAAGCCGATCCACAGGCCCCAGGGCTGGTTGTCGTCCAGGTTGGTCACCGAGCCGATGCCCTGGGTGAAGCGGATGATGGTGATGATCAGGCCCACAGTGAGGATGATCCACGTCAGGATATTGCCCGGAGTCCGCCGCAGCAGCGGATCAAGATTGAACAGTTTGTCCTTGGTGGGAATGACGATGCTGTGGTTTTCCATCTACTTATCCTCCCCGTGCTTGGAGCACGCCGCCTCGGCTTCCCGAGCCTTCAGGGCCTCGGTCATGGCCCGGCGGGCACGCTCGGCCGCGCCTTCGCCTTCGGTTTCCTCAATCTTGCGCACGGCGGCGTCCACGGCGGCGGCCACGTCTTCCTTGGCCTCCTTCGCCATTTTGTCCTGTTCCAGCTTGCTCATGGCCTCACGGCGCTTGGTCATGGCGTAGGCCCCGCCGAAGAGCACGGGCCAGAAAGCCACGATCATGGGCACGGCGCCCAGCGCCCCGTAGGTCAGTTCGCCCATGGGCCGGTTGCCCAGGTGGGTGTCCAGACCGAGCTGTTTCAGATCCGGGCTGGCCAGTGTCGGGTCATCCGGCGGCACGGGCGCTCCCTCGGCGGCCGGGGCCAGCACCATCCAGGCGGTGCCGCCGGCGTCGAATTCGCCGTAGATGTAGTTGACGTACTTGCCGGGATTGTCCGCGATGCGGGCGCGGGCCACCTTGATCAGGTCGCTGCGCCTGCCGAAGGTCAGCGCGTCCACGGGACAGGCTTCCACGCAGCCGGGCAGTTTGCCTTCTTTGAGGCGGGGCTCGCAGAAGGTGCACTTCTGCACCAGCGGGTCAAAGGCCTCGTCATACTGGAAGCCGGGCACATAGAAGGGACAGGCCACCATGCAGTAGCGGCAGCCCACGCACTGCGAGCCGTCGTAGGCCACGGTGCCGTCGGGCAGTTTCTGGAAGCACTTGGCGAAGCAGGCCGAGGCGCAGGCCGGGTCGTTGCAGTGGAAGCACTGCAGTTTGCGGAACACCGGCTTGCCGTTCATCTCGTATTTGTTGACCACGGTCCACTCGTAAGCCGAGGTGCGGCGGCGGGTGTCGGTAACCGAAAGGTCGCTGAACGGTTTGGCCGGCTTGCGCAGGTGGTTCACCTCGTTGCAGGCCGCTTCGCAGCGGCGGCAGCCGATGCAGCGGGTGGTGTCGTGCAGCACCCCGTAGCTGTCGTCATAGTAGGGGAAGGTGTGCACGCTGGCTTCGGCCACCTTCGCCGTGCCCAATGCCGAAACCACGCCCGCGCTGCCCAGAATGGTCAGGAATTTTCTGCGATTCATATGCGTTTCTCCGTACTAGTCGGCGCGCTGCGGGGCGCGTTGCTTATGGCAGGTGGTGCAGTCGGTATTTTTCGGACGGCCCACCTTCATGGCCTTGTGGCAACCCATGCACTGCAGATGATAGGCGGCCTTGAGCCGGGGACGGTCCGGATTCTTGGGATCAATGCTCGTGGTGTGGCAGCTGCTGCACTTGGGCGGCGTGGCCGACAGCGGGCTGTTGTGGTGACAGGCGGAGCAGAGCGTTTCCGGCTTGGTGTGGAAGGCCTGGGCCAGCTTGTCGTCCTTAATGCGCTCCATGAGCGAGTTCACATGGCGACGGTGGGTAAAGACGCTGGGCTCGTATTTTTTGGCCAGGGCGTCGATGACCACTTTGTAGGGGGCCATCATGGGCGAGAGATAGGGCACGGGCTTCTTGGCCAGCACGGTTTCGGCGGCCAGTTCCTCGTTCTGTTCGGCGGGCAGATCCCCGGCGATGCCCTGCTGCATCTGCTCCTTGGTCATGGACGGAGCCACCGTATGGCAGACGGCGCACCAGGCGTCGTTGCGCACGGGCTTGACCAGCACGTGACAGCCGGCGCATTCACGCCGCTTGAGCTGCTGCTCGTGACAGCTCACACAGCTTTGGGGCGTGTTGCCCTTGGCGCGCTTGGCGATCTTGGGGGCGTGCATGGCCCGCTCAAGGGTGATGAAGTTGCCCTCGGCTTTGCCTTCCACCGTATGACAGGTGGTACAGGCCACGGTATCGCCCGTGTGGTGACAGGACTCGCAGTTTTCGACTTTTTTCTCATGGACGAGATGGTTGAAAACCACGGGTTTCATGGCCGCGCCCTTGGGATTGGGCTTTTCGCCGACCGGAAAGATGACCATGGCCGACGGCGCGCCGCTGTCCGTGGGTTCCAGGGAAGCCGCGGACGCAGACCCCGCCCCCCAGGACGTCAGACACGCCGCGCCAGCCAGGGCCATAGCCGCCAGCAGAAGCAGTGTTGTGCCATTCCTCATGTGCTTGTCCTTTTGCATACAGACATTACCCCAATTCCCGGCGCGGCAAGCGCGCGGGTCACCTCCGGCCCCCGCCCTCCAGCGGGGGACAAACACTTAGATTGCGGCAAAGTTAGCTCAGGGCGGGAGATACGTCAAGGAGGGGGCGCGCATTGGGAAGGCTTCTCGCGCCTGAAAGGCAAGGCTTTGAGAAAGTTTTCGCAAAAAAACCGCATTTTCCCGCGCGAGAAGGAAACGGGCCGGGAAGCTGGCTTGACACCCGGTTTGGCTTGGCCTATTATTCACAATAAATGAATTGTTTTGCTTTAAAAATAACAAAACCCATAATGCGCCCTGTCATGAACCGCAATCCACAACCATTCCGGCCCTGCCCGGCAGTCTCCTTTCCAAGTGATACCGATGTGCTTCACGGGGCGGAGTCCCCATAACCGGCAGTGACCATATCAAGGAGAGAGTGCGATGAAGTTGTTGCAAACCATGGCCTGCATGCTGGCGCTGTGCGCCCTGACCCTGTGTGGATCCGCCCGCCCGGCCTCGGCCGCGGCCAAGGAGGTGAAACTGCTTTTTCCCGAGCCCTACAGCTCCGCCTCTTCCTATGCCGAAGGGCAGGCCGTGGGCATCTACTACGGCGCGCTTGATTTCAATATGCAGAACCATCCCGCCCTGCGCGGCAAATACAAGATGCGCTGGGTGGGCGACGTGGTGAAGTCCCCGGCCGACGCGATCAACGCCGTGGCCACGGGCGCGGGGCAGTTCACCTACACCCTGCCCCAGTTCATTGAACAGTTCGACCCGGACTGGCGGGTGATCACCGCGCCGGGCGTCTTCAAGGACATGGCCCACTTCCTGCGGGCCATGGACACCCCGGCCTGGAAGGCCAAGCAGGAAAGCCTGGCTGAAACCAAGGGCTTCAGGATTCTCAAGTGGACCAATTCCATCGGCCACTTCTGGATCTGGACCAAGAACGGCCCGGCGGACTCTCTGGCGGCCATGAAGAATCAGAAGATCCGCTATTCCGGCCAGCAGTCCTACGCCAATGCCTTCAAGGCCCTCGGCCTGGTGGGCGTGGCCCTGCCGTATACCGAGGTGGTTTCCGCCCTGCAGACCAACATGATCGAGGGTCTGACCAACGATATCTTCGGCTACACCTATTATGATCTGCCCCGCCAGACCAGGTACATGCTTCCCGTGCCCTTGGGCTTCTGCCCGCAGGCTCTGGTGGTGAACCGCAAGTGGTGGGATTCCCTGCCCGAAAGCGAACGCAAGGCCCTGGAATTCGTCATCGCGGCCACGGACGTGCACCAGTATTTCGAGGACGAGGAGCAGCGCATCCTCAAGTGGTGGGATGAAAATCCGGACACCATCCTGGTGAAGATGACCCCCGAGGCCCGCGCCGAGTGGGAAGCCGCCCTGCGGCAGGCCACGGACGAATTCGTCAGGGGCGTGGACCCCGCCTTGCTGGAGGCCATCAGGACCACCGCCGGATAACCCGTTTACGGCCGGGCGCGGCGGGGACGGCATGCCCGTACCGGCCGCGCCCGGCCCGTCCGCCGCATTGCGGCGGAAAGGGGAAGAGCCATGTCACATCACAGCCATGCCGGGGCCAAACTCAAGCGCCGCTGGATCGAATTCTGGGGTCTGGTCTTCTTTGCGGGCATTCTTGTCAATTTCGCGGAAATCGTCTGCCGCACGCTTTTCCATTTTTCCATCGACCTCATGTACGACCTGCCTGTCTGGCTGACCATCTGGGCCGTCATGATGGTGGCCGGTCCCATTCTGCCCGACGGAGACCACGTTTCAGTGGACATGCTCCGCAACGCCCTGCCCGGGCCCGCCCGCAAGGCCTGCGACATCATCAGCTGCTTCGCCACCATCGCGTTCGGCGTGGTCATCAGTTGGAGCGGCTTTATCTTCATCTCTCAATGTATTGAATTCAATATGAATATTGTCCGTTGCGTGCCCGTGCCGCGCTGGCTGGTGGAAAGCTGCGTGGGCCTGGGCATGGCCATGTTCACCGTATTCGCCGTGTACCGGCTCTGGGTCGTGGTCCGCGGCAAATACGCGCCTGAAGAAAAAGAGCCGGAGGAATAAAGCCGGAATCCGCGCCCGCGCTCGAAATTTATGCAATCAGACACCAGGAGAACGGCATGGACACTTTCGTCTACTTCGCCCTGCTGACCATTGTCATCCTTTTCCTCTTGGGAACGCCGCTGTGCGTGACGTTCAGCATCGGCTCCATAGCCATCATGATCCATGTCATGGATTTCCCGGTAGGCAACATTTCCCAGATCTTCTTCACCACCATCAGCGGCTATCCCATGCTGGCCATGCCCTTTTTCATCTTTGCGGGCAATCTGATTCTTTCCAGCGGCGGCATGGGGCATCTGCGGGACTGCATCAACCGCCTGGTGGGGCATCTGCCCGGCGGCATGGCCGTGGCCATCTGCATCTTCGCGGCTTTCCTGGGCTCCATTTCCGGTTCTGCCACGGCCTGTCTGGCCATCATCGGCACCATTTTCGTGCCCATGATGGCGGCCTCGGGCTATCCGCGCGCCTTCGCCTCGGGCCTGGCCGTGACCTCCGCCGGGCTGGGGGCCGTCATCCCGCCCAGCGTGTTCATGATCATTTTCGGGGCCAGCAACCGCATTTCCATCGCCGACCTGTTCGCGGCCGGGGTGGGGCCAGGCCTGCTGGCCGCGGTCCTGATGTGCCTGCTCACCGTGTACCTTTCCATCAAACGGGGCTACCGGGGCGGAGAAAAAGCCGGTCCGGCGGCGCGCCTGGAGGCCTTCCGCAAGGCATTCCCCATTCTGCTCATGCCGCTCATCGTGCTCGGCGGCATTTACTCCGGCATATTCAGCCCCACCCAGGCGGCGGCAGTGGCCTGCATCTATTCACTGGCCCTGGGGACGCTCGTCTACAAGGGCATCACCCGGCAGGTCTTCATGGACTCCTTGGTGGAGACCGTGCGCCTGAGCAGCATGATTTACTTCCTGGTCATCGGCGGCGAGCTTTTCGGCCGGGTGCTGGGCTATGTGGGCCTGCCGCAGATGATCAGCCAGTGGGTCATCGACCTGGAGCTCGGGCCCACCGGCTTTCTGCTTGCCGTGCAGGCCATGCTTCTGGTCATGGGCTTTTTCTTCTCCAGCTTTCCCATGGTGGTCATCGTGCTGCCGCTCTTTCTGCCCAGCGTGATGAGCCTGGGCATCGACCCCGCCCTGTACGGCGCGCTGGCCGTGTTCTGTTCCATCATCGGCGAGGTGACGCCGCCCATGGGCCCGCAGCTCTGGATCGCCGCGCCCATCTGCAAGGAGAAAATCGGCAACATCATGCGCGAGGCCTGGGCCTTTCTCGGCGTGCAGGTACTGGCCCTGATCCTGGTCACGTTTTTCCCGCAGATATCGCTTTTTCTGGTGCATTTTGTCCGCTAGGGGCTTGTTTGTTCCCATAAGGATGAGAGTTCCGGCCCGTGCTGGGCGAGGAGGTTTTTCATGGACAAGACGCTGATGATTCTGGGACTGGGCGGGGTCGGCACCTACGCGGCCCATCTGGCGGGCAGGCTGCCCGGCGTCCGGGTGGCGGTGGGGGACATTCGCGCGGACCACGCCCGCCGGGTCGCCAACAGCCTGATCGCGGACAGTTATTTTCTGCAGGAATACAGGCGGTTTCCCGACGTGGCCGGCTTCGGCATCGATATGCTGGATACGGAGGCCATTGCCGAGGCCCTGGAACGCTACCGGCCGGACGTGATCTTCAATGCCACCACCTTGCTTTCCTGGTGGCATCTGCACCGCCTGCCCCATGACCTGGCGCGGCGGATTTACTACGGCGCGCCGGAGGGCTCGGGCCTTCGGCCCTGGGCGCCGGGGCACGGCGTGCTGCTCTATAATCTTATGAAGACGGTCAAACAGGTTCTGCCCGGCGCGCATGTGGTCAACGTGTCCGGCCCGGACTATCTGCACGAGATTCTGGGCAAGGTGGGCCTGGCCCCCACGGTGGGCGTGGGCAACGTCTCGCTTTTCGAACCCATGCTCAAGGCCGTTGTGGCCGAAAAGCGCGGTACGCGGCCCGAAGCCGTGGACATCACCCTGGTGGGGCATCACTGCATGTGCATGCAGATTTTCCAGGAGGGAGCGCTGGCTCCCGGCATCCCCTATTATCTGAAGGTCGAGGAGAACAAAAGGGACATTACCGCCGAACTGGATGTGGATAAGGACCTCTGGGCCCGCGTGCCCGAACGCATGCCCCTGCTTTCCGAAGTCAACCAGCAGTGCGTGGCGGCCTCGGCCATGCAGGTGATCAAGGCCATGCTCTACGACGCGGGCGCGCTGCTGCACGCGCCGGGGCCCGAAGGGCTTCCGGCGGGCTGCCCTGTATGGGTGGACGCTGCCGGCGCGCGGGCCGTGACTCCGCCGGATCTGAGCCGGGAGGGCATGCTGGAAATCATGTACGGGGCCAACCGTTGCGAGGGCTTTGAGCCCACGGGAGCGGACGGCGCGGCCAGAGCCACGGAGCATTGCATCCGCGTGGTGGAGGAGGTTTTCGGCATCAACTGGCGCTACAAGGAGTTCAGACCCGACACCATGCTTGAGGCCTTCAGGGAGATCACTGACGCTTTCGCGGCCCTGCTGGAAAGAAAAGGGATCGCAACGTACTGAACCCGGAACGCCTCAACGGTCCCGCGCGTGGGACGCTCCGGCTCTGATCCCGCAACGGACAGGCCCTGGGGCAATTCGCCTTTGAAATACGTGCAATGCGCTATTGGTCGGCATGGATCTCCATGCAGGCCACGATGTCCTGCACTGTTTCCTGCAGGGGCTTGAGCATTTGCTCCACCAGCTGGCCCGCGGGACCGTAGATGGTCTGGGTGACGCTGACCGCGTAGCGGACCGGCGCGCTGCCGTTGATGACCGGCATGGCCAGGCCTTTGAGGCCGGGGTAGAGCTCGTCGTCCATGAGGGCATAGCCCTTTTCGCGCACGGCCTGGAGATCCGCGCGCAGGCGTTCGGCGCTGTTCACCGTGCTTTCCGTGAAGGTGACGAATTCGGTGCGCTGGATATAATTTTCCAAGGCCTCGTCGGGCAGATAGGCCAGTACGGCCTTGCCCAGCGCGGAACAGTAGGCCGGAACCGTGCTTCCCACGGTCAGGAGCATATATTTGTCGTTGGCGCTCTGGACCATGTAGACGATTTCCTTGCCGTTCCACATGCCCAGATTGCAGATGCCGTTGTTCTCTTTGTTCTTCTTTGCCAGGTTGTCCAGAAACTGCGCGACGATATTGTAAAATTCCCGCTTGGGCACCATGCCCTTGCCCAATTTGCTCAATCTGTCCGTGAGGCGGTAGCTGTTGTGCTGATCCTTGTCCACATAGCCGTGGAGCCGGAGCGTGTTGAGAAAGCGGTAGCTGGCGCTTTTCTGAATGCCCATGCGTTTTGCCACGCCGGTCACGGAAACGGTTTTTTCCTCCACCAGATATTCAAGTATTTGCAGGCCTTTTTCAAACGTCTGGACAAAAGCGTTGCTGTTCTGGGCCATACTCTTCTCACAAGCAAAGTTGGACGCGGAAAATCCGCGCCGGGCGGCCGTGCCGCAAACCAGTGTCTTCGGGGCTGAAGCTCAGTTTGATTAAGGTTACTCTATTTTTTTCCCGGCGTCGACTTTTTCTTGATTCAGGGTTTGACAAAGGGGGAAGTAGTATATAATAATGGAAAAAAGTTGATAATATATGAACAAAGGATGCCGCCGTGAACACAATTATTCTTTTTGATCAAAGCGCGCCGGCCGGGCATTCGGAAGGGCCCGCGCCCAATCCTGTGGACGGAGAGCCCCGCGCCAACGTCTGGCGTTGCTTCGCGCGGCCTGACGGCACGCTTGCGGCCGGCATCTGGGACTGCTCAAAGGGCAGTTTCGCCATTCCTTCCCATGCCACGGACGAGATGTGCAGCATTCTGGAGGGCGAGGCGGTCATTGAACATGCCGACGGCACGCGGGTCACGGTGCGCCCCGGCGACAGCTTTCTCATCCCCTACGGCACGCGCACAATCTGGCATGTGGCGAACTATGTCAAAAAAGCCTTTGTCTGTGCCGTGCCCGCGCGGTCCTGAAGAGGATCAATTCCGAGGACGGGCGTGGGCGCGGCGAAAAAATTTCAGCATGCAGCAACGTGGAGGCGGATATGAAAGAAACTCCTGTAGCCGTGGTGACCGGAGGGAGCCGGGGAATAGGCAAGGCCGTGGCCCGCGAGCTCGCGGGCTGGGGATACCGGCTGGTGCTTGTGGCGCACAGCCGGGAAAACCTGGAAGCGGCCCGCGCGGAGCTGGCCGCGCAACGCTCCCTGGCCGGGGCGGACCTGCCGGACATTGAGGCCGTGGACCTGGCCGACGCCGAAGCCGTGCGTCTCGCCGCCGCGGCCATTGCCGCCCGGCACGGCCGTGTGGATCTGCTCTTCAACGGGGCGGGCATCAGCATCCCCGGCAGCTTTGACCTGGACGAGGCCGTTTTCAGCCGACTTCTGGCGGTCAATCTGCGCGCGCCCTTTCTGTTCATGCGCGAGATCATCCCGGTGATGCTCAAGCAGGGACAAGGGCGGATCATCAATGTGGCCTCGCGCAACGGCAAGGTGGCCGTGGCCGGGCTGGGGGGCTATTCGGCCTCCAAGTTCGGGCTCATGGGCCTGGGAGAGTCCGCCTACCGGGAGCTTTCGGCCGGGGGCATAAGCGTGACCACCATCTGCCCCGGCTGGGTCAATACGGATATGGCCGCGGGCGAGGGCGCCTCCCTGGCGCCGGAAAAGATGATCCAGCCCGAGGACATCGCCTGCACCGTGCGCTGGCTGCTTTCCCTGGGGACTTCCGTGCGGGTCATGGACGTGCTTCTGGAGTGCGCCGGGGACGTGGAGCGCCGGGCCAGCGTGGAACTGGCCAAGCTGTATGCCCTGCGGGACCGGCACCGGGAAGAGTTCGACAACCTTGTTCTGTAGGCGCGGCCATGAAAGCCCTGATTGAAAATATCCAGCACTACAGCCTGCATGACGGGCCGGGCATCCGGACCACGGTTTTTTTCAAGGGCTGCCCTCTGCGTTGCCGCTGGTGCTCCAACCCCACCACCCAGAATCCTGGGCGGGAGCTGCTGCAAAAGAGAAACGATTGCCTGGGCTGCGGCCGCTGCGCGGATCTCTGCCCGCGCGGGGCCATACGCGCGGAGTCCGGCCCGCCGCGTCTCGACCGGGCCCTGTGCGACGCCTGCGGCCGATGCGCCGGAACCTGTCCCGGCAAAGCCCTGCTTATGGCCGGGCGCGAATACAGCCTGGACGAGGTCCTTGTGCGCATCAAGAAGGATATGCTTTTTTACCGCAATTCCGGCGGCGGGGTCACCCTTTCCGGCGGGGAGGTCCTGTCGCAGCACGCGTTTGCCGTGGAACTGTGCGGCCGCTGCGCCGCTCTGGGCATCCATACGGCCATCGAGACCTCGGGTTTCGCTCCCTATGAGCATTTCAGGGCCCTGGCCCTGGCCGCGGACGTGATTTTTTACGACATCAAGCATCTGGACCCCGTGCGGCACAGGCGGCTCACCGGGCAGGACAACCGCCTGATCCTGGAGAATCTGGCGCATTTTCTGGCCGAGACGGGCAAGCCGGTGCATGTCCGCCTGCCCCTGGTGCCGGGCCTGAACGACGATGCCGCGCATCTCGAAGCCTACGGCGCGTATCTGGGCGGCCTGCCCGGCGGCCCGGAAACAGTGGATCTGGAGGTTTTGCCCTACCACCGCCTGGGCAAGGACAAATATGCCATGCTCGGCCGGGAGTACGGCCTCGGGGATACGCCGCCCATGCCCCGTGACGAGGCGGAGGCGGCCGTGCGGCGGCTGCGCGGCCGCGCCGGGGGATTGAAGATTTTTTGCGCCGCCTGATATTCGGGGGCGGCGCGCCCTGCATTTTTACTTCCGTTAAGGAGATCGACCATGTCACTCACCAAGGAAGCACGCTTGGAACGGATCGGGCGGCTCAAGAGCCAGTTTTTCTCCCACAGGCCCGGCGTCTGCATTGAAGGGGCCCTGTCCAAGACGCGGATTTTCAAGGCCACGGAAAGCGAACCCATGATCATCCGCAGAGCCGTGGCCTTCAAGGAGCACTGTGCCACAAAAACCATCACCATCCAGCCTGACGAACTCATTGTGGGCAATGCCGGGGCCGTGGCGCGGAGCATCCACGTCAATCCGGAGCTGTCCAACAATTGGTTTTACGATGAACTGGACACCATGAGCACTCGTCCTCAGGATCCTTACCAGATCAGCGAGGAGCAGAAAAAATGCTACCGGGAGGAGGTGTACCCCTACTGGCGGGGCAAGACCCTGCGGGATTTCTGGAATGCCAGGGCCCCGGAGGACGTGCGCGAAATGGTGGCCGTGGGCGGCGTGTGCGATAATGACGTCAAGATCGAATGCGTGCCGGGGGACATGGTGCCCGCCCTGCCGCAGCTGATCCTGCCCCTGGGTTTTGACGGCATCAGACGCCGGGCCGAGGAAAAGCTGGCCGAACTGGACTTCAATACGATCGAAAATTTCTCCCGGCGGGATTTCTGGCGTTCGGTGATTATCTGCTGCGAAGGCTTTTCCATTCTTTGCGAGCGCCACGCCCGGGAAGCCCAAGCGCAGATGTCCGGAGCCGGGCCAAAACGCCGTGCGGATCTTGAGCGCATCGCGCGGGTCTGCGCGCACCTGGCCCACAACCCGCCGGAAACCCTGCATCAGGCGCTGCAAATGGTCTATTTCGTCTTTGTGGGCCTGTTCATCGAGGGCAACGCGGGCGGGTATTCCCCCGGCCTGCTGGACCAGTATCTGCTGCCTTTCTATGAAAAAGACCGGCAGCGGGGCCTCTGCGACGAGGAAGCCCTGGAAATCATCGAATGCCTGTGGGTCAAGATGGGCGAGCAGATCTGGTACTGGAACGAGCCCGCCGCCAGGCATTATTCCGGCTTCTGCGCCTTCCAGAACATCGCGCTGGGCGGCCTGGACACCCACGGCCGGGACGCGGTCAATACGCTGACCTATCTCATGCTTCAGGCGAGCATCGACGTCCGGATGGTCCAACCCTCCCTGTCCGTGCGCATCAGCAAGAAGAATCCGGAAGAATTCTTTCTGAAAGTGGCCGAACTGGTACAGACGGGCTCCGGCTTTCCGGCGGTCTTCAGCGACGATGTGGGCTACAAGATGTTGCTTAAGAAGGGCATTCCCGCCCACCTGGCGCGGGATTGGGCCCCCATCGGCTGCGTGGAGGCGCAACTGGCCGGGCGGCATTACCAGTGGAGTTCGGCGGGGCACTACAACCTGGGCAGCGCCGTGGAGTTCACCCTGACCAACGGCGTACATCTGAAAAGCGGCAAGCGGCTCGGCCCGGAAACGGGCGACGCGGCGGAATTCAAGACCTACGAGGAATTCAGGTCCGCTCTCCATGCCCAACTGCGTCATTTGCTGCGCCGGTTCTCCATCTCCCAGAACGTGTTGGAGGAGCTGCACTACCAGTACCTGCCCAATCCTGTGGCTTCCATGTTCACCCTGGGCTGCCTGGAAAGCGGGCGGGATCTCACCCACGGCGGCGCGGAATTCAACACCGGGCCGGGCATGAACGGCAATGGCGTGGGCGATTTCGTGGATTCCGTGGCCGCGGTGAAAAAGATCGTCTTTGAGGAACAGCGTTTCGGCATGGCCGAACTGGTGGCGGCCGTCAAGGCCGACTTCCGGGGCTATGAGGGCATCCGGCGCATCCTGGAGGAGGACGCGCCCAAGTGGGGCAACAACGACGACGAAGCCGATGCCGTGATGATCGAACTGTGCGGCGTCATCATCAACGAGATTGATTCCTACCGGGGCAAGCTCGGCAATCACAAGCTGCCCGCCCTGTATCCGGTTTCCTCCAATGTGCCGCAGGGCATGGCCGTGGCGGCCCTGCCCTCGGGACGCAGGGCCTGGCGGCCCCTGGCCGACGGCTGCTCTCCCTCCCAGGGGCAGGATCGTCTGGGCCCCACGGCCATCTTGCAGTCTCTGGGCAAAATGCCGCACGAAAGCATCGACGGCGGCACGCTGCTGAACATCAAGCTCACGCCGCAGGTGCTGGCCGGTCCGGAGGGCAGGAAGCGTCTTTCCGCCTTTTTGAAGACCTTTCTGGACCTGGACATCTTCCACGTGCAGTTCAATGTGGTCAGCCATGAGGTCTTGCGCTGCGCCCAGGCCCGGCCCGAGGACTACAAGAGCCTGCTGGTGCGCGTGGCCGGGTACAGCGCCTATTTCGTGGAGTTGAGCCGCGAAATCCAGGAGGATATCTTGAGCCGTACCGCGCACGAACTTTAGGAGCTGTTTCTAAATTGTCCTTTCGGGCTCGCCCCGTGCGAAGGCCGAATATGTTTGAATATACTCCCTCCGCCCAGGGCTCGCTTCCTTGGCAGAGAGCGAAAATCCTAATTTAGAAACAGCTCCAAGAGACTGTTAATACTATAGAATCTCGCGACCATATGTTTTTCGCGGTCCGTTTCCGGCAGGAGCGGACCGCAGGAGAGAAAGATCATGCAGTTTGTCCGCCCGCTGTGGGCCTGTCTGGCGATTTCCTGTCTCCTGATTTCCGCGGCGCCCGCGCAATCCGCGGATCATGCGCGGCCCGCGCCTCTGCGCACCGCCTGGCTGGCTGAATTCGAGGCTTTTGCGGCCTGGTACGCCCATGACCGCCAATGGGACCGGGAAAACAACCCGGCCGTGGAACTCCGTCCTTTTCCCACCGGCAGGCTGCTGGTGGACAATATGCACGCCTACGGCTGGAATCTGGCGGCCTGCGGCGGCGTGCCCGCCCTGCGCGCCCTGCTGCGCAAGGATGTCTATGTGGTGGGCGTCGGCACGGAGGAGGCCGCGTCCAACGCCGTGTACGCGCGCGCATCCAGTCCCCTGGCGCGGCTGAACGGCGGCGGGGCGGCGCGCTATTTGCGCGGCAAAACAGTGCTCTGTCCCCTGGGCACCAGCGCGCACCAGCTTTTGCTGGCCTGGCTGGACGGCATGGGCCTGCGGGACACGGATGTGACCATTGTGGACGTCGAGCCCGACGAGGCTGTGCGGGCCCTGGCCAAGGGCCTGGGCGAAGCGGCGGCCCTCTGGGCTCCGGCGACCTATGCGGCGGAAGAGCTCGGTCTGTTCAGGCTCACGGACGGGCGGAAAAGCGGCATCGCGCAGCCCGTGCTGCTGCTCGCGGAGCGCGGCTATGCCGATAAGCACCCGGAACGGATCACGGCCTATCTGCGCAGCTATCTGCAAGCCGTCGAGAGCTTCGGGAAGATGCCCGTGGAAGAACTCGCGCTTCTGTACCAGCGCTTCCAGCGGGAGTTTGCCGGTAAGGCCCTGTCCGCCGCCAACGCCCGCCGGGAGCTGGAAACGCACCTGCTTTTCCCCCTGGAAAAGCAGAAGGCGCTTTTGGGCGGCGTGGAGGCCGACGCCGCGCGGCCTGAAGGGCCGTTGCGGGACTGGCTGAAAGACGTGATCGCCTTTCACAAAAAAACCGGAGCGCTCAGCAGCAGGGAGGCTGGAGAGCTGGAAAGCCTGCCCCTCGTAACGCCCCGTTTTTTACCCTGACGATGTTCCCACAGGCCCTCCCGGCCGCTCCCCGCCGCGCGGCCAGCCTCATCCTCCGACCGCGCGGCGGGGGCTTTGCTCAGCAAACCGTGGAAACAGCGCAGTTCTCGGCCTCGGCGAAATCCGTCAGGCGTTTCTGCGCCAGGGCCAGGGCGGCCTCAACTTCCTCCTGTCCGGAAAAGCCGTAAATGACGGTCAGAATATCCCGGCTTTCCAACGAGATCATGGCCCGCTGCGAATCGCTGCTGGGGCTGCCGAAGGGGCCGCGCGCGTCGGCCAGCAGGGGCAGGCGGGCCAGGTCGATGCCGTCCTTGCCGATGCCCGCGTACATTTCCCCGGCTTCGCCCAGGCGGAAGAGCAGGCCGCCCTCCAGGCGGGCCAGGTCGTAGGAGCCCAGGGAAAAGCCGGTTTCCAGCGAAACCAGGTTGTTGGCGTCCACCACGCTGTTGATGCGGTAGAGGTCCTTGCCCTGGCGGATGCGGCGGTAAAGGGCTTCGGAGGAGACGCGCGTGCGTCCCGGGTCGCGGCCGAAGGCCTTGTACGCCCGGCGGGATGCCCCCAGGTTGGGCAGTTCGGCCAAGGGCGTGTCCTGAAGCGTCGCGTTCAGGCCGGGCAGGATTTCCTGAGTAAAAAAGCTCCAGAGCGCCGGATTTTCCGGAGCGGGCAGGGTGCGCCAGGTCAGACAAGCCAGACGGGCCTCGGGCCAGAGAGCCTTGAGAGCGGGGTCGATGCCGATTTGGGGAGAGATCATCTGCCTTCCTTTATTTCCCGCCGGTGGGAGCGGGTGACGGAAAAAACCACATGCGGCATGTCCAGGCCGTAATAGCGCTTGATGAAGCGCGCGCCGGGCCTCATGCCGCTTCTGCGGGCCACGGCCTGGGAAGCGGCGTTGTTGTCCCGGATGATGGAAAAGACTTCCCCGGCGTCCAGAACCGTGAAGGCGTAATCCCGGCAGGCCCGGGCGGCCTCCGTGGCATAGCCCTGGTGCCAGCGGCTTTTCCGGAACAGATAGCCCACTTCCAGGACGCGCTCCCGCGAGACGGGCGGGCAGTCCTGCCGGGTCAGGCCGCACTGGCCGATCATTTCGCCGGGCAGGCCGCCTTCCGTTTTGAGCGTCACGGCCCAGAGGCCGAAGCCGTCTTCACGGTAGCGTTGCAACTGCCTGTCCAGCCATTGCCGGGCCTCGGCCTCGCTGAAGGCGTGGGCGTAGGCGTACATCACCTCAGGGTCGCGCAGCATGGCGCAGAGCGCGGGGAAGTCGTCCGGCGTCATTTCCCGCAGGGCCAGGCGCGGCGTTTCCAGAATCAGACGCGCGTTCATACGATTATGATATGCACAGGGCGGAATTGCCGACCCGGCTGCGGCACGCCTGCTCCACGATGGACGCCACATCGTCGGGCGGCAGAAAGATTGCTTCGGGCCGGGCCCGGAACCATGTCAGTTGGCGTTTTGCATAGGCGCGGGTATTGCGCAGCCAGAGGCGGCGGCATTCCTCAAGGCTGATCCGGCCCTGCAAATGGGCCAGGGCTTCGGCCGCGCCGATGCCCGACCAGCCCGGCGCGGCCGGGTCGTCGCAGAGAGCGCGCGCCTTTTCCGCCTCCTCCAGGGCCCCGGCGGCCAGCATCAGGTCCAGACGGCGGGCCAGACGCGGCTCCAGCCAGGCCAGGTCGGCGTTGAGCACCAGCAGCGGCCCCCGGCAGAGCGGGGCGGCCATGGCGTTTTCATGCCACCAGCTGAAAGGACGGCCCGTGCCTTCCCGGACTTCCAGGGCGCGGGCGATGCGCTGGCGGTCGTTGGGGTGGATGCGCGCCGCATAGACCGGGTCCGCCTTGCGCAGTTCGGCATGCAGGGCGGGCGCGCCTTCAGCGTCCAGGCGGGCTTCCAGGCGCGCGCCGATGGCCGGGTCCAGGGGCGGGATGTCGGCAATGCCGCGCAGCAGGGCCTGAAAATACAGGCCCGTGCCGCCCACCAGCAACGGGGTCTTGCCGCGCGCCAGCAGTTCGCGGGCCTTGGCCGCCGCCTGCTCCGCCCACTGCCCGGCGCTGATTTTTTGCCGCGCGGGCAGAAAACCATAGAGGTGATGCGGACAACAGGCGCGTTCTTCCGGCGAGGGCTGGGCCGTGATCAGCGGAAAGTCGGCGTACACCTGGCGCGAGTCGGCATTGATCACTTCCCCGTCCAGCTCGCGGGCCAGGGCCAGGGCCGCGGCGGTTTTACCCGAACCCGTGGGACCGGCCAGACAGATGACCGGCGCGGCAAAGGGCGGCGTGGATTCCCCGGCCATTACGAAACGCGGAATCCCCCGTGCGGCGCGGCCAGACAGGGCGTGGCCCGGCGCACTTCGCCGTTGGCGTATTTTTCCAGCAGCTTGCGGCGCACGTTTTCGGGCACCAGGCCTTTGACGTCCGCGCCGTGGCTGGCCGCCGCCTTGACGATGGTCGAGCTGATGAACAGCCACTGATAGTCGGTCATCATGAACACGGTCTGGATATGGCGCTGAAGACGGCGGTTCATCAGGGCCAGCTGAAATTCATACTCGAAGTCCGACACCGCGCGCAGGCCGCGCAACAGGGCGCAGACCCCGCGCTGGGCCGCGTATTCAACGGTCAGGCCCGAAAAGGGCTCCACCACCACGCGCGATTCGTTCTTGAGGGCCTCGCGGGCCATTTCCACCCGTTCCTCATGGCTGAACAGCGGGAATTTTGGGGTATTGTCGGCCACGGCCACGATGATCCGGTCAAAGACGTCGCAGCCGCGCCGGATCAGGCTGAGATGGCCGTTGGTCAGCGGGTCGAAGGTGCCGGGATAGAGGGCTGTTTTCATGATGCCGTCCAGATGCAGATGCGCGTCTGGCCGAAAAGGCGCTCGGCCAGAAGGTTGAAGGAAGCGGGCGGCGTGAGCGCGACGTCCTTTTCTATTTCCGCCGTGACAAAAGCTCCGGGCGCGAGCCAGCCCCTGTCCGCCAGGGCGCGCAGGGCCGGTTCCGCCAGATTTTTGCGGTAGGGCGGGTCCATGAAGACGAGGTCAAAGCCTTCGGGCGGCTGGCGTTTGAGAAAGCGCAGCACATCCTCCTTGGCCAGCCGGGCCCGCCCTTCCAGGCCCAGGGCCGCCACGTTTTCCTGGAGACAGCGCATGGCCGGGGCCGCGTTTTCCACCAGCAGGGCATTGGGCGCGCCCCGGCTCAAGGCCTCGAAGGCCAGACTGCCGCTGCCCGCGAACAGGTCCAGCACGCGGGCCTCGCTCCAGACCAGACCGCGCGCGGCCAGCATGGAGAAGAGGGCCTCGCGGGTGCGGCCCATGGCCGGGCGGTAGCCCTCGCCTTCCACTGTTTTCAGCACGCGGCCGCCCAGGCCGCCGGCAATGATCCGCATACAGCGCCTACATGCGCGAAAGCAGGCGGGTCATGGCGTAATCCATCTTGGCCAGGGCCTCCTGCAATTCGGTCTGTTCCACCCAGGGGCGGCGTTCCACATCGGCCAGCTTGCCCTTGAACATGCCCCACTTGCGCTCCACTTCGCCGGTGAGGAAGTCCCAGTCCACCTTGGGATGGGCCTCGCGCTCGTGCAGCACGGTCTGGGCCACGCGCCCGCCTTCCAGGACCAGTTCTTCCAGATAGCCGGGGATCAGCGGCGTGACCTTGAAACGCTCCCGGATCAATCCGGCCAGCGTGGTCTGGGCGGAATTTTCGCCGTGCACCAGCACCACCTGCGTGCCGTCGCCGGCGAGCGGGGCCAGCCAGTCCAGCAGCTGGCTCTGGCCCGCGTGGCCGGAAAAGCCGTTGATGGTGAAAATGCGCGCCGCCACTTCTATGTCTTCGCCGAAAAGGGTGATCTTTTTGGCGTGCTCCACCAGCTTGCGGCCCGGCGTGCCCACGGCCTGGTAGCCCACGAAGACCACGCTGGCTCCGGGCTTCCAGATGTTGTGCTTGAGGTGGTGCTTGATGCGCCCGGCATTGCACATGCCGCTGGCCGAAATGACGATGGCCGGGCCGCTGAACTCGTTGATGGCCTGGGATTCGGCGGTGCTCAACGTGTAGTGCAGGTTGGGCAGGGAGAAGGGATCGTCGCCGTTGCCCAGCAGGGCCTTGGCGTCCTCGTCGAAAAGTTCGCGGTTGCGCTCAAAAATTTCCGTGGCCCGGATGGCCAGGGGGCTGTCCACGAAAACCGGCATGTTTTCAGGCAACTTCCCCTGGCTGTTGAGCATGTGCAGACAGTAGAGCACTTCCTGGGTGCGCTCCACGGCAAAGGCCGGAATGATGACCTTTTCGCCCTTGGCGTAGCTGTAGGCCACGGCATCGGCCAGTTCCTCCGCGCTGGTGCTCTCGTTCTTGTGATTGCGGTCGCCGTAGGTGGATTCCATGAACACGTAGTCGGCCCTGGGCGGACTTTCCGGATCACGGACGATCAGGGACTGGGGACGGCCGATATCGCCGGAAAAGATCATGCTGGTGGTCTTGCCGTTTTCCTCGGCTTCCAGACGCAGGGAGCCGGAACCCAGGATATGCCCGGCGTCGTAATACGTCACCCGGATGCCCGGCGCGGGCTCGAAGGACTTGTGGTAGTCCACGGGCTGGAAAAGGGTGGCCGCCTTCTGGGCGTCCTCCACCGTGTAGAGCGCGGCCGGGGGATTTTTCAGGCCCCGTCGGTCGTATTTTTTGGCTTCCCACTGGGCTTCCATTTCCTGGATGTGGGCGCTGTCCTGAAGCATGATTTCCAGCAGGTCGCTGGTGGCCTTGGTACAGTAGACCGGCTTGTCAAAGCCGTCCCTGACCAGCAGGGGCAGCAGGCCCGAGTGGTCGATGTGGGCATGGGTGATCAGGATGAAATCAATATTGCCGGGCAGATAGGGCTTGATGTCGCGGTTGCGCTGCTCAATGGCCTTGTTGCCCTGGTGCATGCCGCAGTCCACGCAGAAGCGCTTGCCGCAGGCCTCGATCATGTAGCAGGAACCGGTGACTGTCTTGGCCGCGCCCAGAAACTGTACTTTCATATGCACTCCGAATGGGTGGTGGATGGGCAGAGGCCGCAGCGTGCGTCGGCACGGCATTGCGGCAATGCTTCACATAGCCGCAAGCCCGTCGCCGTGTCAAACTGACGCCGGTTCGCCGCGCTCTTGCCGCCGCGCCCCGGCTCACATATAGTGAAACCGGTTTTACGCGCGGGCGCCAGCTCACGCTACCGCCAAAGCAGTTACACATTTTCAATGTGAAATGCCTAATCTCCAGTAAGGAACAACCATGCCAGAACTACGACAGAACATAGTGGATGACCTGAGCTCCGTGACCACCGAATCCTGGCGCACTTTCCGGATCATGTCGGAAATGGTGCACGCTCTGGACGAGCTCAATGCCCTGAAGGTCAACTGCATCTCCATTTTCGGTTCGGCCCGCTGCACGCCGGACATGCAGGAATACCAGGATGCCGAAAAAATCGCCCGCATGCTGGTGGACGCGGGCTTCGGCGTCATCACCGGCGGCGGCCCCGGCATCATGGAAGCGGCCAACAAGGGGGCCTTTGAGGCCGGGGGCGAGTCCGTGGGCCTGCATATCGAACTGCCGCACGAGCAGGGTTGCAACAAGTATGTGAAAACCCGCTGCAATTTCCGTTATTTTTTCATCCGCAAGTTCATGTTCGTGAAATACGCCATGGCCTATGTGGTCATGCCCGGCGGCATGGGCACCATCGACGAGCTTTCCGAGGCCTTTGTGCTGGCCCAGACCGGCCGCACCCGGCCATTCCCCATCATTCTGTACGATTCGCGTTTCTGGAGCGGCTTGCTGGAGTGGCTGCGCAAAAGCATGGCGGCCGGCGGCTTCATCCATGAGACGGAGATCGACAAGCTGGTCACGGTCTGCGACACGCCCGAGGAAGTGGTCAACCACTTGTGCAAGATCATTATTTTGTAGCGGCCCCGCGCGTGTTCGCGCCCGCCGGGCCCGTGCCCGATCCGCCGCCGGGCCTGAGCTGGGAGGGGCTGATGGATCAGGCCCTGGATCAGGCCCGGCTGGCGGCCGAGGCCGGGGAAGTGCCGGTGGGCGCGGTTCTGGCCGGGCCCGGCGGGCATATCCTGGCGCGGACCGGCAACGCGCCCGTGCGGCGGCACGATCCCACGGCCCACGCCGAAATCCTGGCCCTGCGCGCCGGGGGCGCGGCCTTGGGCAATTACCGCCTGGCCGGCTGCGTGCTGGCGGTCACCCTGGAGCCCTGCGCCATGTGCGCGGCGGCCCTGGTGCATGCGCGTCTGGCTGGCGTGGTTTACGGCGCGGCCGACGATCTGGCCGGAGCCGTGATTTCCCGCGCCGAATATCTGGACGCTCCCTTCTGCAATCATCGGGTCTGGCATATGGGCGGGGTGCGGGCCGAGGCCTGTGCGGCCCTGTTGCGTGATTTTTTCGAAAGGAAACGTTGAGTAGTGAAGATTTTTGTTCCTTGCCAAGGACCGCGAACCGCGGGCGGGGGGAGTATATTCGGACCCGGCCGTCGCGCGGAGTGAGCCGGACGCGGGCAGAGGACAAAAAGGCCGGTAATCGGCGTTTTCGGAGCGCGGCGGGCGGCGTATTCTCCTGATTGAACGCCTCTCCGCCGGAAAAAGGACCGGGTATGCTGGAACTGACGGTTTTTTTGAGCGGCGCGCTGGTCATGGTGCTGGAAATGGTGGGTGGACGGGTGCTGGCCCCGCACGTGGGCACCTCGGCCATTGTCTGGACCAGCCTCATCGGCGTGGTGCTGGCCTGTCTGGCGCTGGGGGCCTGGGCCGGAGGCCGCTTCGCGGACAAGACTCTCTCCCGCCGGGGGCTGGGCCAGGCCCTGGCCGGGGCCGGACTGGGCTGCGCGCTTACGGCTTTTTGCCATACGGCGCTGGGAGCGGGCGTGACCCAGGCCGTGGGCAACCTGTATCTGGCCGCCGTGGCCGCCGCCTTGGGCATTTTCGCCCTGCCCGCCTTTTTCTTCGGCATGATCACTCCCTATGTAATCCGCCTGCGCATCGCGGACGTGGACACCGCCGGGGCCACGGTGGGACGGCTCTATGCCCTGTCCACGGCGGGCAGCATTCTGGGCACCTTTCTGGGCGGCTTTGTGCTGATTTCCTTTTTCGGCAGCACGGTCATTCTCTGGGGCGTGGCCCTCTGCATGCTGCTGCTTTCCCTCTGCAACGCCCCGGCCCGGCCCTGGCCGCGTCTCCTGCTGCTGATCCTCTGTATCCTGCTGGCCTGGCAGGACGGGCTTTACGGGCAATGGCTGGCGGAAAAGGGCGGCGTGCGCCTGGTGGAGAGCCCGTACAACAGCATCCGGATCATGGAAGGCGTGGACCGCGCCCGGGACGGCCGGGCCGTGCGCCTGATGGCCACGGATCCCGGCTACAGCCAGTCGGGCATGCTGCTGGACGCCCCGGACGAGCTGTATTTCGACTATACCCGTTTTTACGCCCTGGGGCCGCGCCATGTGCCGGGCGCGCGCAAGGTGCTGATGCTCGGCGGCGGGGGCTATTCCGTGCCCAAGTGGCTGTTGTCGGGCAAAAGCGGGCTGGACGCCGCGCGTCTGCGCCTGACCGTGGTGGAGCTGGACCCGGCCATGACCGCAAGCTCCCGGCGCTGGTTCGGCCTGAGGGACGATGCCCGCCTCACGGTGCGGCACGAGGACGCCCGCGCCTTTCTCAACCGCCAGAACGAGCGTTATGATCTGGTTTTCGTGGATGTCTTCAATTCGCACTATTCCGTACCCTTCCAGATGGGTACCGTGGAGGCCGCCCGGGCTCTGCGCCGTGCCGTGGCTCCGGGGGGAGCCCTGCTGATGAATGTGATCTCGGCGGTGGAGGGGCCGGACGGGCGCTTGTTCCGGGGCATTTGCCACGCGCTGGCCGCCGCCTTTGCCGAGGTGCGCGTGTACTGCGTGGGCAGACCTGACCGGCCCGGCGAGGTGCAGAACCTGATGCTGCTGGCGTTTCCGGAAGCCGTTCCCGATGCCGCGCCCCCGGCGGCGGACGCAGCGGCTGGGGCGACAGACCCCCCGGCCCCGGAAACGGACGCCATGCTGGCCGTGCGCTACGCCGGGGTCATACCGGCGGACATTCCCGCGCTTACCGACGACTTCGCGCCGGTGGAGCGCTACGCCCTGATGCTGCTGCGGCAGTGAGCCGGGGCGCTTTCCCCCGGCGTCCCAAAAGCCGTCTTGCGGTATGCCGATGAAATCTGTAGGTTAGCATTCACAGAAGGAGGCCGTGCTATGGAACACAACAACGTCAAACCCGTGGACATCACGGAAAACGTGCTGACCATGCTGGGGCGGAAAATGAGCAGCGGACGGGATCTGACCATGTCCGAACGGCTGATGGCCATGACCGCCACGGCGCAGACCACCTCCAACCGTTACGGCCCCGGCCCGGCGGACATGGTGGTGCAGCAGCCCGAGCTGCCCGAAACCGTGAAGGGCGTGCTGGCGAATTTTACCGGCGTCTAGAGCAGATTAACTTTGAAATTTGTAAAATTTCAAAGTCGGCATTCCGGCGAAAAACGTGGTTATCGTTGCTGTCGATCCCCGTATGGCTCCGTCGTCGCCAACGATGACAGCCCTTGGGGCTGCCTTCGGTCGCTTCGCCTGAATCCACGCCGCGTTGCTCTCGATGCCTGTACGCCCTTTGGGCTACAGGCACGGCCCTATGGGCCGCCCGTCGGGTCGGTCTTCGCGGCACGCCGCGTGCCGTCCTCGCCGCAAAGCGTGAAGGCTCGCTGGCGGGAGAGGCAAAAGAGCAAATAATGCGCTTACGGCTTGAGAGCACGGGGCTGCTCCCGCAGCCTCGTCAGAGCATTTCAAATGGGTTTAAACAGCGCGGCGCGGGGACAGGCGGTCCCGCCGCGCCCATTGCGAGGATGTTTTGAACGAATCCATCGACGATCTTACCGTACAGTATGAGGAAAACGGCCAGGTTCTGATCAACGAACTGGACAAGGTGGTGCTGAGCAAGGGCGCCTGGACCACCATCCTGTTCCGCTATCAGCAGTGGCGGCCGGAAACCGACGATTACGGCCCGGATAAATATGTGATCCGGCGCTATAAAAAATCGGGCGGCGAATACCGCCAGCAGTCCAAATTCACCATTTCCAGCGCCGAGCAGGCCCGCAAGATCGTGGATGCCCTGCTGTCCTGGATCGAAAAATAAGCTTTTCCCCTTGTCTTCGGCGGGGCTGCGCGACGGCCCGCCCGGCCGGGGCGACAGTGATCCGCTTCAGGGAGCGCCCCTTTTCCCGTTCGGGGAAGGGGCGCTCCGCCGTCTTCCCAGGTACATTCCGTCAGACGGGCGAGGGGAGGCGCGGTCGCGTCGTCCCTTCCTCCCCGCTCACTCTTCGCCCTGGCCGCCCGCCGCGCGGCAGGCCAGCCAGGGCAGTTCGTGACGACTGTTGATGTTCAGCCGTCGCAGGATATTGCGGATATGGGTTTTCAGCGTGCTGGGCGAAATGTTCAGGCTGGCGCAGATATCGGCGTCATGGCGCTTCCGGGCCAGCATGGCCGCGATGCAGGCCTGCTGGCGGGTCAGCCCGAGCTGGCGGAAAAGCCGTTCGCAGTCTTCCTGATTCAGGGCCTCCGGCGGAAGCGGGCCGTCCTCCTGTGCCTCCTGCGAGCCCTGCGCCGCTGTCTCGATCTGGATCACGGGCGAGAACGCGCCCGGCAGGGGTCGGGTGGGACGGGTCGGGCGGCCGGGCGGCGCGGCCTCCCAGAATCCCATCTGCTCCAGCAGGAAGACGTAAGCGGAACTGGAAAGCAGAATGGTGACGGCCAGCAGGGCGAAAAGGTAGTTGACCGTGGTGCCGTGGGAAAGGCTGGCGCGGATGGCGGGCAGGGCGTATGTGCCCAGCAGCAGGCTGAGAAGCAGCGTGGCCCCGCCGAAGCCGATCAGCCGGATGCCGTTGCCCCGGCGGCGCGCGTTGAGCCAGGAGGCCGCGTAAAACAGCGTGGTGTAGCTGTAGACGCCCAGCAGGGTATAGGCGAAGTGCAGGCTGTCCAGGGAGAGGGCCGGGGATTCGCGGTGCAGCAGCGGCCAGGCCGTATAGCCCACCACCAGCAGCGGGCCCATGAGCAGGATGGTGCGCCAGAGGGAGGCCCGGCGCGCCAGGTGGATGCAGAGCGGGGAGATCAGGCAGCTCAGCACCACAATGAGCAGCAGGTGCGGCTTGGGACGGGGCAGCAGGGGCTCCATGACGGCCAGCAGGCTGTAGTACAGGCCGTGACTGAGGCCGGTCAGGGCGTAGACGGCGTAGATCGGCGCCAGGCCCGCCGGGCCCGTCAGGCCTGGCGGAGCGGGCATTGCGGCGGATTCCGGCGCGCCGCTCCGCTCGCCTTGGGCGGGGTTGTCCGCCGCTTCCGGCGGCGCGGGCGGAGCCGGGGGCGGCTCAAGCAGCAGTTTGGCCGCCAGAGCGAAGACCACGGGCAGAAGCAGCAGGCTCTCCGGCCGCAGGCTCAGCAGGCCGTGGATCAAGGCGCGGCTGGCGATGATGCCGCCGCTGACCACCACCAGAATGCCCGCGCGCGAGAGCGAAGCCACCCCCATGCCCAGCACCGTGAAGCCCACGGCAAAGCCGAAACCCGCCAGCGCGCTGATCATCGCGCCCGCCGCGGCATTGTCGAACAGGGCGAGATCCAGGCTCAGCAGCAGCGGGCTGATCAGGCCCGCGCAGCCCGCGATCCAGAGCCGGGCCAGCATGCCGTCGGCGCGCAGGCGTTCCCGCCACAGGCCGAACAGCAGCAGGAACAGCGCGGCGCAGGGCAGCACGGCGAACAGCCGCCCGAATTCGTCATTGAACAGGAACGGCTCCGGGTCGCCGTAGCTGCGGAAGACCAGCCAGAGCCAGGCATTCAGGCAGCCCGCGCCCAGGATATAGCGAAGCTCTTTCAAGGCGTACCTCGGGCAGAGTTAAGTTCCACGTCCCGCCGCCGTCGCGGGACGTGCCCGCGCGCCGGGGCTCAAAAGCCGCGTGCTGCCGTGCCGTCATGGACGGAAAAGCCGTTTTTCCCTCTTTTCTTTACCTGATACAGGGCGGCGTCGGCATTCTGGTACAGGGTGTTGAAGTCCGTTCCACTCTGCGGAGCAAGGGCCACGCCGATGCTCGCGGTCATCCGCCAGCGGGCCGGACCGTCCAGGCATTCGGTGCAGAGCGCGGCCGACAGCGTTTCCGCCTTGCGCTCCGCCCACTCTCTGTCCGGAATGGGGACAAAGGCGGCGAACTCGTCCCCGCCGATCCGTCCCAGCACGGCGCGCTCTTTGAAATGCCGTCTGATGATGGCCGTGAAGGTCCGGATGCAGATATCTCCGAAGGCATGGCCGAAGCGGTCGTTGGCCTGCTTGAAGTTGTCGATGTCAAAAATGAAAAAAGCGTAGCCGCTGTCCGGCTTTTGGAAAAGCAGTTCGCAGATGGCCCGTTCCGTGGCTTTTTTGGTATAAAAGCCGGTCATTTCATCCGTCACGGCCTGCAGTTCTTTTTTCTTTTCCCTTTCAATGTCCTTCCGGTAGGTGACCATGTGGATGCATTTGTCCTCCGCGGAGTAAAAAACGTGCGCGTCCACCCGCGTCCAGGAGTACTCCGTTCCGTCCTGACTGATCATGAAGTCATAGCGCAGATGATTGTTCCCGGCCGCATACTCCCGCATGACGTTCCGGGGGTCGAAGATCGCCAGATAGCGCTCCCGGAATTCCTTTTTGATCTGTTTTTCGGCAATGATGCGTATTGCCTGATCATAAGGAAGCCCCTTGGCGCCGAGTGTTTCGAAATATTCCCCGGTCCATGCCTGTTCCGCGCAATTCCGGGTGATATTGAACTCGCAGATATTGTCATACATCTGTTCCGTGGCCTTTTTGAAAAAAGCCTGCCGTTCCTCCATCAACTGGGTGATCCGCTTGTTGAATTTCCGGATGACGGTCGTGACGATGACCAGCACGACAACTATGACAAAAACCAGGATAGCGCAGGTTTGGTAGAGCTGCGCCCTCATTTCGCTGATCAGGAGCCCGGTGTTCTGGGCCACAACCAGATTCCAGGACAGCTCAGGAATGTAGCGGACGACGATGAAACTCTTTTCACGGCTCAGGGGCGCGGTGGGCGTCCAGAGCGTCAGGCTTGAGGAGTCGTTGTTCCAGCTCAGAATCTTCTTCCGGATGTCCTCCTGCCGGTAGGTCTCGAACCAGTCCTTTTTTTCATGGCCGGTATGGGTAGTGGATATTTCGATGCCGCCGCTTTTGCTGATCAGGCTCGCCGTCACACGGTATTTTTCCTCATAACTTTTGAGCAGTTCCTTCAAAGAGTCGATGCGGATGCCCACGCCCACCACGCCGAGCACCCTGCCCGCGGCGTCCTTGACCTTGCAGTTCACGAAGACGGTGATTTTATTGTCCGCGCCGCGCACTTCGTCGTTGTCCACGTGCAGGGCATATTCCTGATCGCTGTTCATCAGGCGGAAATACCAGGTGTTTTCCGGATTGTCCCTGGTCAGGACACGGTCGATGCCCTTGAAATTGTAATAGCGTCCCGTGGCCGTGGAAACCAGAAAGACCGAATCAAAACCATATTTTTTCCGGTAGGTGTCCAGATATTCCCTGGTGGTTTCGACGTACGCCCGGTCCTCCGGATGCCGGGCTTCGCCGGTAAGATGTCTGACCAACAGGTTGTCGTGGGCCATTGTCAGCGAAATATTGACCGGTTTTGTAAACCTGGTCGTCAGCCGGTAGTAGATTCCCTCGGCCGTGAGGGAGGAGACCTGCTCGATGTTGTCCAGGGATGCCTGATAGTTCGCCCGGTAGCTGAGCACGGCGGTCAATGCGAAGCCGATGACCAGAATGACCGTGATGTTCAGATTGATCCGCAGCAGGTGATTGTCTTTCATTCTTTTTGCCTCCGTCCCGGCCTTTTCCCCAAAAAATTCTTATGTTGGAACAGTGTTCGCCGTCCAGCACGCATGCATACGCCAAAGGCACGTGGAGGAATATCAAAAAGGAACCGACGGCGGGCGGCGACCGGCGAAATAGCGACAACTTGCACAAAGTCGGGGGAAAAGCGGCGCCGGGTTTTCCGGCATGCGCGTTTCCGCTTTCCGGCAAGCCCGGCGCTTCCGGGCAGGCACGGAAAAATTACGTTTTGCGCGCTTTGCGGCTGCGGAGGAAGGCCGGGTTCCGTGCGTGGAACATATCTGGTTTCTATTTTGATTTCAATGAGATATCCATGTCATCCTTTTAGGTATGATGTTGTTTGCGGGCTACGCGCAAAAAGGATTTCCATCTTTTTCCCGCAAATTACTTCCCTGAACGATTGTTGGCTTCCGGGCTTTGTGCTGAAAAGAACAGGCTCGGAAAAACCGGCGCCGGAAGCGCCGGCGAGCCGTGCGGCGTCGGCCTTCGGGCCGGGGGGCGCGCGCCGGAGGACCGGAACACGTCCTTGCGACGCGCCGCCGCATGCGCTTGAGAATACGGCCCTGGGCGTTATTGCACGCCATAACCTGAACAAAGGCAGGAGGTTGCCATGAACAGGATGTTTTCCCTCGCAGCGGGCTTCGCGGCCGCGTTGTCCCTGATGGCGGGACCGGCCGTTACGGCCCATGCCGCCGATTACAACGGTCCCAAAATCAAATTCCGGGTGGCCCATACCACGCCTCCGGGCAATCACATCACCCTGGCTTTTGAAAAGTTCAAGGAACTGGTGGAGCAGAAGAGCGGCGGCAAGATCAAAGTCCAGGTCTTCCCCAACGCCATTCTGGGCAGCGACCGCGTGCTGATGGAGGGCGCCCAGAAGGGCAGCCTGGAAATGGCCGTGAGTTCCACTCCCAATATGGCCAATTTCTCTCCTCTCTATCAGGTCTTTGACCTGCCGTACATCACCAGCCCCAAGAATCAGGAAAAGCTGTATAAAGCCATCGATTCGGGCAAGCTGGGCGAGTACTTCACAAAGGTCGCCAATGACATCGGCCTGGAGCCGATCATGTACGCCGAATACGGCTACCGCAACTTCGTGACCATCAACCGCCCGGTGTCCAAGGTGGAAGACCTGGCCGGTCTGAAGATGCGCACCACGGATTCCGCCGTGGAAGTGGAAGTGGCCAAGATACTGAAAATGAATCCCACGCCCGTGGCCTGGGGCGAAACCTACACGGCCCTGCAGCAGGGCACCGTGGACGGCGAGGGCAACACCTTTCCCCATATGTACGGCGCCAAGCACCACGAAGTGCTGAAGTACGCCGTGACCACGGCCCACAACTACGGCATGCAGGTCATGATGGCCAATAAGGTATGGTGGGACAAGCTGCCCCCGGAAGCCCAGAAGGTCATCCGCGAGGCCGCCGCCGAAGCCCTGGCCTACCAGCGGACCACGCTCTATCCCAAGAATGAGGCCGAGGCCCGCGAAGGCTTCATCAAGGCCGGCATCAAGATCGTGGATCTGACCGACGAACAGCTTGACGCCTTCCGCAAGGCCACCCGCCCGGTCTGGGACAAGTTCCAGGACAAGTTCCCGCCCGAACTGGTGGAAATGGTGCTCGAAACCCAGAAGTAAACATCCGTGCCGCCGGGTCCGGGAGCGCGGCCGCGCTTTCGGGCCCGGCCCGGCGGTCCTCTGATGATGTCGCCTGATTTCCTGATCCGTCCGCACGGCGCGGCGGAGCGGGCCTGCTCACACCGACCGGCTCCTCCGGCGATCCGGCGCGTTCTTCCCGGCTGTTTGCCGTACGGAGTATCCCATGTCCTCATCCGCCCGTAAATTTCTGCGTCTGCTTGACGCCAATCTGGAAAAACCCTTTCTGGTCGTGGGCATGCTCCTGATGATCGGGATCATCACCTACCAGACCGTCTACCGCTATTCCATCACCGAGCTGCTGGCCCTGCTGGACGGCCCCCGTTTCAGCGCCTGGCTGGGAAGTTTCCTGCCGGTGGGCAGGATCCGCGAAACCGTTTCCCACTATGTGGGCCTGTCGGTCTGGTCCGAGGAACTGTCCCGCTACATCTTCATCTGGATCTCCTATCTGGCCATTCCCCTGGCCATCCGCCAGCGCAGCAACATCCGGGTGGACATCATTTACGACCGGCTGCCGCCCCGCGTTCAGGGCCTGAGCTGGATCGTGGTGGATCTCTGTCTGCTGATCCTGAGCGTGTTCGTCTTTACGGAGGGCGTGGAGCACATCAGCATGCAGCTCGCCATGCCCCAGGTGACGGCGGCCTTGCGCATTCCCTACGCCATTCCTTATCTGATCCTGCCTCTGGGCTTCGGCCTGATGACCCTGCGCGCCCTGGAGGATCTGGTCCGCCAGCTGCGGGACTCTTCCTGGCGGGACGCGCTGGCGGGCGCGGCCTTCACGGCCCTGCTCTTCGCGCCGGTGCTGCTGTTTGACGATCTGAACGCCATTGCGCTGCTCTTCGGCTATTTCGTGGTTCTGCTGCTGATCGGCGTGCCCATCGCCTTCTCCCTGGGCATCGCGGCCCTGATGACCGTGGTGGGCGCGGGCACCCTGCCCGTGAGCTACATCGCCAGCGTGGCCTTCACTTCCATCGACAACTTCCCCATCATGGCGATCCCCTTCTTCATCGCCGCCGGGGTGTTCATGGGCGCGGGCGGCCTTTCCCGCCGCCTGCTGTCCCTGGCCGATGAACTGGTGGGCGGCCTTGCCGGCGGCATGGCCCTCGCCAGCATCGCCACCTGCATGTTCTTCGCGGCCATCAGCGGTTCCGGCCCGGCCACGGTGGCGGCCATCGGCACCCTGACCATCCCGGCCATGGTCGAGCGCGGTTACGACAAGCTCTTTGCCGCCGCCGTGGTGGCCGCCGCCGGGGCCATCGGCGTGATGATCCCGCCCAGCAATCCCTTCGTGGTTTACGGCGTGGCCGGTCAGGCCTCGGTGGGCAAGCTCTTTCTGGCGGGCATCACTCCGGGCATTCTCACCGGCCTGGCCCTGATGGCCACGGCGTATGTCATTGCCCGTAAAAACGGCTGGCGCGGCGAGGCCCGCCCCCGTAGCCTGAAAACCGTCGGCCGCGCCGTGTGGGAAGCCAAATGGGCCCTGCTGGTGCCGGTCATCGTGCTGGGCGGCATCTACGGCGGTCTGATGACCCCCACCGAAGCGGCGGCCATTGCCGCCATGTACGGCCTGCTGGTGGGCCTCTTCGTCTACCGGGAGCTGTCCCTGGCCTCGCTCTGGAAGTGCTGCGTGGAGTCGGCCCAGACCTCGGCGGTCATTATCATGCTGATGGCCATGGCGACCATTTTCGGCAATGTGATGACCCTGGAGCAGGTGCCCGAACGCATCGCGGCGGCCATCCTGGACCTGACCAGCAACAAGATCGCCATTCTGCTGCTGATCAACGTGCTGCTGCTCTGGGTGGGCACCTTCATGGAGGCCCTGGCGGCCATCGTGATTCTCACGCCCATCCTGCTGCCCCTGGTGACCAAGGTGGGCGTGGATCCCATCCATTTCGGCGTGATCATGGTGGTCAACCTGGCCATCGGTTTCGTGACGCCGCCGGTGGGCGTGAACCTCTTCGTGGCCTGCGGCATCACCAAGCAGAAGATCGAGCTGGTTTCGCGGGCGGCCGTGCCCTTTATTCTGACCATGCTGGTCATCCTGCTGCTGGTGACGTATTGGCCGAGCCTGTCGCTCTTCCTCCTGTAAGCGGACAGGTTGCAACAACAAGCCCGCCGGTCGGAAAAAGACCGGCGGGCCTCTTCATTGCCTGAAGGAGAATCCGACATGTCCGGACAGCCCGATATGCTGCATCATGCCCGCATCCTGCGCGCCGTGGCCGATCTGGCCGCTGAGGCGGAAGGCGACGGCCAGGCGTCTCTCTGCATCGCGGTCTGCGACGCGGTGGGGGATCTGCTGCACTACACGCGCATGGCCGGGGCCAAACGGCGCGGCACGCCCATCGCGTTGGCCAAGGCCTATACCGCCGCCGTGCTGGAAACGCCCACCAGCGCCCTGCACGCCCGCCTGGTGCGCGAGCATCTGAGCCTGGCGGATTTTTGCGACGGCCCCCAACACCGGCTGACCAGCCTGGCGGGCGGCGTGCCCCTGTGCCTGGAGGGCCGGACTGTGGGCGGCGTGGGCGTCAGCGGCCGCAAGCCCGCGGAGGACGAGGTGCTGGCCGGGCGGCTGGCGGCCGCGCTGCTGGGAGAGGGCGGTCCAACAGCAAGAGACTGAAATCCCCCTGCACAAAAGGCGGGAAGATGCTGATCCGGGCGATGTCCCGCTTTCCATCCGCGCCGGATTCTTGGCGGCGCGCATAAAAAAGGAGCCTGGAGGCGTGCGGCCTCCAGGCTCCTTTTGTCGTATGCGGGTTTACAGCGCCACGGCCTGGCCGTCGCCGCGCGGGTCCGACGCTCCCTGCAGCAGGCCGTCCTCGTCGCAGAGAATGGCCCCGGCGTGGCCCATGATTTCCGTATAGTCCTCGACCATGAGCACGGGCTGGCCGCGACGGCGCAGTTCCTCGGCCACGCTTTCGGGAATGCGGCCTTCCAGCTTGAGGTCGTTGTCGGGCGCGCCCCAGCTCCGGCCCAGAAGCCAGCGCGGGGCATTGACCGCGTCCTGCGGGGCCAGGCCGAAATCCACAATGCGGGTGGTCAGGGCCGCCAGAGTCTGGGGCTGGCCCTCGCCGCCCATGCTGCCGTAGACCAGCCGGGGCCTGCCGTCCTTGAGCAGCATGGCCGGGGTCAGGGTGTGCATGGTGCGCTTGCCCGGCTCCAGGCAGTTGACGTGCGCCGGGTCCAGCGAGAAGGCGCAGCCCCGGTTCTGCAACAGGATGCCGGTGCCCGTGGCCACCATGCCCGAGCCGAATTCGTGATAAATGCTCTGGAGCATGGAAACCGCGTTGCCGGCCGCGTCCACCGCGCCCAGCCAGACCGTATCCCCGCCCGGAGCCAGGGGCGGCAGGGGGCCGGAGCTTTGTTCCAGACGGATGCGCTTGGCCTGCTCCCGGCCGTATTCCGGCGAGAGCAGCCGGTCCAGGGGAATATCCCCAAAGGCCGGGTCCGAAAGCCAGCGGTCCCGGTCCTGAAAGGCCAGGCGCACGGCTTCCACCATGGCCTGATAGTAGTCGGCGCTGCCTTCGCCCAGCGCGGCCAGATCCAGATTGTTGCAGATGTTCAGAATCTCCAGCGCGGCCATGCCCTGACTGTTGGGCGGCGCGCTGCAGGCCGTCAGGTCGCGGTAGGGCACGCGCAGGGGTTCGGCCCAGTCGGCCTGGTGATCGTCCATGTCTCCCACGGTCAGCAGGCCGCTGTGCAGCATCATGCTGTCCGCAATGGCGCGGGCAATCGAGCCGTGGTAGAATTCATCCGCGCCGTGTTGGGCCAGACGGGACAGGCTGTCGGCCAGATCGGGCTGGCGCAGGGTCTCGCCCAGGGTGTAGGGACGGCCGTTTTCCTTGCAGAAAACGTCCAGAAAGGCCGGGAACTGATGCAGGCCGCGCCCCGCGCCCTGCCCGCTGGTGTCCACGGCCAGCCAGTGGGCCAGGGAATGACCCACGGGAAAGCCGTCTTCCGCGTAGCCGCGCGCCGGGTCCAGCAGCTCCGCCCAGGACAGGGGCGAACCCATGCTTGTCTTGCTCAGTTTGAAGGCCTCATCCCAGCCGGACACCGCGCCGGGCACGGTGCAGGCCGCCATATAGCCGCGCGCGGGCACGGCTTTGAACCCCCTGGCCGCGTAAAATTCCGGACTGGCCGAGGCGGCCGCGCGGCCGCTGGCGTTCAGGGCTTTGAGTTCGTCGCGCGCGGCGTCGTAAATCAGCCAGAAACTGTCGCCGCCCAGCCCGCACATGTGCGGGTAGACCACGGACAGCACGGCTGAAGCGGCAATGGCCGCGTCCACCGCCGTGCCGCCCCGGCGCAGGGCGTCCAGCCCGGCCTGGGAAGCCAGATAGTGGGGCGTGCTGATCATGCCTTTGCGCCCCAGAGGATTGATGCCGGAGGGAATTGTGGCGGAGTAGCGGACGGTGGTGTTCATGCGCACCTCGGGCGGTCTTGCGCCGCGTTTTACGCCTTCCGGTGGGCCGGAGGCCCTCGAAGGACGATTTTTCAACCATTGCGGCCGGTTGTGAAGATATCCCGTTTCTATAGCTCATCCGTCCGGCTCAGTAAAGGCGTTGACCCGCATCCCCGGGCCGGTGCGTTGCGCGGACGCCCGCTGTCCGTTACGGCATTCCGGTTCAGGACTGAGTCCCGCCGTCCGGGGCCGGGGACCGCCGCAGCCACTGCGGACCGAGCATGACCACGGCCACGGAAAGGCAGACCAGAGCCACGCCGCACCAGACCGTCAGGGTGGAGGCTTCCTCAAAGACCAGGATGCCCACCAGCACGGCGGTGAGCGGTTCCGTGGCGCCCAGCACCGAGGCCAGGGTGGAGCCGATGCGCTGCACGGCCAGAACCAGGGCCAGATTGGAAATGACGGCCGTCACCAGGGCCTGGAGACAGATTTGTTCCACCTGCCAGCGACTTTCCAGCCATTGCAGGTTGTCCGTGACCAGGGCGTTGCCCAGCGAGGTCAGGGTGCTGAAGAGCAACAGCCAGAAGGTGATGATCAGGCCGTCTTTGCAGCGCAGGCGCGCGGCAAAGATGCCGGTGATGTAGAGCGCGTTGCACAGGGCCGAGAGCAGAGCCAGAAGCAGTCCCGTATCCGTGATGCCCTTGCTGTCCGGGGAGGCGTTGCCCAGCAGAAAGACGCCGCCCAGGGCCAGGAGCACGCCCAGCGCGGTGGATGGGGAAAAACTCTCGCCGAAGAACACCACCATGAAAAGCATGACCATGACCGGATAGAGAAAGTGGATGGTGGCCGCCACGCCGCTGGGCAGGTAGGCGAAACTCCAGAAAAAGGTCAGGGCCGCCAGCATGTACATGAGGCTCACCCCGGCCAGCTTGGCGATGTCGCTGCGGCAGGGCGGGAGAAGACGGCGGCGGGGCAGGAGGATGAGAGCCATGATGACGGTGGCTGTCAGAAAACGGTAGAACAGCACGGATTGCGGGCTGAGGCCGCTGCGCATCAGCGGGATGCTGAAAAAGGGCGTCAGGCCGAAGGTGGCCGCGGCCAGCAGACTATAGAAAAACCCCATGTAGTCTCCCGTCGTTTTGCCGTCGGGGGCTTGGCAAGCATGTTTTCGGAGGTGGGGGAAGAAAGAGGGACCCTCGTCGGTGCGGCAGCGGAGCGCCGCCGACGTGCGGACGCATATGAGCTGTTGTCCCGCAGCTCTTGTCGCGCGGGGCGGCATTCCAGCGGGGCAGGGCCTCTGGCGTCATGGATGTGAACGCAGCCAGCCCCTTGGGCAATAGCCCGGAAAATTTTCGGCTGTCAATGAGCGTTATGAGCAGTGCCGGAGACTGATTCCCACAAAAGCAAAGCCCGCCGGGGTCTTGCGAACCTCGGCGGGCTTTGGCGGAATGTGCATTGGTGGCCCGTTGTTGGCTGTTGTCAGCTCTTTTTCATTTGCTCTATCAGTGCCGTGAGGGCCTGGGCCTGGCCCGACAAATCGGACACGGCGCCCGCGGCCTCCCGCATCGCCTGGGCGGTTTCTCCGGCAATGGCGTTGACATGGCTGATGGAGCGGTTGATTTCCTCGCTGGTGGCTGACTGCTGTTCGCTGGCCGTGGCGATGGCGTGAACCTGATCCGCCGTACTGTCCACCATGCCCACGATTTCCGTCAGGGCTTCGCCGGACTGGTTGACGTAGAGCGTGGCCTCCTCGATGGCCGCCACGGCGCTGTCCACCTGGGTTCTGCTGGTGGCGGCGCTGTTCTGGATAGCCTTGATGGCGTTGCCCACATCGGTGGTGGAGGTCATGGTTTTTTCCGCCAAGTTGCGCACTTCGTCGGCCACCACGGCAAAACCCCGCCCGGCGTCGCCGGCTCTGGCGGCTTCGATGGCGGCGTTCAGAGCCAGCAGGTTGGTCTGGTCCGCGATGTCGGAGATGACGTTCATGATCTGGTTGATGGATTCGGCGTGCCGGGTCAGGGCGCTCATGTCCCCCTTGAGCTCCAGGGATTTTTTCTGAACGGCCTGAATGCTGTCCACGGCCTTGTGCACCACGGCAGCGCCGTCAGCGGCCTTGGTCCTGGTGCCGGTGGACGCTTCGGCGGCGGATGCGGCATTGTGAGCCACTTCCAGCACGGTGGAGTTCATCTCTTCCATGGCCGTGGCGGTTTCAGCGGCCCGGGCCGCCTGCTGGGCGGCGCCGTTTTCGGCCTGACGCACGCGTTCGGACAGATCGGCCGACGCTCCGGAAATGCCTGCGACAATGCCTTCCAATTGAGCCGCCGCCTGCAGCATGCCTTCCCGTCGGGCCTGTTCGCTCTGCTTGCGGGCTTCCTCCGCCTGACAGGTGGCTTCGCGGGCGATAGCGGTTTCGCGCTCGGCGGCCTGCTTATGGCTTTCCGCTTCTTTCATTTTTTCAATGAGATTGGCGACCATGGTGGAAAGGGCTTGCCCCAGCACGGCCAGTTCGCCTTTGAAGCCGCTCTTGTCGAGCCCGGCCTGGTAATCGCCTCCGGCCACGGCGGCGGCGTAAGCGGCCACGCGCCTTAAAGGGGCGGACAGGGAGGCGGCAACGAACAGCAGGCCCGCGATAAGGACGGCAATGCCGACGGCGCTGATGACGATAGTCCGCCACAATGAGCGATCGGCTTCGGCCATGGCCTGATCAAGCGGCAAGGCCACTTCCAGGGACCAGGCCGGAGAACCTTCCGTCACGGTGATGGGCGTGAAGGTGGCCAGGTATTCATGTCCGTCACGGGTCAGCTGGCCGTGATACGGCTTGCCTTGGGTAACGGCTTCGCGGATGGCGGCAGTATTCTCCGCGGGCAGGGCGTCCAGGCCCTTGCCGGCGACAGGATCGCCCGACGCCACAATGGTGCCCGTATTCGAGAACAGGTTGGCATATCCGGTGCCGTAGGGGGTGACCTTGGCGATAAGTTCGGACAGTTTGCCCAGGGCGATGTCGATGCCGAACACGCCGAGCACCTTGCCGTTTTCCACCAGCGGCAGGGTGATGGTGGTCATGAGCACCGGGGGCTGGGCGGCCGGATCAATATACGGCTCGATAAGCGTCAGCTTCCCGGAGGCCTTGGGGGTGGTGTAAAACGACTCGCTCCGCACGTTGACGCCCGTCACTTCGATGGAGCCGGATTCGCCCAGATACCAGTACATGGCCAGAGAGCCGTCTTCCCCGCTGTACTCGTGGCCCAGGAAGTCGGCGTCGCGCCCGTCAAACGCGTTTGGCTCCCATACCACCCAAACTCCCTGGTATTCCTTGTTGCCGCCGAGAAAATCACGCAACAGCCCGCCCATGATCGTGCGGTCGCGGGTGCCTCCGGCATGGAGTGAAACCAGAAGTTTGCCGAATGTGTCGGTGTCGGCGGCGGCTTTGTTGATGACGCCGAGCACTTGCGGCGCCTGTTCCAGCGCCATGCGAAAGGCTTCCGTCTCGGCGTTTTGCCGGGCTATGGTTTGCGTTCCCCATTGGGAAACAAATGTCAGTGCCATGAACACCAGGACTATGAACGGTCCCAGCATAAGCATCATTCTTCCCTTGATCCCCATTTCTCCATCTCCTTGTTCCAAAGAAGTAGCGTTCGTTTATAACGGTCAAAATCCAAAAAAACTAAGGCTGCAACCTAAAAAAATATATGGAGAAATTCATGTATTCAATAAAATATATCCTTCAATCATATAATCATTTGAAATTATAAATAAATTTCTGAGGAGTCATCAGAAAGGTGAATGTCTCGGGCGAACTTCAGCGGAGCGCAATTCCCCATAAAAGCAAAGCCCGCCGGGGTCTTGCGAACCTCGGCGGGCTTTGACAGAACTTGTGTTGGTGGCCCACCACCTATTGAATATTCATAATATAATATTGAAATAAATAATGATAAATATTTAACAAAAATTAGTTACCCCCAAAGTTACCCCTGATTATATTCCGGTGCCCACTGTGCGGGGTCACTCCCTCCTGATCCTTTTGAAAGTAACCCCATGGACGTGGCTAAGATCGACCAAACGCAAGAGTCTGAGGGATGAAAGTCCCCGGCAGATAAGAGAATCGGGGGTGACAGAAGGCAAACGCAAGGGCATCCTTTCAAACATTTTCAAACATCAAATGCGAAAGCCCCCGCCGCGTGGGCAGGGGCCTTGTGGTGCTAATGGTGGCTTATTCCTTGCCGTGAAGATCAGACGCGAGTAGCCATCTCTTCGCCGTCCACCAAGTCTTCCGGCAGCGCGCCAGCCCTGGCGATAGCTACCAGCATGGCGGTGAGCTGCGTCTGGTGGTGTATAGATGCAAGCATATCGCGGGCGGCCTGGAATTGCTCATGGGCCTGATGCTCAAGCCGGTTAAGAATCAAACTCCATGCTGTGCGGTTACTCCCGGCCAGGAGGCCCTTGGCCGCGATTTTTACGGCGTGGTGGTATTCGTTCAACGTGTGGCCCAGCCTTTCAATATCCCCGTACAGTGCTTTTTTTTCATTTTGCAGGATCGCAGAGGCATAAATCTTGGCGGGGTTGATCTTATCCGGCAGTGGGGCGGGCTCCGGTATCAGCTTATCGCTGATCTGATCCAGCAGGGACAGCAAGCGTTCCTTCGTCTGTGCTTGAGCATCGGGTTCCGCCTGTCCGGACAGCCAGGCCACGGCAGAGGGATAGAGCGCCGGGGTTATGCCCTTGATATCATCCACGCCCAAGGCTTCCGGCAATTCATGAAGCAGTTCATTGCGGCGGCGGTTGCGCTCCTTGCCCCTGAGGCCGTCAAGCCGGGCTTCGATCAGGGCGTGGAGGGCGGCGCGCTGGGTTTGGGTAAGGCAGTCTCCGGGCAGAGAATTAATGGGCTTGGCAGGAGAAGGCACCTGGGAATAGGCGTTGTTCTGGGTGGGGGTGGGATTGCTGTTGGTGTTCATGGTGCATCCCCCTATCTGTTGCCCAGTGCGCCAGCCAGCATTTTCAGAGCCAGGGCGGGGTTTTTCTCCCGCTCAAGGTTGCTTGACGGCAGCTCCACCGCCCTGAATAATGAGTAGAAAATAAATTCGCTCATAACTTCCCATGCCGGGAACTGTACACGTCTGAGATCAACCCGCTTCAAAATCTCAACATGCAGCTCGCCTATTTCCTTCATGACATGGCGGTTGAGCTCTTCCACACGTTGCGCCGCACGATCCAGGGCAGCCAAATCGTCCGGGGACAGGGAGAGCAGGGGAGTCCTTAGGGGCGCGGAAACAGGCAGGGCTTCGGACGGGATGGTGGTCGGGTTGTCGGTGGGGAGCGTGTGTGCCGACGCGGGCAGGGTATGGGTCTGGTCCATCCTGGACTTATTCAGTGAATGCAGAGTGGCACGCCGGGCTTGAGGAAGGCGGCCGCCGGGTTGGGGCTGGGCATCGTTCTGGACAGGGGCGGGGTTGGTTTTGGTGCTCATCGTCAATTCTCCTTTGGGGTGCCCGGCAGAGAAAGAGCTTGCTTCCCCTGCCAGGCATACCCATCTACCAGCAGGCCGCCGGGTTGAGGGTCCAAGGATAGTCAACGCCCGCTTCCACGCCGAAGTCTTCTTCCTCTGCCTGGGCCTCATGACGGGCCACAATTTCCACCGTCAGGCTGAAATCTTCCTGGGCAAAGTCCTTGCCCTGTTCAAGAGCCTGCTTCTGGTTGTGATAGGGGCCGTTCCATCCGTCTCTGGTCACCACATAGTGGCCGCATTCCAGCGTTCCAAGCTCCTGTTCATGGGCCAGCAGCATGCGCCGTAGCTTGCGGTTATCGCTCTCAAGCTGCCGGATACGCTCTTCCGCTTCCTGCATGGTGGTGGGAATTGACGGGGCCGTGAGGTTGTGGGAAATTTCGGTAGCCATGATTCACTCCTTGATCGAGTGGGTTGTGGTTAGGCCCTCGGTTGGTGTTGGTAGCACCGCCGAGGGCTGTTCTGTTTGGTATTGCCCTTGATGTGATTTTGGTCTAACATAGTGTACCATACTTGGTCAAGTATATTAGACCAAAAAGGAGAAAAAATGTTAGCCTTCAAAAGTAATATCCGCAAAATAATGGAAGAAAAAAAACTTACGACTAGAAGTGTTGCGGAACAGGCGGGAATATCAAAACAAACCTTGCTGACGGCAAGGACAGATGAAGGAATTGCCGAGTGCCGCTTGTCTACCTTGGGCAAGATTGGTTCGGCTCTTGGCGTGAAGACGAAGCGGCTTTATGAGGAGACGGACGGCAAAGAAGAGGAATAGCCCGCTCTGCGCTTCGGGGTGAGAGAGGCGACCTTGACGGAGCAGTACGCCTTGTGGCGTTCCCTGATCGTTGGTAAGAAAATGGCATGAAAAGGGTTTTACTCTGTATGCTTACGCTCGTTCTTGCCGCGTCTTTTGGCGTGTATCATTGGCATCAGCGAAGGGAAGAAAAGCTTAAAAGTCATGTAGCATTTGCACTTATTAAAATTGCGTATGGTGTTAATTGGGCGAGAAAAGATTGTGAAGAGCCTGAACAATATGACCATATTCGCCATAAAATATGGCTTCAAAAATTAGAACTGGGCTGGATTAATCTACAATGCAGGGGAGAAACAGATCGTGCCCGGCCCGCAACACCTCGAAATGACGCTGGCAACAACCTGGACGAAAAGCTTGAACTCTACGAGGACACCACAAATAACATCCTCAACTAGCCTTGTGGGTCAAGGATAAACCGGGCCGGGAAAGCGTGTGCTGCCCCGGCCTTTTTTGTTCGGTTTCAGTCAACGGATGGGCCTCAACAGATTGATACCTTTGACGGCGAACCGTGGTTTGTGGCGAAGGATGTGTGTGAGGTTCTCGGCCTTGGTAACGTGACTGAGGCATTGCGCGGGTTGGATGAAGATGAAAAGGGGGTCCATATTATAGACACCCCTGGCGGAAAGCAGGAAATGACCATCATCTCCGAATCCGGCCTGTATGCTCTGGTCTTCCGCAGCCACAAGCCGGAAGCCCACGTCTTTTCCAAATGGGTTCGTGGTGACGTCCTGCCAGCATATCGCCAAAATGGCTTTGTCGGCACGCCGCCCCAAAGCCGTGTGGGGCCGTTGCCGCGCCCCCGCCCTTGCCTGAAATGTAGTTTCAATCCAGCCTCCGCACGGAAGGCGACTTGACTTCTGTAGCTGAATAGCTACATTCCTCATATGAACACAATTATCAAATCTGAATTATTCGATAGTTGGTTGACGGCGCTAAAGGATACGCGCGCCAAGTTCAACATTCTGGCCAGATTGCGCCGGGCTGAGATTGGAAATTTTGGAGATTGTAGGCCTGTGGGAGATGGTATCTCTGAGATGCGAATACATATTGGCAAGGGATATCGAATATATTTTGTGCAAGAAGGTGTTTGTGTTTATGTTTTGATCGTTGGCGGTGATAAATCAACACAGCAAAAGGATATCGTCAAAGCTAAAGCACTGGCAAAAGAGAGACGGTTACAGCCATGAAATATTCTAAGTTTGACGTTGTGGATTATCTAGACAGTGAAGAATCCATTGCTGAATATCTTTCAGCAGTTATGGAGGAGCGTGACCCTGATCTTGTCATTGCCGCACTCTCGGATATTGCTAAAGCGCGTGGCATGGCAAAGCTGGCGGAAGATTCCGGCCTGAACAGGGAAAGTTTGTATAAGGCTCTACGCCCCGGTTCAAAGCCTCGTTATGAGACGATTGCTAAAATCATGGGGGCGTTGAACGTAAAATTGCAGGCGGTGCCCATAAAACAGCAACAACAATCCGGTACACTCTTGTAAAACTCCCTTCCTCCATCCCAGTGCAAAGGAAAAGGGCCAGAGCGTCAGCCCCGGCCCATCCTTGTTTCTTCTCCTGCCCGGCTACTCTCCCAGGGCGTTGCCTACCTTCTCGCCATATTTGGCGAAGCGCTGCACCGGGATTCTGGCAAAGAAGCCGCCCAAGTCGATGATGCTGTAGGCCAGGGCGCGTTCGGCTTTCTCCCGCTTCTTGCCGCGCAGCTTGGGGTCAGCCAGGGCACGGGCCTTGTCGCCCACCTTGAGGCCCAGGCGCACGGGCTTGTCCAGGACATTACGGCCCTGTGACTGCCTCCCGTTGATGAACCAGGAGGACAACGCCGGGCCCGCCACGGGAATCACCGGGGCGGCATAGTCCGCCAAGCCTTCCAGATAGCGCCGGGTGACGTTCTTCTTGTCCCGCTTCTTTTTGTCGTCGTCGCTGCCGAACACGGCGGTCATGGCCTCGCCCATGAGGTAAAAGGCCGTGGCCGGGAGAATCATGTCATAGAGCTGATAGCGGGCGTACTGCGGGGCACTCAGCTTTCCGGCTTGTACCGCCTGCAATGCCAGCCGCTGGCGCTGAAAGATCATCTCCACGGCGCTGCTGAACATGTTGAACCAGCTATAGCCGGGGTCACGCATGAACTTTGTCCGGCTGGTGGCGTCGTAATCGGGATTGGAGCGCTTCACCATTTTGTCGGCATGGTCCACGGCGGCCTTGTGGTGCTCGCTGCTGGTGTCGATGCCCGCCTTGCCGCCGGGGTTCAGCTCGCGCATCTTGGCATTGTAGGCCCCTATCCAGAGCGCGGAGGACACGGCCATGTCCATGCACCGCATGGGAGCCAGACCCACGTCCGCAACCTGTTCCACGGTATGGGCTGCCCCGGCAAGGGAAATGAGCTTGCGCTGTTTGGCCTGCTTCGCCATATCCGTCACGCCCTGGGCCAAGTCGCGGTCAATGTTGCGGGAGCGGGATTCCATGTACGGGCTGACGCTCTCGATATCCCTGACCAGGTCCAGCGCGCCGGGGCGGAGCAGCTTGCCCAGACCTTCCAGCACGGGCCGCGCGCCCTGGTCGGCCATGGACTTCATCAGGGCGTCGGTCTGCATCATGACCGTATTCAGGTTCCAGGAAAGGCCGTAGTAGGTGACCATCTTGCGGAATACCTGGGCAATGTCCTGTCCGGCGGTCTGGTTTCTCTCCTTGTTCACCATGCCCTTGAGGTTCTCCCGGATGGCGTTGTACTCCTGCTCTCCGAAGGCCCGCACATAGGCGGCCTTCCAGACGGGATTCCGCGTCACCCGGTCCACATGACGCACCGCCGGGCCGAGGGCAATAAAGGTTGTGGCGTCCTCAAAGTGCTGCATGATCTGCCCAAGGTCCAGACGCAGGGCTTCACCGGGGGCATGGGCCGCGCGGGTCATGGTATGGCCGTGTCTCGCAGCCGGGGCCGTGAAGCCCGCCTGACCGCTGCGCAGAATGTCTTCCCGTTCCTGCCGGGCCGCTGCGGTTTCGGAAAGGCGTTGGTCATACTTGGCAGGGAAGTAGCCGCCGGGCAGTTCCACAACCTCGTCGCCCACGCGCAAGGTCATCGGTACGCCTTCCACCTTCTTGGGCGCGAAGCCGTAGAGCTTGCGGCGCGTGTCCACTGTGTCCGGCCAAAGGCTGTTCACCGCATCCCATATGCCCTGAATGGCCCGCCAGTCGGCGGCGGTGAGCAGACCGGGGCGCGGGGTATCCACTGGCGCCGCGTCGGCGCCAAAGAGATGATAGGCCGCATCGTCGCCCAACAGGACGGCCACGCTCTCCATGTCCAGATCAGGGAAGCCCGCGTGCAGGCGGTCCATATTGGACTGGTTGCCCATCTGCAGGGCCAGACCGAATACCTGTTCCGGCGTCCAGCTTCGCCCGGCCTGCCGCATCTTTTCCGGCACCCGCAAGGCGGAACCATCCGCGCGGGTCACGCCGCCCAGCTTCTCCCCGAAACGCTCATTCAGGTCGGCCATACGGGTTACAAGCTGTTCCACCGGGCCGGACATCCGCGTGGAGATATCGCGCCAGAGCAGTTTCTTTTGGTTCTCACCGTCCAGCAGGGGTTGCAGCAATTCTTGCTCGTTGACGCCCGCCTTGCCCTTGGGGCCGATATTGCTGAACCCGTCCGCGCGCAGGAAAATGCTGCTCAAGCTTTCATGCTCGGAAAGGAACTTGCGGGAAAGGCGCTGCCACTTCTCCCGCGCGCTGCCTTCCTCGGCAATGCTCACGGGCTTCAATCCCTGCATGGGGGCGGCGGCTTCCACGGCCTGGGCCTCGATGCGCGCCGCTTCGGACTCCCGGCTGGCCCGGTTCATGGCCCGGCCCGCGTGTTCAAGGTGACTGACAAGCTCGTTCACGTCCTCAAGCTGGGTCAGGGTCAACTCGCCATAGGGCAGGGCATTCCGGTTGCGTGCCGAGCCGCTGTCCGTGAGAGGCGCGGCCTCATTCAACAACCATTCCGGGAAGGCATCAGCCAGGATATTTTGTCCCTCGGCCTGGGCCTGGGAGCCGTCGCTTTCCATAATCAGGTCGGCGTCCGGATTCAGGGCGTTGATGATCTCGCGCAGGCTCAAGGATTCCGCGGCGCTGTCCCGCTCGCCTTCCGGCATCCGGGCAAGAGAAAAACGCTCCATGATCCGGCGCAGACCTTCACGGGCCAGGGAATCAATCTTGTCCGGCTTGATGGCGGCCGCCTTTCGTGCCCGGCGCGTTACCGCCTCGATCTGCTTGCGGGCCTTCACGGCCTGGACATACAGCTCATTGGACAGCCGGGCGGCGTTCAGAAGTTCCAGGGATTCCACCAGATCGCCCTTGCGCAATGCCTGTTGCAAGCGGCGCTGGCCCTTACGCAAGGCGGCATTGTATGTGTCCGGGCGGATGTCGCTCACGCGGCTCCGGCTGATCTGCTCCTGGGCCTGAAAGATCAGAACCTTGCGGGGCGTGGCCAGACTGTCGGCCAGCCGCTTCACGCTTTCCGGGGTGGGGGCGCGCTTCTTGGCCAGCAGCTTTCCCAGGGATTTATCCAGAGCGTCCAGATAATCGCCGTAGGCATCCCCGGCCATCTGGTCCACGGACTGTTCCCGCAAGGAATCGTCACCGGCCAGCATGGCCTGGGCCATGTCCTCAATCTGTCCCCGCTTGCTCTGTCCCTGCAAGGCGAGACGGTCATACAGCGCATTCCAAAGCGCGTCCGTGTCCTGCCAGCCCATTTCCTGGGCTGCCAGATCAAGAGGCAGACCGTTTTCCCGCACAAGCCCGCGTCTGGCCCTGGACAGTTCGCGCACCGCCTCCTTGCCGTATTCCCGTTCAAGGGCCTGCCGGTCCAGTCCCGGCCCGGTCTTGCCGCTGAGATAGTCCACGGTTTCCCAGAACTGTTCTTGGCCTACCGCCGTTCTGGCGATGTCGCGGTATTCATGCAGGCGCTTTTGCCGGTCGCGCAGGGTGGCTTTGTTCATGGCAATCACGGCATCTTCCGCCGCCTCGGCCAGCCGGGCGTCCAGTTCGGCCTGATCCTCCAGGGACAATTCAGCGTTGACCCTGGCGGCCCCGTCCAGAAGGTCCATACGCTCACGGGAGCGTGAAAGAATGTCGTCCGTGGTCAGCATGCGGTCGAACACGGCGCGCACGTCGTCAGTCAGCCGGTGGTTCTCGAACCCGGCAGAAGAAAAAATGGCGCGCATGTTTTTGTAGATGTTCAGCAGCCAGTCCCGGAATCCGGCGAAGACGCGGCGCAGCTTGGCGCTGGGGGCCTTGCCCCCCATGAAATAGGCTTCGCCCGCCGTGGCCACGGCCTCCTGGAAGCTGCGATATTCCTCCGGGGTAAGGGGACCTTCCGGAGAAACCCCGGCCCATTCCCGCAGGGCGCGGACATCAGCGGCGGCGGCTTCATTCCCCTGCCCGGCGATTTCCTCAAGCTGGCGCGTGAATATGTGCGTGGACTCATGCAGCACCGTGGAAAGGTCTTTGCTGTCAAAGAGCGTGACCAGGGCTTGCACCTCGCCTTCCGGCGTGGTCTGGAAGTCCACTTGGCCGCGCCGTTCCTGCATGCCTTGATCCTGGGCAAACGGCTTGCTCTCCGGGACGAGAAGGCTTATAGTCTCATCAGAAGAGCCGCTTTTGAGAGCAGAGGGGTCGCCCCCACGGGGGCTTGGGTATGCCGGGGAGCCGCCGGCACTCTGATAGAAAGCGGCTCCTTTATTTTGTTCAAGCCAGTTTTCAACCTTGGCGGCGCTATCCCGAAAGGCCGTCAACACCACAAGCCGTCTGCCAAGAAATTTCCCCTCTTGAGGGGCGGCAACGACAACCAGACTTTCTTTCCCTTCATTCAGGGTAAAGGCAATGGCCCTCCCCCCGGTCACCTTGTTTTGAGCAAGGGGCGTCGGTTCACCGCGCACGATAACTTCCGGGATGGCACTCCAGGCATTAAAGTCAGGATGTCCCGATTTGATATGCCGTACCTGATCCGATGCAAGGATTATCTCGCTGTCTGGAATGTTCAGATCCGTCCTGCCAGCCGTGCCCAGCCCAAAGTATGATTTTTTGTCCTGCGGCGTTCCGGCCAGCACTTCGTCCACAAAGCCTTGGAGCGTGGCCGCGTTGTTTCGGTACATGGCTTGAGCCAGCGCGGCGGCCCCCTGGGCCTGCTCGCCCTGGGCAAAACTCCGGATGCGCAGCGTTTCCACCGGGTCAGCGCCGTATCTGGCGCGGAACGCCTCGGCATTGGCCCGTTGCAGGGCCGTATATCGTTCCGCCACATGAGCGGGGAATCCCGCTCCCATGAACTCCTGACGCAGGCGGCTTTCCTCGGCGCGCAGGGCGCGGCTCTGTTCCCGGCGCTCGGCCAGTCTGAGCGCGGCGGCGTCCAGTTGTTCAGCCGGATTGAACAGCCGGGCTTCCTCCCCGGTCAGTCCGTCCGGCTTTTGGCGCACGGCATCCAGCAGGGCGGCGCGTTCCGGCCCGGCAGGCATGGAAAGGATGCGCACCAGCGGGACTTCCACGGGAGCGCCCGATGCCTTGGCCGCTTGCACCTGTTCCACGGTCAGGCCGAGTTGGGAGAGTTGCGCCGGGGTATCCGGGGACATGGTGGGTGCCGGGCCTTCCTCCTGCGCCGGCTCCTGACTGCGGGCATATTCGCCTTGGGCAAAGCTGGTCAGGCTTTGCGGGTCAAGAAAAACTGTCCGCGCGTCCTGGGGCACAAGGTTGCCGTAGGCCGCTTCAAAGGCTTCGCGGCTCTTGCCCTTGAGCTTGGTAGCGTCGCCCACCTCGGCGGCCCGGCTCAAAGCTTCGCCAAAAGCAAGACGCTGTCCGGCTTCCGCCTCCTGCCCGGCCACTTCCGCGATGGCGGCGGCCACGCCGCGCTGTTCCGGAGGATAGTCGGCAAGGTCAATGGCGGGCTGTTCCGTGCCGGGGTTGCTCCCGGCTATGGCGCGCATGCCTCCGCCCATGATCCCGGCATAGAGAATCGGGGTCCAGTCTTTGGCCCCTTCCAGGGCCCGGCCCCATATTTGGGCGGCGTCCTCGTTTTTGGCAATGCCTTCCAGCGCGCCCTGAATGGGATTCTCCGCATACTCGGTCGCGCCTTCCACGGCTGCGGCGCGCAGAGTGTTAATGGCGGTCTGAATCTTGGGCGGGAGTTGGGCCACGGCCTGATCCAGTCGCGCCCCGGCCACGTTCATGGCCCGTTCCACAAGATGTTTGCCCGTGCGCGGGGCCACTTGCGGCAACATGGCATCAAGGCCCACCCGCTCCAGCAGGCCCGTAGCCATGCCGAAAGCAGCGGCGCTGAGCAGGGAATTTACCACGGGCACATCATCCCGGCGCAACTGCTCATAGTGGGCCGCGCCTTCCTGACTGCCGCCCATGACGGCCCCGGCTGCGGGATTGGTCATATATACCGCTATGGTCGGGAGCATCTTTGCCGCCATGTCCCCCACATTGCCCACCACGGCGGCCAGGCCTTCGTCCGAAAGCAGCGTGGTCCAGTCTTTGCGGATTTCCTCATTGCTCAGACGCCCGGCAGAAGGGAGAAGTTCAGCCAGCAGCGCACGGGAGACATCGGCCTGGCGGCGGCCAAAGCCTTCTACCGCCGCCCCGGCGTCGCGCATGCCCACCGCCTGCATGGCCCCGCCCAGCGCCTGAACGCCCTGATACGCGGATTCCGCGATATTGAGCGGCGCGCGCGGGAGCACATTGACCAACTCCCTGCCCGTCCGGCTGCGGTTGATTGTCTCAACACCCTTATGGAACAGGTCAGCCGGGGCGGACAGCAGTTTGTTGAACTGGTCGGCCAGGGGCACTTCCGTATGAATGAGACTGGCGCAGTCCAGGTCGCCCAGCACTTGCACCGTGTCCGTGGAGAAATCGCCCATTGCCTCAAGAGCCAGTTCGCGCGCCGCTCCGGTGGCCAGCTTCTCGTCTTCAAGGCTGGTATAGGTCGGGATGCCTTTTCCCTCCCGCACCTTGAAAGCCGTCACCGCCGCGTCCTGGGATTTGCCCAGCGTGTAGGAGAGTACGCGCCGGGCCTGGGCCTCGGTATTCTCGGCGGCCTGTATGGCGTCGGGGGCGTGGAGTTGCAAGGGGCGGGTCATTTTTGCTTGGGCTTCCGGGGAAAGCTCATGTTGAGCAAAGGGGTTGGTAGCCTCAACAATCATATTTTCTTGGGACATTATTTTATCTCTCCTTCCAGCCAGTCGCGGTAGTAAATCTGTCTATTCTCTTCATTCACAGTATAACCCAAGCCCTCTAACCGCTGGTCAATCCACGGTATTGCCTCTTCAGGAACCTCCACAAGACGGAAAGAAGGATCATCACGTTGAATCTGCGGGAAGGTATAGGCGGGTTCCTGATTCCCAGCTCCCCAGCCGCTACCGGAAAACCATGCATCATTTTTTACGCTGATTTTTCTGGCAAGCTGTCGCGCGGTTTCCAGCCGTTGCGCCGGATCAGTAAGGCCCGTCATTCTAGACAGAATGACCCTGTATCCCGCCGTGGCCTGGGAGCGGGTGTAGCCGAAATCGTCTACCAGGGAGTCGGTGATCTCGTCCTGCATCAGCTTTTCGCTCTGCTTGGTCGCCTCGTCCCTGGCGATCTTCACGGCTTTCCCCAGGGCAGAAGGAGGCAGTTTGTCCGCATAGCGGTTCGTAACCATGTCCGGACGGACGCCGGGCTGCGCGGCATAGGTCTGGGCCTCGGCCAGCACATTCTTGTCCACCGGGGCCTCGGTGCCGTTGATTTTGAAATTTTGGTATTCCTCAATCTTCTTACGCGTTGCGGGATCAGCGACCCCGACAAGCACGCCGGAAAGCAACGCGGCCTTCTTCTGTTCTGATTCCTGCCCGGCAAGGATAGAATCCGTTTGGGAAATGGCATTATCGTAGGAAGCGGCCTTGTCCCGTTCCTCAGTCTGGGTCTTCATCCGCTCGTGCAGGCTGGCATTGCTCAGATAGGACTGAGTCACCCGCGCCCGTTGCACCGGGTCTTTGACCTTTTCCTCCAGAACCGACTGTACCTTGGCGGCGTCATCGCCGTATGTTTCAAATAGCCCGGCTCCAAGATTTGCGGCCTGAACCGTGTCGGCTCTCTCCTGCGTCGCTCTGGCCTCCGCCTCCATCCGCTTGGCTTCGGCCCTGATCCTGGACTCGTACTGCGTAGCCGCCGCACCGAGATAGCCCTTTTCTTTGTATACGTTGAACGATTCCTTGGCGTGGCCGAGATTGCCCTTCGCCAGAAAACCGTCGATGGCGGCGCCAGCCATCTTCTGCGTGAGTTCCGTTTCCATCGCGCGACGGTCCAGGCCGGGAAACATTTCGGCATAGAGTGCTTTGATCTGCGTTGCCTGCCTGTCCACGTATTCCACGTCGCCGGGATTGTTGGCGATATTGCCCAGCGTTTGGGACAACAGACTTTCTGCCTGGCTCTTCTGCCATGCCGTTTTCTGCTGTGCGCCGTAGGCTTCGCCCTGTTCTCTGAAATGCAACCCGTATGTGACAGCGTTTTGCAGAAACATGTTCCGGAAGCGGCCCGAGAACTGATCAGCCAAAGGATATGCCGTTTCTCTGGCGAACTGCGCGAAATGCTCACCGGCTCCTATGGCGTTTTCGCCCTTGTTCTGTTCCATGTAGCTGCTGCGTTCTGTGGAAAGCGCATTCTGGTATTCCAGCAAGGACTGAGTCACACGGGTGGTTTCATAGCTGGCGTATTCCTTCGCCATGACCCCCGTGAGCTGTTCCCCGGCTTTGAGCAGCCCTTGGGTGCCCGTGGCTTGGGCTGAACCGGCCAGATTCAGATTGCCGCTTTGCAGCCGTGGAGAAGGCGTGTTGACCGCAGCCTGTTTTGCCATCGGATTGTACACGACAAGAGGATACATGCTTTACCCCCTGGCCGTTTTGATATGGGCTTCCCAGTCGGCCAGCGCCATTTTATAACGATTGAGTTGTGGGCTGTTAGCACCACCAAACTTGACTATGATAATGTCTTCATTCTCAACGTTCGCGTCTTGGCCACGCAGTTGTTCCTCTAGACGGCTGAGCGCGGAAACATCCTCTACTGTCTGGACCTCTTGTGATTCATCCAGAAGCAGCGCTTTTATTTCATCGAGCAACGCAAGAATTACGCGATTTTTCATAGTGTCCATTAGTTTACTCCGTGAGTTAATAGTTGTTGTTCAGGTACTGTTTCTTCAAGCCACAAAACTTTTCCAAGGGGCTGTTACGCATGGAGTCCCGCTTGCAGTTTTTCCAGGTGGAGGGCCACAGCGGGAGTGACGCCTTTATCAATCAGCCTGCGCCCCATCTCGCCGAAGGTGTCGATGCCCGCTGAATCGCGGGGATCATACTCCGGGGGTTGGCCGCACCGTTCACGGATTATGTTTAAAAACGCTTGTACCGTGCCGCTCATTTCCGTTGAATTTTTCTGCATTGCTCCTTGTCCCTCCAATTTTGTTACGCGTCTTTCCAGACTGTTCATTACCTTTTCTCCAGGGCGGTTATACGTTGCTCCAATTCCGCAATTTCAAGAGTCTTGGCGTGGGCGTTGGCCAGCGCCGCAAGGGCCTGTCCCTCGCCCGGAGTAATCCGCCCGGCTGCCACGGAATCAAGGATAGCTGCGGTGAGCTGCGGGAGGTCCGCGGCACCCTCGACTTGGGGAAGGTTAATAGGGATCAGCGCCGCTTCCTTCCGTGCGGGGAGAATGCGCTCCAAGCACAAGCGCAAAGCGGTTGTGTCACCTCCCAGCGCCAGTTCGACGGCCTTCCGGGTCAGGTTTTCCACTTCTCCGTCGAGCAATGCCTGGGCGGCCAAGGTGGCCTTGTTACGGCTGCCGGGAATGCGGCCTTTCGGATTCGCACAGTTGCCGGGGGCAAATTTTCCGTCAGGGCGGCGGTCCGATTCCAGCCGGGATTCAGCCGGTTTAGATGAGGTCTTGGTCATGCTGCCGTCTCCTTATCGTTGCCGTGAGCCTTGACGATAGAGCGCCAGCGGCGGCGGGCTGATTCCAAATACTGCCGAAGAAAGCTCCAGGTCACATATTCGGCGGCGGTCCGGCTTCCAGCAAAGAGGAAGGGCACACGATACCGCCCCATGAAGGCGGCCACGCTCTGGCATGCCGCATGCGGATTCAGACGGCTCCGGTACTGGCCCCCGGCCAGATCGGCCCAACTCGCCTCAACCACCACAACGAAGGCGTCCAGGGCCGCGCCCCGCTGCAATTCCCGTTCAAAGCGTTCACGCTCCCGGCCCAGGCATTGCACTAAGTCGGTAAGCTCCTTGCGCTCCACCGCCACACGGTCAGCCAATCCGGCAAGACTGTAATCTCCCACGGTCAGAGTACCCGCCTCAACCTCCACGCCCTCATAGCGTGGCCCGGCGAAGGCATAGGGCGCTTGCTCGCGGCTATCTTGAATAATTCGCATTACGCGGCCTCCTGCGCGCTGTTTGAGGTTGATATGGACGGTGTGTCGTCTTGCTCGTTTTCGACGTTTTTGCGGCCATCTAGGCGCGAATTTTCGGCAAGGGAAAGAACGGATGTGACCCACTCACGGACAGTGGGCACAGCTTCAAGCCGGAGTGCGGCGGCGTGCATCTCGGTCGGGTCTTTGGCGGACACGGCGGGACAACACACGGCAGAAGGGAAGGCCTGCTTCCATCTCTGCCAGGCGATCCGGCCCCCGGCGTCATTGTCGGGACAGGCAATCACCAACGGCGCAGCCCTGACAAAAGCGTCGGTGGCTGTATCCGCGCCCTTCAAATCGCCCATGAGCGCCACGGCGGCGCACAAGTCCCCGGACTCCTGATGGACAAGCGCGGCGTCCAGGGAGGATTCCACCAGCAGCACGGGTAGGCCAGCACGCCCGGCCACAAAGGGCACATTGCTGGACCCGGCAACTTGCCAGTATTTGGGGCGGCCTTCCGGGCGGTCATCGGGACAGCGAACGGTCAGGGCCATGATCCCGGCCCGGCGGCGGGTGGCGATCACCAAGCCGCGCGGCAGCAAGAGCTTGTCCCGGCCCTGTTGGGTGGGCAGATTCCACGCGGCGCGGGGTTCGTATCTATCGCGGGGGTTCCAGCCCAGACCGCAGGCGCGGGCGGTGTCGGGAGTCAGATAGCGTCCTGTGACGGCAAGCACCGTCTCCGCGTCAGTCTCAAGGCCCCGCTGGCAGTTGACCAAGAATACGGCGGCGCGCTCCATCCACGGGACCGGGGGAAGTTGGGCGGGCTTGGGCATCGGCACAGTCACGGGGCGCGCTGTGCCGGGCGTGTGCCGGGGGTTCGGCTTGGCAGGATAAGAGGCATGGCTGTCCCTTGGCGTCAGGCTCAGCGCCCTACAGGCGTCCGGGTAGCTCATGCCGTAGAACTGCCGTAGGAATTGAATGCCGTCGCCCTTGGCTCCGCAGCCACGGCACAGGAATGCGCCGCCACGCGGACGGTCCGGCCAGACAAGAAAGCGGTCGCGGCCCCCGCAGTCGGGACAGGGTCCGGCCCACTCGTGCGGGCCTTTGGCTTTGAAAGCCTCCTGGCAAGAGAGAAAGTCCAGAATATTGCTCATTGTTTTATTTCCTGTTTTCCCTTGTTCCGGCTTTTCTAAAGACCTTGTTCCAGGGGACCAGAAAGGCCCCTGGAAGGTCTTTCTTTAGAAAGAACAAGCGGAACAACGGAACAAGCTCATTATTTCAACAGGTTACGAGCTTGTTCTAAGTCTCGGAACAAGCGCCACCGGAACAAGCTCATAACTATTTTAAATTATTTACTAAAAAGCCTTGTTCTGGTTCGTCGGAACAAGCGGTAAAAGGGGCATTGGAACAAGCTCTAGAACAAGCTCGCGGCATCAGCACCGTGCCGTTGCCCTTGTCTTTTTTGGCCTCCACAATCCCCCCTGATTCCAAGGCATAGAACTTCGCTTTTTTGTGACGCTCTACACCCCAGCCAAAGGCATCGACCCCACCACGGCTAGATGCTAAAGGCTCCAGCCCTTCTTCTGCCCGGCGCTTCACCTCTGCCACCAGGGCGGCGGCGTCCGCCTCCCGGCTCTGTGCCTCCTGCTCTTGGGCGACGGGTTCAACTCGGCGCAACAGGCCATGCTCACAGCGGGAAAGAAAATATTTAGGTTCCGGCGCACCGCAGTTTTTCTTGCTCACGCGCACGGCCAGAAAGGCCCCGTCAGCCCGGCCCACTGCATCTTCGCCAATAATCTTGACGGCCAGCTTGGAGGCCAGAGGGGCAAGATTGACCTGCCAGCGGACGCAGCCCGCAAGTGCGGAAGCGCCACGGCTGGCGGTCTGTTCAAGGGCGGTATTCAAGGACAAGTCGTCGGAGGCCAGCGCACCCGTCACTTTTGCGGTGTGGTGCAAGAGGACGGTGGCGCAGTCAAAATCTCGGCAAACTTCTTCCAGGAGCGCACAAGCGGCGGTCATGGCCGGATTGTCATTCTCGGCCACGGCTAGGAAGCGGGCCAGGGTGTCAAGGATCAGCAGCGTGGGGCGAAACTCTTTCAGGATGGCGCGCAAGTCGGTCAGAGCATCAGTCTTGATTACGTCGCCGCCCATCCCTCGGCACAAGGCCACGTCACCGGTCACAGGCACAGCGAAGATATTTTTCATCGCCTGAACTTGGGCCTGTTCCGGCAGCGTTTTCAGAGTATGGTGAACGCGGCGGTGTAAGGTCAGTTCGTCGTCCTCCGCCGAGATGTAGAGGGCACGGCCCTCATGCGCCGGTTCCCACGCTCCAAGCCAAGGCAGGCCAGCAGCCACGGCAATGGCAAGCTGAATGGCGGCGGTGGACTTACCGGACCCCGGCGCTCCGATCATAGCTCCCAAGGTCTTGCAACGCAGGCTGCCTTTCAGAAGCCAGTCGAAGGCGGGCGGAAATTCCGAAAAGTACCGCTCTCCGCTGTACTTGGAGATGTCCAGTTGCAACGGGCGCGGTTGAACAGGAGAAGCGGACTCTTCCCTTGCCGGGTCCGCCGGGCAGGCGGCGAGAAAGTCGGCGCGGGCCTGCTCAATCTGGGCGACGGTGTCGGCGGGAGTGAGGACGGCGGCTTGGCTCATGCTGCGTCGCCTCCGGCTTCCAAGCGCAGGGGGCAGGCGAGGCGGCAATAGGGGCAGGCGCGACAATTCGCTTGCAGAGGGCAAAGTTCGTGGGATATAAAAGTGTCAAGCCAACAACCTTTCCCATTTCCATCACCGCCCGGTTCCCCAGCCGGGCGGCTTCGTTTTTTCTGAGGGGAAGGCATTACTCCGCACCCTCAGTGGATTGAGAACCGAACTGCTCAATCAGAGCACGGATGTCTTCAACACGGTACACCTTGACGCGAGGGCTAAAGGCTATGGGGCGAGGGAACTCTCCTGATTTTACGCCTTTGTACCACCGCGTTTTTTTTATAGGGATGAACTTCAAGACATCGTTCAGACGGAGAAAACCTGTTACCGGCAAAGTAGGGATGCGCTGTGACATATATCCTCCAAAGTGCTATTGCGAGTTAAAAACGTTCGCGAGCTTTGAAGGAAGGATACACGGCTGAAAGTGCAAAAAAAGAGGGGAAACCCTAAACAGTTTCCCCGGAAACTATGAACACCTTGAAATGGTTGATATTTTTTAGTCTGTAACCGTCACTTCTCCATATCCGTCCTCTGAAAACCATGAACACCTTGTTTTTATTCATGTTCATTGTTTTCAGAGGGCTATTTTTTCGGCCTTCCCGGTCCGCTCTTGTGTTTGTCGGGCAAAGATTCCCACGCGATTCTATCGGCCTTGGTGTGAGTTCTTCCCCCTGATGCGACATCTTTCATTCGATTCTCAAGGGTGGATCTGGTGATGCCCGTTTCATTATTGCCGACAATTTTAACCAGTACTGAACAGGCCGCGCGGAATGAGTTTTCCCAAAGGGCAGCATCTACAGTGACAACCTCTTGTGGTTGAGAGGCGGCGGCAAGCTCTGTCCGCAGTTCCTGGTTCTGATCGTTCAGGCGCTTGTTCCACTGGTGAAGGCTTTCAATCTGCTTTTGGGCCTCGGCAAGCTGAAACTCAGGGTTAGGAGTACACACAGCCGCTGTTGAAACAGGAACATCTTTGATAGTAATATTTCTTTTTTCTTGCATTCCCCGCTGTTGGAATTCCTCCCAGTCTAAGCGGTGAACTCGCAAGTCTGCATTCGAAAGATCTTCGGTTGAAAAAAAGGGGACATTTCCTCCCCTATACCCTCCGTCCATTAGCCGCGCCATAAAGCTTTCTTCCCATGAAGTTATGAGCCTATTAGGGTTCGAATCGTCATTCAGAAAACAAACGAATTGATATGGACTTAACTGTAAAGACTTTCGGACCTCTTCAATGGGTAGATATTCGTCAGCCTGTTTGGAAGAACCCCAAGCTTCATCTGGATTTGTAACAACTTGATATAGTACTTTAGGATGGTCATTTTCGTATTTTGAAATTTCACTTAATATGAAAGCGATTCCTGTAAAGTCATAATATGCGTCATTACCTTGATAATCCACATAGTAATTACCATTTTCTTCGCAGGGGATGCATTCTGTTATTATTCCACCCTGTCCATCATCGAGAACTTTGTGCACATGATATGCTATAGGAAGACATTCGAATAAATCACTAGAGCGATCAATCATGTTCGCAAGTTCACTCTCAAGGATACCCGGCCATCGTTTCAAAACATTATCAGCAGAAATCATTGGTTCTTTAATCTCTAATAACTCCTTAACGCCAAACCCTTTCATGCCAGCCTCCTTTCTTGCTGGTTGCCCTTTCGTTAACTCCCCGGCAGGATGGAAAGGGCATCTTTTCGGCATGGTTCATGACGCCATGTCTAGCCGGGGAAATTTGAAATTTTCCTTCTGTCTGGCATCCATCTACTGCCGGGGCAGCGTGTCTCTCCCTTCCTGCCCGGTCAAGCGGTAGGCTTGCCCCTGTCCGCGGATTGCGGGTCAGATTGCCCGCGTAAGCCGTCCAGATAGTTGGCCCATTCATCCATCATGCGGCGGCGCTCCGGCAAATGCTCAGCGTAATTGTAAGCGGCCCGCACATGGTCGCGTTCCCCGTGGGCAAGCTGGCGCTCGATCCAGTCACGGTTATAACCCATCTCATTGAGCAGGGTAGACGCCATGCCCCGGAAGCCGTGCATGGTCATTTCGTCCTTGGTGAAGCCCATGCTGCGGATCGCCACCAACATGGATTCAATGGAGATGGGTTTCGTGTCTGTACGAATGGAGGGGAAGAGAAAGCGCCCATTGCCGGTATAGGGCTGTAGCTCCGCTAATATGCTCAGGGCTTGCCGCGAGAGCGGGACAATATGGCGCTGGCGCATCTTCATCTTGCTGGCCGGGAGCCGCCATTCTTTTGCCGTGAGGTCGAATTCCGCCCATTCGGCTTTCTGCAGCTCGCCAGGGCGCACAAAGAGCAGGGGGGCAAGGCGGAGGGCGCAGCGCATAGGAAAGAAGCCTCCATAGGCGTCTATGGCTCGCAGAAGTTGGCCGATGCGCTTTTTGTCCGTGAGGGCGGCCATGTGCTTGACGTTGACCTTGGGCAGGGCGGCGTGAAGTCCGGTTGAAACATCGTACTTGGTCCGCCCTGTAGCAATGGCATAGCGAAAGACCTGACCGCAAATCTGAATCAGGCGGTGGGCCGTCTCAATAGCTCCGGTCTGCTCAATCCGCCGGGCAGCATTCAAGATGTCCGTAGGTTCGACCTCCGCAATGGGCTTTGCCCCTACCACGGGGAAAATCTGGCGCTCAAAGAGAGATCGTACTTTTTTGGCATAGCTGGGCGCGAGATTTACCACATGCTTGCCAAACCATTCCCGCGTCACGATTTCAAAGGAATCAGCCTCCGCGCTTGTGAAGCTGGCCTTGATGGCTTGGCGCTGGGCGCTGGGGTCAATGCCCTGGGCAATGAGTTTTCTAGCCTCATCACGTTTGACGCGCGCTTCTTTCAACCCCGTGTCGGGGTAAGTCCCAAGCGAGAGCAATTTTTCCTTACCCCCAAGCCGGTACTTGAGCCGCCACCACTTACCCCCGCCTGGGGTAACAATGATAAATAGTCCCCCGGCGTCATACAGTTTGTATGGTTTATCTTGGGGCTTGGCGTTGCGCAGGGCCGTGTCAGAAAGGGGCATGGGTGGCTCTTGGGGTAACAGTTTTTGAGGTAAGCCAGTTACCCCTAAAAGTTACCCCAAGAAAAGAACGGATGTCAACGGACATTGGCGAACTCCAGCGGAGTGTGATTCCCCATAAAAGCAAAACCCGCCGGGGTCTTGCGAACCTCGGCGGACTTTGGCGGAACTTGCATTGGTGGGCCCACCAGGACTTGAACCTGGGACCTGCCGGTTATGAGCCGGAGGCTCTACCAACTGAGCTATAGGCCCGAGAGCTTTCGTATAGCCGGAAGCAACCGCGCCGGTCAAGGCGGATTGGGCGGATCGGGCGGGAGACGCGCCCGCCTCCGCGTCGTGCCGCTACATGGCGTGGCCGGTTTCCAGCAGGGCGATCTGTTCGTCCATGGCCTTTTTCAGCGGCGCGGGCAGGCCCATGATTTCCACATTGAGGAAACCGCGCACAATGGTGGAGGCCGCTTCATCCTCGTCCAGGCCGCGCGCCATGAGGTATTCGATTTCCTCCTGGGCGATCTTGCCTACGGCGGCCTCGTGCGACAATTCCACGCCGTCCTGATTGCTGTTCAGCTCCGGGATGGCATGGATGCGCCCGCCGCCCATGATCAGGCCCTTGCATTCCAGATGCCCTTTTGCCGGGGCCGCCGCCGCGCCGATGTAGCCCCGGTTGATCACCGTGCCGCCCGTGGTCAGCACACGCGAGATGACCTCGCCGCGCGTGTCCGGGGCGTTGAGTTCAATGCGGTTGCCGCAGTCCACGTACGAGCCGGCCGGGGCCACGATGACCGAATTGAAGCGGGCCACCGCATTGTTTCCGGTCAGTTCCATGAGCGGGTACATCTGCAGATCGCCCACGGGCTTGAGCAGGATGTAATTGTTCTGAAACTCGCCTCCGGCTTCCACCCGCCCGGCGGAGCGGGGCCGCACCGTGGTGCTGTCGCCCCAGTTGTGGATCATGGTGAAGGTCAGCTTGCCGCCTTTTTCCACATAATATTCCGTAATGCCCAGGTGGGCGGCGTCGCGCGCCTCGTGGGCCGTGGCGCAGCCGCCCAGAATGTGCAGTTCCGCGCCTTCCTCCACCACCACGATGTTGTGGATGCTCTGGCCCGCGCCGTGTCCCTTGATGAACATGCAGGACTGCACGGGCTCGCTGATTTTGGCGCCCTTGCGCGCCCGCACGAAATAGCCGCCGTTCAGGTGCTCGCGGGCCATGCGGGTGAAGTCGTCCTTGTCCGGGTCGAGCATCTGCCAGTAATAGCGCGGCAGCCCGTCGAACTTCTTGAGGGCCGCGCGGATGTCCATGAGCTCCAGGCCGTCCCGGCGCGTCTCACAGTGCACGCCCGCGTGGTTGAGCTGCATGAACGCGCCGCTGACCTGGCGGTCGTTGACGTCGATGCCCGCCAGCACCAGACGTTCGCGGTCCTCGGCCGGCAGACGGGTCAGATCGTCGATGGGAGCGGCGTTTTCACCGCCGCTGAAGGAAAAGCGGGAGAGATCCACGGTACTCATACGAGGGGCGCCTCCGCGATTTTGCCGTACATGTCGCCTGCCAGACATCGCAGGCATTCCTGATAGCCGTGGTTGGCGATGTGGTCGAGAATTTCGCGCGGCCGGGCCTCGCAGCAGAGCTTGCCGTGGTACATGACCTGGCCCCGGTGCGCGTTGACGTATTCCAGAATGTGGCCGGTGTGGGTGATGATCAGCCCGCTGGTGGAACGCCTGCGCTCCCGCTCGCGCAGGGTGGCGCTGCAGGCGTCGGGTATGCCGTCCAGCAGATGGCGCACGGTGTTGCCCACCAGGGCCATGTTTTCCAGGTCCACGCCGGATTCCGGCTCGTCGAAGAGCAGCAGGTCCGGCCGCTGGGCCATGAGCTGCAAAAGTTCCGAGCGCTTGATCTCGCCGCCGGAAAAGCCCGCGTTGACGTCGCGGTCCAGAAATTGGTCGAAGTGCACCTTGCGGGCCATGGCCGGGATGTCCATCTCGCGTCCCCGGCCGCAGAGCTCCACCAGCTTGCCCGTGGGCAGGCCGTGGATGGTGGGCGGGCGCTGGAAGGACATGCCGATGCCCAGGCGGGCCCGCTCGTACATGGGCGCGTGGGTAATGTCCTGTCCCTTGAAGATGATCCGGCCCTCGGTGACCTCGTAGCCGGAAACGCCCATCAGGGTCATCAGCAGGGTGGTCTTGCCCGAACCGTTGGGCCCGAAAAGAATAAAGGTTTCGCCGGGCTCGATGCTCAGGTCGATGCCCTTGAGCACGGGCGTGCCTTTGATCGAAACGTGCAGATTATGGATTTCAAGCATCGCTGTCCCCGTTTTCCCCAAGGTATTCCAGCACGTCGTAATGCACATGATCCAGAATATGGGTCAGTTGGGAGATGCACTCGTCGCCCACGGCCCTGCCCAGCAGATTGACGATGAAAGCCGCGCGCTTAGCGTTGACCAGGGCCTCGTAGCCCGGATCCGTGCTGTAGGGAATGGCCCGGACGGCCTCGCTGAAGGCCGCCAGTTCCTCTTCGGTGACGTTCTTGATGGGCTGGGGCTCATTGTCGAGAAAGACCACGCCTTCCCGCAGCTCCAGCATGACCGCTTTGCCGTGCATATTGGCGATGCACACTTCCATACGCTACCCCTTGTAATGGCAATCCATATATGATGGCAAACTTGGGCCGCCGTGTCCAGTCCGGCGCGCGACGGGCGGGGGCATTCTGTTCTCCTTCCGTAAACGGAGTGATTTTGTATTGAGATAGGTTACCTTCAAAGATAGTGGGCTTGTCATATGGACGGGGTATTCCGAGCCCTGCGGGCACAGTGGCTTTACGCCTCCCGGCGTTTGGGCCGCCGCCTCCGGCGCGGGCGGGGGCTTGGGGGCTTACGCGGCCCCCCCCCAGGCCCCTGGATTTAGCCGTCGCGACGCAGGAAGCTACGGATAACGACAGCACTTAGTTACGCAAAACGCGATCTAGGGAAATCGCTGTCGCTATCCGTAGCGGTGCTGTCTTGATCCGTAACACGGCTTCGCCGTGAACGGCTCAAGCAAGCCGCTGGCGCGGCAACGGCTTGCGCGCAAGCCCTGCCCCCGCGTAATTGTCGCAACACGTTGACGCGGCGTACCACGGGTCTTGCCCGCTTGGCTTGCTGCGCCCCGAAATCGCCGCGTGTCAACGTCCAACGACTGAACATCCCCTTCTCAACGACCGTCAGCGGATGGCATTGCGCGGCGCGAACGAAGCAAAAGCCATAATGCCCGGAGGGCGGAATAAAACAACGGACGGAGAACAGAATGACCCTGCGCGGCGGGCCGCTTGCGGCTCGTGCGGGCTTTGGGCTAGCATGGCGCACGGAGGCTCTTATGTACGTGATCACCGGCGGCGCGGGCTTTATCGGCAGCGCCCTGCTCTGGCAGTTGAACCGCATGGATCTGGACGAAATCGTGGTGGTGGACAATCTGGCCAGCAGCGAGAAATGGCGCAATCTGGTCAAACGCCGCTATGTGGACTATCTGCACCGCGACCGCTTTTACGAGCTGATGCGGCGAGACGCCTTGCCCTGGAAGATCACGGCCGTGGTCCATCTGGGGGCCTGTTCCTCCACCACCGAGCGCGACGCGGACTTTCTGATGGAAAACAATTTCCACTACAGCCGCGATCTCTGCCGCTACGCCCTGGACAAGGGCGCGCGCTTCATCAACGCCAGCTCCGCGGCCACTTACGGCGACGGCAGTCTGGGGTTCAGCGACGATCCGGCCCTGATCCCCCGCCTCGCGCCTCTGAACATGTACGGCTACTCCAAGCAGCTCTTCGACCTCTGGCTGTTGCGGGAGAAATTGCACGGCGAGGTGGTCAGCCTGAAATTCTTCAATGTTTACGGCCCCAACGAATACCACAAGGGCTCCATGCAAAGCGTGGTGGTCAAGGCCCACCGCCAGATCCGGGAGCACGGGCGGCTGGCCCTGTTTAAATCCGACGTGCCGGGCCTGGCCGACGGCGAGCAGAAGCGCGACTTCGTCTACGTCAAGGACTGCACGGCCCTGCTGGCCTGGCTGCTGGAGCGCAAGGACGTCAGCGGCATCCATAATGTGGGCACGGGCGCGGCCCGCGGCTTCAACGACCTGGGCCGGGCGGTATTTGCCGCGCTGGGGCGGGAGTGCCGCATCGACTATGTGGATATGCCGGAAACACTGCGCGGCAAGTACCAGAATTACACCCGCGCTGAAATGGACTGGCTGGCCCGCGTGGACTGTCCTCTGGGTTTCACTTCCCTGGAAGAGGGCGTGGCCGATTACGTCTGCAATTATCTTGAGAAAGATGATTCATACCTGTAAGCCAATCGGGGAAATCTGCCGATATAAGAAGAAGCTCTCCGAACATGCGGTCAGCTGGTCGCGTGCCGGAAAAACGCGCCCTATGCGCTGGACTGGGTCGCCCCTTGGTCCGGGTTTTTCAGAAGTGGAGGAGAAGCATGCGTTTGCCTATTGCGGGGAAAATCATCACGCTCGTGGTTGTGGCCGTGGCCCTGTCCTGCACGGCCGTTCTTCTGACGACCATGCGCCTTCTGGAGCCTCCCCTGGATGCCAGCATCGACGCCACCACGCAACTGGCCAAGGCGACCACGGACGCCACCTACAACGCCAGCAGCGAAAAATTTCTGCAAGAAGCCCGGCTCATCGCCGGGAATCCCGCCCTGGTTGAGGCCGTGGCGCGGCGTGATCATGCCGCTGCCGCCGCGCTCGGCAAAGAACTGATGGACATGGCCGGATCAGAATTCATCACCATCACCGATGAAAAAGGCATTGTGGTCGGTCGGGGCCATTCCCCGAAATACGGCGATGACGTCAACAATCAGGAAACCGTGGCCGCGGGCCGCAAAGGCGAGTCCGTGGTGGGCATCGTGGCGGGCACTGTGGTGCCCTTCACCCTGCGCGCCGGTGCGCCCCTGGTCCACGAGGGCAAGGTAGTGGGCACCGTGGGTATCGGCATTTCCCTGGCCAGTGAAGCCTATGTGGACAGGCTGAAAAAGGAAACCGGCCTGGAAGCGACCATTTTCAAAGGCGACATCCGCGCCATGACCACGCTGATCCGGGACGGCAAGCGGCTGATCGGCACCAAACTGCAAAATACCGCCGTCTCCGAAGCCGTGCTGCAACGCGGCGAGACCGTCTCCGGCGAGCTGCAGTTGCTGGGCAGGCCGTATAGTGTCGTCTACTGGCCCATTCTGAACATGGCGGGCAAGCCGGTGGGCATGTGGTTCACCGGGCAGCCGCTGGACACGGTCGTGCAGGCGCGGCGGGAAGCCCTGCGCAACGCTCTGCTGGCGGCCCTGGGCATCACCCTGGTCTTTGCGCTGGTGGCCTTTGTCATAGGCAGGATGCTGGCCTCGCCCGTCAAGCGCATCACCGCCTTTGCCGAAACCGTGGCCGGCGGCGATCTGGACGCGCCTCTCTCGGTGCGGGCGCGGGATGAAACCGGCAGGCTGGCCGGGTCTCTGCACACCATGGTGGGTACGCTCAAGGCCCGCATCGCCGAGGCCCGCGAACAGTCGGAGCTGGCCCAAAAAGAAACCGCCAGGGCCCAGGAAGCCGTGCAAATGGCGGAAGAGGCCCGCCATAAGGCCGAAAATGCCCGGCGCGAAGGCATGCTGGCAGCCGCCGGACAGCTGGAGGGCGTGGTGGGCGTGGTCGGCTCGGTGGCCGCCGGGCTCTCCGCCCAGATTGAACAATCCCAGCGCGGCGCGGCGGAACAGGCCTCCAGGGTCACGGAAACCGTCACGGCCATGGAGGAAATGAACACCACCGTGGCCGAAGTGGCCCAAAACGCGGGGGCCGCCTCGGAAGCCTCCGCGGCCACCCGGCAGAAGGCCGAGGCCGGGGCGGAAGTGGTTTCGCGGGCCGTGGACAGCATCCACCGGGTGGGTGAACAATCCCTGAAGCTCAAGGACGACATGCGCGCCCTTGCGGAACAGGCCCGGTCCATTGACCGGATCATGGGCGTGATTTCGGACATTGCGGACCAGACCAACCTTCTGGCCCTGAACGCGGCCATTGAAGCGGCCCGCGCGGGTGATGCCGGGCGCGGCTTCGCCGTGGTGGCCGACGAGGTGCGCAAGCTGGCCGAAAAAACCATGGCCTCCACCACGGATGTGGGCGACGCCATCAAGGCCATTCAGCAGAGCGCCGGTCAGAGTGCGGAACAGGTGGATATCGCCGTGCGGATCATCGACGAGGCCACGGAGTTCGCGGGCAAGTCCGGCGAAGCCCTGCAGCGGATCGTGGAGATGGCTGATTCCACAGCCGACCAGGTGCGGGCCATTGCCACGGCCTCGGAGCAGCAGTCCGCCTCCAGCGAGGAAATCAACCGTTCCATCATTCAGGTCAACGCCATTGCAGGCGATACCGCCCAGGCCATGCAAGCGGCCTCCGAAGCCGTGACCGAGCTGGCGGAACAGACGCGGGCCCTGTCCGGACTGATCGAGAAAATGAGGAGGGAATAGACTATCCCGTGGGAAGTTGGAGCATCTAAAATCACACACGGGGGAGTCGTATGACAATCAGAACACGATTTTTGTTGGCTTTTATTGGGACCATCCTGCTCATTGCCGGCGGGGTTATCAGCTATGTGGCCGTACAGATGCGCGACGACGCGGAAAGTTATTACATTTCCTCCTCCAGCGTGGAATTGCGCCTGATGAACGATTATATCGAGGAGTTTCTGAAGACGGCCATCAATAATGCGGCCATAGCCGCCAAGGATGCCGAATTTGCCGGGGCCGGGGGCATTTTTCCCCGTTACGTGGAAAAGGATGTTGAAACCGTTTTTCGTGTGGCGGATCTGAGCCCGGAGGCGCGGCACCTGATGGAACCGCTGTCGCGCCTTGACAAGGATTACGACAGCTATGTGGAAGTGTACGCCGGTTTTGCCGACGGCAGTCTGGTCACGACCCTGGACGGCCTGAAGTTTCCCGCCCATTTCGACATGAGCAAGCGCCCCTGGTATGTGGCGCGCGCCGGAGCCGCCGAGGACGTGGGGCTGGCCGGAGCCTATACCTCCATGTCCGGGGAAACGGTTTTCGCCATTACGCACAAGATAAAGGATGCGCAGGGCAGGCTGGCGGGCGTGCTGGGCATAGATGTGACCTTGAAGCTGCTTGCGGACAAGTTTGCGGAACTGAGCAAGGGCGACAACGGATATTTCGTGCTTATCGAAAACACCGGCAAGATCCTGTGCGAACCCGCGCATCCGGCTTTGGTGGGCAAGGTGCTGGGCAAAGACGTCAATGATGCGGGCATGCTGCGGGTCTTTGGCACCGACAAGGGCGTGGTGCGCCTGACCGTGGACGGCGAGGCCATCCAAGCCAACGTTATCACCAACTCTTTCGGCTGGAAGCTGGTCTCCGTGCAGAGCGATGCGGCCATCTACGCCCGCAGCAACGCCACTGTGCGGGCTGTGGCCCTGATTACCCTGACCCTGGCCCTGCTGGCCCTGGCCGGGGCGGTCTGGGTCGCCCGTTCGGTCAGCAGGCCCCTGGCGCGCATCGTCGAGACCTCCAGGGAGATTTCGGCTGGCAATCTGGACGCGCGGCTTGACCCCAAAGACTATTACGGCGAGTTGTTCCAATTGCAGGAGGTTCTGAGCGACATGGTGGCGACGCTCAAGCAGCGCCTCGCCGAGGCCCGCGAACAGTCGGATCTGGCCAAAACGGAAACCGCCAGGGCCCAGGAAGCCGTGCAAATGGCGGAAGAGGCCCGCCATAAGGCCGAAAATGCCCGGCGTGAGGGCATGCTGGCCGCCGCCGGGCAGCTGGAAGGCGTGGTGGGCGTGGTGGGCTCGGTGGTTGCCGGGCTCTCCGCCCAGATTGAACGATCCGAGCGCGGCGCGGCGGAACAGGCCTCCCGGGTGACGGAAACCGTCACCGCCATGGAGGAAATGAACGCTACTGTGACCGAAGTGGCCCGGAACGCGGGCACCGCCTCGGAAGTCTCCGCGGCCACCCGGCAGAAGGCCGAGGCCGGAGCGGAAGTGGTTTCGCGGGCCGTGGGCAGCATCCACCGGGTGGGGGAGCAGTCCCTGAAGCTCAAGGACGACATGCGCGCCCTTGCGGAACAGGCCCGGTCCATTGACCGGATCATGGGCGTGATTTCAGATATTGCGGACCAGACCAATCTGCTGGCCCTGAACGCGGCCATTGAAGCGGCCCGCGCGGGCGATGCCGGGCGCGGCTTCGCCGTGGTGGCGGACGAGGTGCGCAAGCTGGCTGAAAAGACCATGGCCTCCACCACGGATGTGGGCAACGCCATCAAGGCCATCCAGCAGAGCGCCGGTCAGAGCGCGGAACAGGTGGATATTGCCGTGCGGATCATCGACGAGGCCACGGAGTTCGCGGGCAAGTCCGGCGAAGCCCTGCAGCAGATCGTGGAGATGGCCGATTCCACGGCCGACCAGGTGCGGACCATTGCCACGGCCTCGGAGCAGCAGTCCGCCTCCAGTGAGGAAATCAGCCGCTCTATCAGCCATGTCAACGCCATCGCAGGCGACACCGCCCAAGCCATGCAAGCGGCCGCCGGCGCTGTGACGGACCTGGCGGAACAGACGCGGGCCCTGAGCGGATTGATTGAAAACATGAAGAAGAGCTGAGCGGCCGGACCGTTCCGTCCGATTTTTCAGCCGGATGACAAGGGGGGAGCGCCAACGGCGCTCCCCCCTTTCGCATTGCCTGACGCCGCTTGTCGCGGCCGATCTCAGACGCTCTTTTCCTGTGGGCTTTTGCCCTCCGCCTCCTGCTTCAGCAGGTAGCCCTTGCCCCAGGCGGACATGGCCTTCAGAACCGGTTCCATGCTCCTGCCGAAATCCGTCAGCGAATATTCCACCCTGGGCGGGACGACGGGAAAGACTTCCCGTCGCACCAGACCGTCCCTTTCCAGTTCGCGCAGTTGCTGGGTCAGCATTTTGGGCGTTGCGCACGGTATTGCCCTGCGCAACTGTGAAAAGCGCAACGTCCCGGTAATGAGCTTGTAGAGAACCAGGGATTTATACTTCCCGCCGATGATATCCACGGTGGCTTCCACCGGACAGTGCCGTTCCACCGGAACCGGCGTTCCCGGTTTTTTCCCGCTGCCGTGGCTGTCCGCGTCGTCTTGCGCCATCTTCAGTATCCTTTCAGGTACTATATACCAAAAAAGTGCGTTCTTGCTCTAAATATACGTATGGTTCTAAAACTATCCGCAATCAAACGGAAGGCAATTGTGTTCATGAGCCATGAAAAAGCGAGGATGAGAGCATGATTTTTCAACAGGTCCGCAACGCCACAAGCATTATTACCTTTGCCGGAAAGAAGTTTCTGCTGGATCCCTTTCTGGCGGACCGGGGCGCGCTTCCACCCGTGCCGTCGCCCCACAATGAAAGTCCTAATCCCCTTGTGCCCCTGCCGCTGCCCATTGAGGCCATCGTGGCTGTGGACGCGGTCGTGGTCACCCATATGCACCACTTCGATCATTTTGACGAAGCGGCCCGCAAGGCCGTTGCCAGGGACATCCCCGTCTTTGTCCAGAGCGAAAAAGAGGCTTCGGACATGCGGGCTCTGGGCTTCACCGCTGTCGCGGCTCTTACGGAAACGGGCGTCGGTTTCGGGGAGATCACGCTGTACAGAACGGATGCCCTGCACGGCCAGGGCGAAGCCGCGGCGCGCAACTACCGGGAGCGGGGTATTCCAGCCGAGGCCTGCGGCGTGGTTTTTGCCGCTCCGGGCGAGAAAACCCTGTACGCGGCCGGGGATACCCTCTGGTATGCGGGCGTGCGAGCCGCTCTGGACCGCTATCAGCCCGATGTTGTCGTGCTTAACGCCGCCGATGCCCGTTTTCATGACGGGACGCCCATCCTCATGGACGCGGACGGCCTGTACGAAGCGGCCATGGCCGCCCCTCAGGCTACGATCATCACCGGCCATCTGGATGCGGTCAATCATGCCCGGTTGGGCCGCGCCGGACTGCGGGAATTTGTGAAAGCCAGGGGGCTCTCGGAGCGGGTGCGCATTCCCGAGGACGGGGAGGTCTGTATACTGTAAAGGAAAAGGGGGCACGCCATGCGGCGCGCCCCCTTGCTTTTTGGAGGTATCCCGGCTCAGCCCCAGAGCACCAGCCCGGTTTCCAGGGGCGAAGCCTGACCCTTGTGCACGGGCATGACCCGGATGCCGTAGCGGTAATGTCCGTTGTGGGTGGGAATGTAGGTGGCGGAATAGTTCATGCCGTCCTCGCCGTGGTCCGCGGCGCGGGGCTCAAGGCGCAGCACCTCGGGCTTGTTGCGGAAGTTGCCGTTGGCGTAGGCGCGGCCGATGACCAGTTGCACCAGTATTTCCTCGGGCTTCATCTGGCCCAGATGCATGTGCAGGCGCACGCTGACGGGCTCGCCGCAGGTCATGGTGTTGCCGTCCGCGCCGCTGATGATGATTTCCTCCATCTTCACCGTGCCGAAGCGCGCGGGCAGGTCCTGCTGCCAGACCGCCAGATCGCGGCAGAGCGCCCAGTCGTCCTCGGCCAGCATGTCGCGGCGTTTGGCGCCCGGCATATAGGCCAGCCGGATATAGTCGTTGAGCATGCGGTTGCTGCTGTACATGGCCGTAAGGCTTTTCAGCGAGCGCTTGGACATGGCGATCCAGTTGGCGGGCAGACCGGCGTTGTTCACGTCGAAGTAGAGCGGCAGCACGGCGTTTTCCAACAGGGTGTACAGGGCGTCGGCGTCGGCATAGTCGTTCTGTTCGTCGCTGGACAGTTCGGTGGTGACCACCGGCCCGATGGTCCAGCCGTTCTGGCGGTTGTAGCCCTCGCACCACCAGCCGTCGGAAATGCTCAAGTTGATGCCGCCATTGACCGGCAGCTTCATGCCGCTGGTGCCCGAGGCCTCGTGCGGACGGCGCGGCGTGTTCAGCCAGATGTCGCAGCCCTGGGCCAGCAGGCGGGAAACCGCCAGGCTGTAATCCTCCATAAAGAAGATCTTGCCCAAAAAGCGCTCATCGCGGCTCATGCGCAGCACTTCCTGAATCAGGTTTATGCCCGCCTCGTCCGCCGGGTGGGCCTTGCCCGCGAAGACCAGGCATACGGGCCGTTCGGGATTGTTCAGGATGCGCGCCAGCCGGTCCGGGTCGGCAAAGAGCAGGGTGGCCCGTTTGTAGGGCGCGAAGCGCCGGGCGAAGCCGATGAGCAAGGTATGCGGCTTGAGCAGGTTTTCCATGCTCTTGCGCTGGCCCCGGTCGAGCTTGAACTTCTGCGCAAAGGCCGGAATGCCCGCGCGCAGGGCGTCCAGCAGGTCTTCCTTCTGGGTCATGCGGGCCGACCAGTAGGCGTCGTCCGGAATCTCGTCCACCTTGTTCCAGATCGGGGAATCCGGCCCGGCCTGGAGCCAGTCCGGCCCCAGATACTGGTTGAGGATCTCGTGCATGTGCATGCCCACATAGGAGGGCGTGTGCACGCCGTTGGTCACGTAGTCGATGGGGGTTTCGGCCAGGGGCAGGCTTTTCCAGAGCTTGTTCCACATATGGCGCGAAACTTCGCCGTGCAGGCGGCTCACGCCGTTGGCCTTGGAGGAAAGGCGCAGGGCCAGCACGGTCATTTCAAAGGACTGGCTGTTGCCGCCCTCCATCTGGCCGAGCTGGGCGAACTGCTGCCAGGAAAGGCCGAGCTTGGAGGCGACGCCGCCGAAATAGCGGCCCATAAGGTCCAGGGAAAAGGCCTCGTTGCCCGCAGCCACCGGCGTGTGCGTGGTGAACACGGTATTGGAGCGCACCCGCACCGTGGCCTCCGCATAGCTCATGCCCATGATCATGCATTCCTGCAGGCGTTCGATGACCATGAAGGCCGAGTGTCCCTCGTTCATGTGATACACGTGGGGAGCAAGGCCCAGAGTGCGGATCAAGCGCATGCCGCCGATGCCCAGGAGCATTTCCTGAAGCAGGCGGATCTCGCGGTTGGCCTCGTAAAGGCGGTCCGTGATCTTGCGGTCTTCCTCGGTGTTGCGGCGGGTATCCGTGTCCATGAGATAGAGGGCCACGCGTCCCACCTGCATTTTCCAGACCCGGGCGAAGAGAATCCGCCCGGGCAGCTCCAGCTGCACAAAGACGGGTTCCCCGCTGTCGTCGTAGACCAGTTTGACCGGCAGCTGCGCGAAGTTGTTCATGGGATACTGGGCTACCTGGCGGCCGTCGGCGTCGATTTCCTGCTTGAAGTAGCCGTTTTTGTAGAGCAGGCCGATGCCGAAAAGGGGCACGGCCATGTCCGAGGCGGATTTGAGATGGTCGCCGGACAACACGCCCAGGCCCCCGGAATAAATGGGCACGGACTCATTGATGCCGTATTCCGTGGAAAAATAGGCGACAGGGTGTTCCGGCGTCACATGCTCGCTGAGCACGCGCAGGGGCTCGGCCATGTAGGCGTCGAATTCGGCCAACACCTCGTCGTAGAGGCGCATGTATTCCTCATTGTAAATGAGGTAGTTGAGGCGTTCCGGATCGGCCTCTTCCAGCACCCGGATGGGGTTGCGGCATTCGCTCCAGAGCTGGGGATTGATGGCCATGAACAGGGCTTTGGCCTTGTCGTGCCAGCACCACCAGAGATTGGTGGAAAGGTCGCGCAGGCGCGCCAGGGCCTTGGGCACTTCGGCCACGGCCATGATGGGCCGCAGAAAGGGGGTGGCCGAAGACGAGGCCGTGAGAATGCGGTTCAGGCTTTCCCGGCCGTTGCCGGAGCGGTCGATGCGCGTGTCGGCCTTTTCCAGCGCAAGCTGGAAGGCCTCGATATAGTGGGTGAAGAAATAGCGCCAGGAAGTCTGCTCGGCCAGGGCGCGGGCGTTTTTGCGCCAGACGGCCAGATTTTCCCGGGGCGCGGCCGCGGCCTGGAGCACACGCTCGTGCAGGGCCGCCGCGCCCTGTTCAAAGTTGGTGCCGCGCCGGGGCATCACGTGCACGCCGGGGCGCGCTTCGGTTTCCTTCTGGGCGAACTGGCGCGCCCACATGCCGAAACCGGAGAGGTCCGTGGTCAGGGTGGGCACGGCCCAGGCCGCGCATTCCTGCGGAGTGTAGCCCCAGGGCTCGTACCAGGAGGGGAAAAAGCCCACGTCGCAGGCCGAAATGACGTCCTCGTAGGGCATGTTGAAGAAGCCGTCGTTGCCGTCCAGCATGGCGGGCACAAAGATGACCTTGACGCGTTTGTCGCAGGCATTGTTCAGGCCCAGGCGGCGGCAGGCGTTGATGATGGGGTCCTGCGGGGCGTTCCAGGCGTAGTGGGTGCAGATGAAGGGCTGGCCGTTGTCCGTGGCGCTGGGATCGCCGGAGACGGCCGCCGGGTTGATGCCCGTGTGGCCGCCCATGACCAGACAGAGAACCAGGATGGAGGCGTCCGTGCCCGCCAGGTTCTGATCCGCGCGGGCCAAGGCCTCCAGAAAAATGTCGATGCCCTTGTTGTGCATCTCGTAGCGGCCGGAAATGGCGAAGATGCGGGTATTTTCCGGCAGCTTGCAGCGCAGGAAACGGTCGGCGTCCTCCAGGATTCTGGCCCGGGTGGCCAGCGGTTTTTCGCGCTCTTCCGAAAAGTCGGGGATCACTCGCAGATCCAGGCCGTTGACCGTGATGACGTCGGGCTGGCGGCCCAGAAAGACCGTGGATTCCTCGCCGGTAATCGGGCTGACCGTGGTGAAGGCGTCGGCCTCGCGCGCTGAGGCGCTTTCCAGGGACCATTTGGCCGTGATGTTCTGCGCGGCGGCCTCGGTGGCGGGATTGATGCTGCGCAGATTGCTGTAAATGTCGCGGCCGGTTCCGGCCAGAGCGCGGCCCAGCATGGTGGCGTGGGTGGTGAAGACCGTGCCCACGGCCGGAGCCAGTTTCTTCAGGGTCAGCAGGCCCGCGCCGCTCATCCATTCGTGGAAGAGGGCCACGGAACGCCCGCCCAGGGGCTGCACCAGGCTTTCATGGATGGCCGCGATCACCTCGCCGCAGGCCGTGGCGAACATGACCGGCTCAATGTAGTCCCAGCCGCCGGAAAGGGAATCCACACCGTAATTTTTCCACATTTCGTACAACAGCTGGTTGCTGGAGTAACGCTGGGAAAAATCCACCAGAATGGCCTTGGGCCGTCCCGGTATGTTCCAGCGGCCCAGGCGACACTTGAGATCCCTGGTGCTCAAGGCCAGGCGCAGCGAATCCCAGATATGTTCGTCTGTTTCTTCAAAACCGGCGTTCTGTTGCAGGGAAGGGCCCAGCAGGAAGTAATCCTCGCCGAAAGTTTCCACGGCCTGCAGCGCCTTGCTGCTGACCACGGAATAAATGCCCCCCACCTTGTTGCAAACTTCCCAGCTTACTTCAAACAGCGTGACAGGGGCGTTATTGAAATCCATAGAGACTCCTTGTGGGCCCGCCCGCATATAAAGCGCCGCGTCACGGGCCATTGCCCTCCGTCCGTCTCAAAAACGGCGGAGGGCGACAGTTCCCGGAAGGGGCAACCTTTTCAGGCGGATGTTTTTTTCTTTGCGCCTCCGGCCTTGGCGGCGGGAGCGGCCCTCTTTTTTCCGGCGGTTCCCGTTGCCGTTGTCCGGGGTGTTTTTCTTGTTGTTTTTCCGGCTTCGGTCGCCGCTTCTTCCATCGCGGTCAGGCGCATCTCAAAGTCGGCCAGCACATTCATATAGGTAATGTAGGCGTCATACGGACTGTCGAAGGGATTGGGCCGGTCGGACAGGAAGTCGGCGAACCATTTTGTTGAGATATAATGGAAATGATCCGACGTTTGCAAGCGCTCAAAGTCGCGCGCGAGATCCGGCGCCCCCACCTTACGCACGCGCGGGGCCAGGGCATAGAGCGTGTGGATGGCGTCCTTCTGCATGTCGTTGCCCAGCCAGGCCGTGAGGTCGCGCCCCTCGTCGTCCCAGGACATGAATTCGGGCACGTCCACCTCGCCCACGGCGTCGATTTTCCTGGCCGCTTCGGCGGGCGTCACGAAGTGGAAATCCTTGTGGGCCAGCAGGGCGGCGGGCAGGGCTTCCATAAAGTCGAAAATGCCCGACTCCCGGGGATTGCGCAGGCCGAAGGAATGGTAATCGTTGAAGATGTTGATGATTTCGGACGAAGCGGCAAAGCTGTGGCACCAGGAGGCGTACTTTTCCGCCGTGAGCGGCCACTGGTCCCAGCCCTGATCATTGAAGCGCAGGCCGATGTCCGTGGACAGGGACGAGTTGCGCAGCAAAAGACGCATCCGGGGCGTGGAAATCGGTCTGTAGACATAATTGGGGCTGCGCCAGCCCAGCACATGGTCCGCGCCCTCGGCCAGCACGGCCTTGAAACCCAACTTTTCCAGAGCCACGGGCAGGTCGTTGTTGTAGACGAACTCCGTATTGCGGAAGGTCGTGGGCTTTTTGCCGAAAAGCCGCTTGATCCGCTCGCACTGTTCCCTGACCTGGATGTCGAATTCATCCCGGGAGTAGAGAAAGGCCAGGGAGTGGGGCGCTGTTTCGGCCACAAATTCCACGTTGCCGGTATCGGCCAGGGCCTGGAAGCTCTCCACCACCTCGGGCGCGTACTGCTCGAACTGGTCCAGGGCCGTGCCCGAGATGGAAAAAGCCACCTTGAAGGCCTTGCCGTGACGGCGGATCAGCTTGAGCAGCAGGTCGTTCATGGGCAGATAGCAGGTGCGGGCCGTGAGCAGCAGGGCGTCGCAGTTGTGGTCGTCGTCCTCGTAAAGTGAGTTTTGTCCCATATCAAAAACCGTGTAACGGCAGAGCCGGTACGGTTCGTGAACTTCATAGCAAAGGCAGAGCGCTGGCATCAGTTACCTCCGGATACGTTGCGGTAAACGGCCATCAGTTGATCCGCGGCATTTTCCCAGCGGATGGATTTCATTTCTTCCCGGCAGTTTTTTACCAATTCCGCAGCCAGGCAGGGGTAACGCAGAACCGCGCAGATTTTGTCGGCCATGTCGCGGGTGTCCCAGAAATCGGCCTTGAGCGCGTGCTCCAGCACCTCGGACACGCCGGACTGGCGCGAGAGCAGCACGGGCACGTCGTAAAGCATGGCCTCCAGCGGCGTGATGCCGAAGGGCTCGGACACCGAGGGCATGACGTAGAGATCGCTCAAGGCGAACATGCGGTCCACTTGTTCGCCGCGCAGAAAACCGGCGAAGTGGAAACGGTGTCCGATGCGCAACTGTCCCGCGCGGCGGATGAGCTGAGGCAGCATGTCGCCGCTGCCGGCCATGAAAAAGCGCGCGTTGGGAATTTTTTGCAGCACCAGGCGGGCCGCCTCCATGAAGTATTCCGGCCCCTTCTGGAACGTGACCCGACCCAGAAAGAGCACCCGTTTTTCATGGCGGATGCGCGGCGGAATTTCGTAGCGGCGTTCCACTTCATGCCGGGCCACGGCGTTGTAGACCACCACTACCTTTTCCGGTGGCACGCCGTAGCGTTCGATGACGGTCTTGCGGGTCAGGCGGCTCACGGCCACCACCAGGTCGGCGGCCAGCAGGCCCGCGCGCTCGATGGCCGCCACCTGCTCATTGATGTTTTCGCCGCTGCGGTCGTATTCCGTGGCGTGAATGTGGGCCACCAGGGGTTTGCCGGTCAGGGTTTGGGCCAGCATGCCCGCGGGATAGGTCATCCAGTCATGGACGTGGATCACGTCGTAGCTTTCGCGCATGGCGATGGTCGCGGCCAGACGGCTGAAGCGGCGTACTTCGCTCATCAGGTCCGGGCCGTAGCCGCCCTTGAGCTGAAAGGTGAAGGGCGCGCCGGACCAAGTGCGCAGATCCGTGCCGCCGGGCGTGCGGGTCAGCCAGTTCAGGGATTCGGCGTAGCCCTGCGGGGTGATATATGGGGTAAGCGGGCTGGACACGGCCATGAAACGGATGTTGTCCTGCCAGACGTCCTGTCCGGCACGGGTCATGCGCTCCGCCGCCTCTTCGCTGATGGGCGTGCCCGAGGCCGACTCCAGCCGCAGGAAACCGTTCTGCCCGCCCGCGCCGACACGCGGCAACACAAAGATTATCTGTGCGCCTTTTTTGGCCAGAGCCTGGGTCATGCCGTAGCAGGCCGTGCCCAGGCCGCCGCTGATATGCGGCGGAAATTCCCAGCCGAACATAAGCACTCGCATTGGTGATTCCTCTTTGGAAGCCCTGATTAACGTTTTTTTGTTTTCTGCCTGCGTCAGGTTCCCCCGTGCGAAACTCATGTATGTCTTGATACACGTTGTTTCGCCCGGAATTCGCTTCCCCGGCAGAGAGCAAACATTTTCATAAATCAGCACGTTCCGATATTTCCAGGAGCGCGGGGCCGCTCAGCCCCGCCGGGACTCCGTTTTGTTTATGGGTTCGCCATCGTCGGCAAGGGTCATGCTTACCCGGCAGACGCCGGCCGTATCCCCGGAAATGGGATTTGCCAGACGGTAGGCCGCCAGTTTTTCCCAGGCCTTGTATACGCCGGGTGCGGCCCGCTTGAGCCGGATCAGCATGCGCAGGCACTCCGCCACGCTCCAGGCCTGGGCAATGCAGCCGTTGGGCCGGTAGGGCGGGGAGGCGTCGAAAATTTCGGAAATGCTTGCCAGGCCCGCGTCCGTGAGGTGGTCGCAGAACAACGGGGTCACCCGGTCCAGCAGGGCCTGGACCGCGCCGTCCACATCCCAGGCCACCCGCAGCAGGGCGTCGGTGTAATGCCCCAGCAACCAGGGCCAGACCGTGCCCTGATGGTAGGCCGCGTCGCGGCTGGCCGGTCCGCCCTCGTACCGGCCCCGGTAGCCCGGATCGTCGGGCGAAAGGGTGCGCAGGCCGAAGGGCGTGAGCAGTTTGTTGCGCACGCATTCCACCACCTGGGGCTGGTGCTGCTCTTCCAGCACGGGATAGGGCAGGGAGACGGCCAAAATCTGGTTGGGCCGCACGCTCTGGTCCAACATGCCGTCGCGCCAGACGTCGCCCAGATAGCCGCCGCCGCGCGTGACCCAGAAGTGCTCGAAAAAGCTTGTGCGCAACGCGCGCAGGCCCTTGGCGTCCTCCCAGTCGGGCTCGCGGAAGACGCCCGCCAGATAATCCACAAAGGCCAGGGTGTTGTACCAGAGGGCGTTCAGCTCCACCGGGCAGCCGTGGCGCGGGGTCACCGGGCGGCCGTCGGCCTGGGCGTCCATCCAGGTCAGCTGGGTGTGGGCGTTGCCCGCGTGCAGCAGGCCGTTCTCGTCCACAAAGATGTCCATGCCCGGACCCTGGCGGTAGCCGCTCACAATGGCCTTGAGCGCGGGCCAGGCATGCTCGCGCACCCAGTTCAGGCCCTCGGGATTTTCCTGGAGGTAGCACTGCACGGCAAAGGCGTACCAGAGGGAGGCGTCCGCCGAGTTGTAGGCGTGGTTGCCGTCCTCGGCAAAGCAGTTGGGCGTAAGGCCGTTTTTCAGGCTGCCGGCCACCTGCTCCAGCACGCGCAGGCCGAATTCCGTGCGGTCGCCGTAAAAAGCCAGACCGGGCAGGGAAATCAGGGTGTCGCGGCCCCAGGCGTCGAACCAGTGGTACCCGGCCAGCACCGCCGGACGGCCCGAGGGCGTTTCAATGCAGAACTGCCGCCCCATCTGGGCCAGGTGGCCGATGAGGCCGCCGCCGTTGTGGTGGGCTTTGGTCCTGGCCCGGCTTTCGGCTTCCCAGATCGCCTCCAGATCCTCCCCGTCTTCCGCGACCGGCTCGGTGCCCACGGCCATGTAGACGCTGCCTCCCTCGGGCAGGGGCGGCAGGGGAATATCCAGAATGCCGGGCTGGAACAGGTCCTCGCTGTCGGGGAAGCCGCGTTCGCGTTCCTGCATGTATTCCACATTGTGGAACCAGTCCGGCGAGGGCAGGAAGGTGAAAGGACCACGCACCTGCATATACAGGGTGGGCAGGCCTTCATAGGGCGTGATGCTGAAGCCCCGCGGCACGTCTTGGGTGCGCACGCGCAGATGGGAATTGGCCCTGGTCAGGGCATGGAAGTGCCTGTAGGCCAGCAGGGGCTTGATCCGCAGGGTCAGCGGGGGCAGCTTGGAAAGGCCCTGGATGGACCAGCGCAGCAGCAGGCGGCTTGTTCCGTGGATCAGAAACATTTCCCGGCGCAGGCGCACGTCGCCCACCCGGTAGGTGAATTCGGGCCACTGGTCCAGGCGGAAACTTTCCAGATATTCGTGCCCGTGCGGGTAGAGGGTCCTGGGATGCTGGCGGGTGGAGAGAAAGAACTCCTTGCCGCCGCCCATGACCGATTCCTCCAGGGCGGAGAGCAGCACATGCCGTCCCAGCGGCGTGTTGACCGTGAGCAACCCGTGGTATTTGCGCGTATTGCAACACAGGATGCTGCTGCCGGCATAGTCGCCCAGCCCGTTGGTCAGCAGCCATTCCTTGCGCAATGCTCTGCGGGTGTTCTGGCAGGCGGCCTTGTCAAAACTGAACCTCATACGGCCTCCTTGGCGTATAGGGTTAGAATGATGGCCGGGCGGTGCTGCTGGAGATCAGAGAGGTTAGGTGCGAAAGGCAGCGCGAGACCCGTGGATTCGGTTCGGACAGATCCGGCCGGCGGCGGAACAAAGGCGGGAAAAACGCGTTTGCAGAAAACCTGTTGCCCCCTTTCTTGTTCCGCTGGCTTTATATATCACATTCTATAGGAAATTTTTTTAGCTGTCGAGTTTTACGGCTGTGTTACAGTGGAAAGAATTGTATGACTTTTGCAAAACAACGCCTGTTCGGGCGGCGCGCATCGCCGGCCGGTGGGCCGCTTCCGGCCCCGCGCCGCAAAGGTCCGCGCGGGGGCTTTTGCTTTCTCGCATTTTGGAGTAAGCTATTTGCTCGCTGAAACTTCGCATACCGGGATGGGGGTATTTCATGAAAGGACTGCATCTTTGGCTGGGCGCGCTGGCTCTTGCTCTGCTTCTGCCCGCGGCGGCCCTGGCCGCCGACCTCAAGGTGGGGCTGATGTGCCCGCTCACGGGGAAATGGGCTTCTGAAGGCCAGGACATGAAAAACATCGTCAGCCTGCTGGTGGATGAAGCCAACAGCAAGGGCGGCGTCAACGGTCAGAAAATCAAACTGGTGGTGGAAGACGACGCCGGGGATCCCCGCACGGCGGCCTTGGCCGCGCAAAAGCTGGCCTCGGCCGGAGTTGTGGCGGTCATCGGCACCTACGGCTCGGCCGTGACCGAGGCCAGTCAGAATATTCTGGACGAAGCCGGGCTGGTGCAGATCGGCACAGGTTCCACCAGCGTGCGCCTGACCGAAAAGGGCCTGCCTCTCTTTTTCCGCACCTGCCCGCGTGACGACGCCCAGGGCAAATCCGCCGCCGCGGCCATAGTCAAGGGCGGCTACAAGGCCGTGGCCCTGCTGCACGACAATTCTTCCTACGCCAAGGGTCTGGCCGAGGAAACCCGCACCGCCCTGGAAAAAGCCGGTGTGAAGGTGCTCTTCTACGACGCCCTGACCCCCGGCGAGCGGGACTACACCGCCATTCTGACCAAACTCAAGGCCGCCGGTCCGGATCTGGTCTTTTTCACCGGGTATTATCCTGAAACCGGCATGCTGCTGCGCCAGAAAAGGGAAATGGGCTGGAACGTGCCCATGATGGGCGGCGACGCTGCCAACCATCAGGATCTGGTCAAGATCGCCGGTCCCGAGGCCGCGGCCGGCTACTTCTTCATCAGCCCGCCCCTGCCCCAGGATATGGACATGCCGGAAGCCCGCAATTTCCTGACCGCCTACAAGGCCAAGTACAACAGCGTGCCCGTGTCGGTCTGGGCCGTGCTGGCCGGGGACGCCTTCAAGGTCATTGAGGCCGCGCTGGCCGCGGGCAAGACCGAACCCGAGCAGATGGCCGCCTGGCTCAAGCAGCTCAAGGACATGCCCGGCCTGTCCGGAGCCCTGGGCTTCGACGCCAAGGGCGACCGCGTGGGCGAGTTCTACCGCACCTATGTTGTTGATGGGAAAGGGGCTTTTGTTCTGCAACCCAAGTAAGTTGCGGCTAAAAAGCGTCTTTTGCCCCCTGGGCTGCGTCAAAAAACCGGACGCGGCCCAGGGCTGTACATAAAGAGTACTATCCCTGGCCCGCGTCCGGTTTTTTCCTTGCCAGGGAACAAAATCCATCTTTTTAGCCGCAAGCTTCCGGGGCGTTTTCAGCATGCTCCGCCAGCGGCTTGATTTGCTCCGAGCGCCGGGAAATATGGAACAATTTTTTCAACAGCTTCTGAACGGTCTTGCCGTGGGCGGCATTTACGCGCTGGTGGCCCTGGGCTACACCATGGTCTACGGCGTGCTCAAGCTCATCAACTTCGCGCACGGCGATCTGTTCACCATCGGCGCCTATCTGGGCCTGACCCTTCTGGTGAGCTGTAATCTCTCCGGCATGCTGCCTCTGCCCCTGGCCGTGCTGGCGGTCTTCATCATGGTGGGCCTGCTGGTGGCGCTGCTCGGCTTTCTGCTGGAGCGCGCGGCCTACCGCCCCCTGCGCAATGCCGGTCGTCTCTCGGCCGTGGTTTCGGCCTTGGGCGCGTCCATCTTTTTCCAGAACGCGGTCATGCTGATCTACGGCGCGCGCGTTTACGTCTACCCTGATTTTCTGCGCCCGGACTTCACGGTGCATCTCTTCGGCGTCGCCGTGCCGGGCGTGCGCCTGCTGGTCATCGCGGCCAGCGTGCTGCTGATGCTCGGGCTTTCGGCCTTCATCCAGCGCACCCGCACGGGCGCGGCCATCCGCGCCGTGGCCATTGATCCGGGCGCGGCCCGGCTCATGGGCATCAACGTGGACAGGATCATTTCCCTGGTCTTTCTGATCGGGCCGGGCCTGGGCGGCGCGGCCGGTCTGATGGTCGGCATCTACTACGGCCAGATCGACTTCACCATGGGCTGGTCCTACGGGCTCAAGGCCTTTACCGCCGCCATCCTGGGCGGCATCGGCAACATTCCCGGCGCCATGATCGGCGGCCTGCTGCTGGGCGTCATCGAGGCCCTGGCCGCCGGGTACATTGCCATCGCCTGGAAAGACGCCATCGCCTTTCTGGTGCTGATCCTGATTCTGATCATCCGGCCCACGGGCATCTTGGGCGAACGCACGGCGGACAAGCTATGAAGCGCATGCCCCTGTACATCTTGATGGGCGCGTTGCTCTGCGGGCTGCCCCTGGTCTGCAATCCCTACTGGTTGGACGTCTGCGTGATGATCGGCCTCTACGCCCTGCTGGCCCTTTCGCTGAACGTGATTCTGGGCCAGGCGGGCATCTTTCACATGGGGCACGCGGCCTTTTACGCCGTGGGCGCGTATGTGACGGCCATCCTGAACACCCTCTGCCACTGGCCCATCTTCTGGACCATGCCCCTGGCGGGCGCGGCCGCGGCTCTTTTCGCCCTGCTGGTGGCCCGGCCCATCATCCATCTGCGCGGCGACTATCTGCTGATCGTAACCATCGGCATTGTGGAGATTGTGCGCATCGCCCTGATCAACGACGTCTTCGGCCTGACCGGCGGCTCTAACGGCATTTTCGGCATCAGCCGCCCGCGTTTCTTCGGCTACAAGATCGTCAAAAGCGTGCAGTTCTATTATCTGGTCTGGGGCATGGTGGGCGTGAGCCTGCTGCTCTTTTACGGGCTCTGGCGCTCGCGTTTCGGCCGGGCGCTGAATTACATCAAGGAAGACGACGTCGCGGCCGAGGGCTGCGGGGTCAACGTCACCCGTTACAAGCTGCTGGCCTTTGTGCTGGGGGCCTTCTGGGCGGGCATGGCGGGCACGGTCTACGCCGCGAAAATGGTCACCATCGCGCCGGAATCCTTCAACTTCATGGAATCGGTGATCATTTTCGCGGTGGTCATCCTTTCCGGCGGCAGCCAATTGGGCGTGCTGGTCAGCGCTTTTCTGTTCATCGGCCTGCCGGAAGTGCTGCGCGAGTTTTCCGCCGCGCGCATGCTGATCTTCGGTCTGGCCATGATGGTGATGATGATCTGGCGGCCGCAGGGCCTGCTGCCGCCCGGTCCGCGCCGCTACGCCGTGCCCCCGGACATTCCAGTCCTGCCGCCGGATGTGCCGCCGGGCCTTCCGCCGCGCCTCCCGGAGGATGCCGCGCGCGGGCCTGAGCCCGCCCCGGCACAGGGGAGGCCCGCATGAAGCTGCTTTCCCTGCAGGAAGTGACCAAGATTTTCGGCGGGCTCATTGCGGTCAACGATCTTTCCTTTTCGGTGGATGCGGGCAGCATCGTGGGCCTGATCGGGCCCAACGGCGCGGGCAAGACCACGGTTTTCAACTGCATTACCGGCAATTACACGCCGGAGCGGGGCCGGATCTTTTTTGACGGCGAGCCCATTACCGGCCTGAAGCCCCACCGGGTGGTGGAACTGGGCATTGCGCGTACCTTTCAGAGCATCCGCCTGTTCGGAAAGCTGCCCGTGCTGGAAAACGTGCTGGCCGGACGGCATTGCCGGATGAAGGCCGGTCTGTTCGCCTGCATGCTGCACACGCCGGGCCAGCGCCGCGAGGAAAAGGCCGCCGTGGCCCGCTGCATGGAGGAATTGCGCTTCGTGGGCCTGGCCGACCGCCGCGCGGAAGCCGCCGGAGGCCTGTCCTACGGCAATCAACGACTGCTGGAAATCGCGCGCGCTCTGGCTTCGGACCCGCGCCTGCTGATCCTGGACGAACCCGCCGGGGGCATGAACGACCAGGAAACCGCAGCTCTGGTGGACATCATCGGCGCCATCCGGGAGCGGGGGATCACCGTGCTGCTTATTGAGCACGACATGCGCCTGGTCATGCGGATCTGTGAAAAACTGGTGGTGCTGGAGCACGGCACCTTGATCGCCGAGGGCGCGCCCGAGGCCATGCGCCGCCATCCGGCGGTGATTGAAGCCTATCTGGGCGCCGACGACGAGAAGTGGTGAATATGTCTCTGCTGACCCTTTCAGACATCCGGGTGCGCTACGGCAGTGTGGAAGTGCTGCACGGCATCAATCTGCGCGTGGAGGAGGGCGAGATCGTCACCATCCTCGGGGCCAACGGCGCGGGCAAAAGCACCACCCTGCTGTCCATCAGCGGTCTGGTGCGTCCCTGTGAAGGCGAGATTCTCTTTGAGGGCAAGCCCCTGCTGCGCCTGCCCAGTCATGAGGTGGTGGGCTTGGGCATAGCCCAGTCCCCGGAGGGCCGCCGGGTCTTCGGGGCCATGAGCGTGCTGGAGAATCTGCGCCTGGGCGCATTCTGCATCCGGGACAAGGCCCGCAGCGAACGCACCCTGGAATGGATTTTTGATCTTTTCCCGCGTCTGCTGGAGCGCAAGGAGCAACTGGCGGGCACGCTTTCCGGCGGCGAGCAGCAGATGCTGGCCATCGGCCGGGCCCTGATGGCCGAACCGCGCCTGCTTCTGCTGGACGAGCCGTCTCTGGGGCTGGCTCCGCTGCTGGTACGCTCCATTTTCGAAACCGTGCGGACCATCAACGAGCGCGGCGTCACCGTGCTGCTGGTGGAGCAGAACGCCCGCGCCGCCCTGAAGCTGGCCGCGCGCGGCTACGTGCTGGAAGTGGGCAAAGTGGTCATGGAAGACCGCGCGGAAAACCTGCTGGCCGACGCCAGCGTGCGCGAGGCGTATCTGGGCGGATAGCGGGACGCATCTGTCACAACCGGATCGGCATAGAGGGATGATGACCAGGTCCGGCTGTAACAGCGCTGTAACAATCTTGTTGGGTTACCCCTCTTTCATTTCATGAATCAGTTCCGAAAGCTCCTGAGCCTCCCGGGCCAGACCGGACACGGCCTTGGCAGCCTCGGCCATGGCGTCGGCGATCTGTCTGCTCATGTCGTTGCACAGGAGGATGGAGTGGTTGATCTCCTCGCTGGCGGCGGATTGTTCCTCGCTGGCCGTGGCAATGGCGTTGACCTGATCGGCCGTGGTTTCCGCTGTGGTCACGATCTCTTCCAGCGCGCGGCCTGATTCATTGGCCAGGCCCGTGGCTTCCTCGATCTGGGCCACGGCATTGTCCACCGAAGCCGTGCTCTTGGCCGTGCTTTCCTGAATGGCCTTGATGGCGTTGCCCACGTCATTGGTGGAGGCCATGGTCTTTTCGGCCAGTTTGCGCACTTCGTCGGCCACCACGGCGAAACCGCGCCCGGCCTCGCCCGCGCGGGCGGCCTCAATGGCGGCGTTCAGGGCCAGAAGGTTGGTCTGGTCCGCGATGTCCGAGATCACGCCCATGATCCGGGTGATGTCCTGGGCGTGCTCATTGAGCTGGGTCATGTCGTCCTTGAGTTCCAGCGAAACCTGATGCACGGACTCTATGCGTCGCAAGGAGCGTTCCACCACCTGCGCGCCGGCGGTGGCCTTGTCCTTGGTGTCGGCTGAAGCGGCGGAAGCGGCTGAGGCGTTTCTGGCCACTTCCTGCACGGTGGCGTTCATTTCGTTCATGGCTGTGGCGGCCTCGGAAAGACGCTGGGCCGCTTCGCCCGCGCCCCGGTCGGACTGTTCGATCTGGGCGGAAAGCTGCGTGGACGCCGAAGAAACCACACTGCCCACTTCCTCCAGCCTGCCCGCGACGTTCAGCAGGGCTTCAGCCTTGGCTTTGGCCTCCTGGCCGGCCGCTTCAGCCTTTTTCATGGCTTCCTCGGCGTTTTTGGATTCAAGCTCGGCCTTCTTGATGTTCCTTTCCAGAGCGCCCACCATCTTCACAATGGCCCCGTATACGCCCTGCTTCTTGCCGCCGTCGTCCACATTGTAGTCGCCGCCCACCACGCGGTGGGCAATGACGCTCAGTTGGCCGGGGTCTTTGCCCAGTTGCGCGTTCACGTTACGGGTGAGGAAGACGGTGATGAAGATGCCGCAGAGCAATGCCGCCCCGCAGAAGCCGAGGATGACGAAATTGGCGTCGCGATTGCTTTCCTGCACCTGAGAAACGCCGAAGGTGGACAGCTCCGTCGCGCTTTGGTCAACGTTGCGGAACAGCACGGCCAGGGAGCGCAAGTCCACTCCCATCTGGTGCGTGAACTCTATAGAGGCCTGCGCGCTGGGAAGGTATTTGTCCATCTCCCTTATGATGGCCGCCATCGCTGCCTTATTGCTGGGCGTCCGAAACCGGTTCGCCTGTTCGGCCATGGCATCCCGCATGTTTTTCAGGGCGGTCGAAACGGAGTTAAGCTCCTCTTGCGTGGACCTGAGGGAGAGGCTGCGAAGCTCGGTCCGCAATCGGTTGAATTCGATGCGCAGTTCCAACACCTTTGTCTGGTTGTCGATGCTGGTCGCGTCAACGCCCTGAGCGAGCATTACCTCGCGAATCATGGCCTCCATGGCATCAAAGGCCTTTGTCAGACCCACGCGGGCTTCATCGGCTTGAGTCAGCAGACGTATGCTTTTTTCTGGTCGTCAATACATTTCTGTAAAACCGGCAGAATGGCCTCCAATTGCTTGATGCAACCCGACATTTTCTGCCTGTTTTCGGGGCTCGCAACCATGGGGAGACACAATTCGAACTGCTTTTTGGCTTCCGCCAGTTGTTCCCGGGCACGCTGGGCAAAGCTGTCGCTCCCATAAACGATATAACGCAGATAGGCGGCCTGTGTGTTCAGCAGGGCTGTTTTACTGTTCTCGATATGCGCTGCCTGGCCGGAAAACCGGCTCATCTCATCCGTCAGGTAATAAGAGGCTCCTCCCAGCGCCAGAGTCATAAAAAGAACTAATGAAAAGCCAAGAATCAATTTTGTCTGCAATTTCATAATTCACCTAGCAACCTTTGACAGTAGTTTCTGACATTCTTCTCCATGATGCCATTTGTTTCACATGAAATTGAGAAGGAGCTCCAGAACATATAGCGGCCTTGACCTGAAGCCTCCCGGTGCCGTTTGAAACAGGCACATGCCATATTTACAAGTTGTGCTTCATTTTTTTCTCCTCAGAAATTTATAAAAGCAGTTGCCCTCTTTTTATAATGATATGTGTATTTGGTTATAAAAAGCATAATTCAGAATGTAAGATATGAAGAATAATGTCTTTATAAAATAAAATATAGGCTTGCTAAATTTTTATTATTAGGAAATATTATTGGAATACATCATTCTGTATGTTTTTGTATGCTTACTGCTGTCATCCACTGGAATAAAAGTGACAGGTTAACGCCAATTACCGCTCATATCGGCATGAACTCAATTTGCTTTAGGTTTTTAAATGTCTTTTTCCCTCCCGCCGCTCATGCGAAAACATACTTTCCACCTGTCGTTCGGAAGAATGGCTGCCTCTCTCCACCCGAAGTCTCCGGCCATCGTACTTACGGTCTGCGGAGGATTCGGTTTATATGCGTCCCACAGGCAGGCATATTTCCGGGCACTCCCCAAACAGCTCCGGAACGGCAACAGAAAAACCTCTTGAAGCTCCAGCTTCAAGAGGTTTTTCGTTTTGGCCCAAAACAGACGAGCGTCCCTCTCCCATTGCTTTAGCAAGGAGTGCGACAATGGACGCCGCCTTTTCTGATGCTTGTGTCCGAATCCTGAACGTCACCGGCTGCGCGGGACAAGCGGAACCGGCCCGGAGGATGGGAGCCCGCCAAGCCGCCATTTCCGACAGTCGTCGCCGTGGGCAAACCGGATCGGAAATTCTTCCGGCGCTGCTGAAACGGCTCGGCTTGGCCCCGCAATATGGGAGAAGCGCCCACGCCCTGACAAGCAAGCGGCCCGGAACCCCGATGGTTCCGGGCCTTTCTCATGGCAGCTGCTTGGCCGGTTTCTGACCGGCGTTCGCGTTCAGGAGGGCTGTATGAGGAGGATTACAGCTTCTTCAGCACGGCCTGGACAAAAGATTCGATTTCATCGGACGCCGAACCGCCGTCGCCTTCCAGGCGCAGGCCGTCGGTCATGATTTCCGCGCCCAGTTCCTTGCCGCGAGCTTCGATAACGTCCACGGCGCCGCAGAAGTGTTCGTAATCCCGGTCGCCCGAGGCAAAGGCGGCCAGTTTGCGCCCCTTGAGGTCCATGACGTCGAATTCTTCAAACAGCGGCGCGAAATCATCCTGCAATTCCACCTCTTCCTCGCCCCAGGCCGAAGCGCCGAACAATACGGCGTCATAACCGTCGGCCAGGTGTTCGGCCGAGGCATCGGCGGCGTTGAGCACCGTCACTTCTTGCCCGGCGGCGGCAAGCTGCTGCTCCAGCTTGTGGGCGATGCTCTCGGTATTGCCGGTGCTGGAACCGTAAACGATCAAAATTTTGCTCATGGCCTTCTCCTTCTGGCTCGGACGTATTGGAATAAAATTGAAATTCTTTTTCAATTTGTTCAAAAAGGAAATAGCCACCCAGCCCTGTTTCGTCAAGTGGAAATTGCGCATCTCTTGCCGGGGGGGCAGCACGGAGTACGGCAAATTTTTACAATAAAAGGCCCGCGTTTCGTCCTATGGAAGGGGCAAAGCCAATCAAGGAGGATGAGATGCAAAAGGAGCTGTTTGACTGCTTTGCCAAGGGGCGTTTGACTGTTGCCGGTCGGCTACCGGCGCTCGCGGTGGAACCCTGGAAGGAGCATAAGGATTTTCCCGGCGTGTTTCTGAAAAATCTGGTCATGCCTGAGCTGACGGAGGGCTTGCTGAGCTGCCACCTGGTCAGGATTGAAGCCCGGCGCGGGATCGGCAGGCACGCCCACGGCACGAGCCTGGAACTGCATGAAGTTGTCGGGGGAAGCGGCGTGTGCCTGACGCCGGAGGGAGAGATCGCCTATCTGCCGGGCAGCATGGCGATCCTGCCCGCCAAGACGCCGCATGAAGTCCGCGCGGGCGAAAACGGCCTCTGGTTGTTCGCCAAATTCATCACGCTTCCAGCCTGAGGCTTGCCCGCCGGAACTGCCCCGGCGTCATGCCGTGCTGCCGCTTGAACAGCTTGTGCAGATGGCTCTGGTCCGTAAAACCGGCGGATACGGCGGCCTCGGCCGCTGCCGTATCCGCCCGCAACAGGGCGCGCGCCAGGCGCAGGCGGCAGAGCAGATGAAAGGCGTGGGGCGTCAGGCCGGTCTCCCGGCGGAAACGACGGAGAAAATGCCAGGGGCTGTAACCCGCCAGGGCGGCCAGCCGCTTGAGGGGCCAGGGCGTGGCGGGGTCGTCCAGCAGCAGGCGGCATACGGTTTGTATCGGTGGTTCCGCAGTGCTTTCTTCCGGCGGTTGCGCGTGGAGGAGATGTCGGGCCAGGTGCTCTGCTCGCGCGCCCAGAGCGAGAGGCGCGCAGGCTTTGCGTACCAGCCCGGCAAGCCGGGCGTCATACGGGAGGATGGAGGAATTCGTCGGCAGACAGGCCGCCAGCAGAGTTGTTCCGGGTTCGAGAAACAGCCTGTGGGCGCACAGTCGGGGAATCCTGAAATAACCGCCGGTCCGCAGGTAACGCGCCTCGGCGCGGGTTTCCAGCACAAGGCCGCCGGACAGCACGACGCCGCTTACCCAATGCGCCGCATGCAGATGCCAGGGATACCTTTGCGCGGCATTCCGGGAAGTCACAAATTCAACCTCGCCGGAAGCCGTATATCGGTATGTGATAGAGGCCATGCTTCCCTGCCGGAGCGCCTATTCCTCGGCCCCCGCGGCGCCGAGGGCGCTCCTGGCCTCGGGCTCGGGCATGCGCCATGCGCCGGGCAGGGGGGCCGTGATTTCCGCTCTGTCGCCCAGATAGGGATTGAAGTAGCCGTAGCGCAGCCAGGGACAGAGCTTTTTGAGCCGCTTCATGAACACGGTCAGGCCCATGCTCGGCGCCGTGTCCAGCGCTGCGTCCGGAACCGCGGGGGAGGTGCTTCCCTCCCGGCCGCTCATCAGCCGGAAATACCATTCCGGGTCGATGTTCAGATTGCGCCACTGGATCATGCTCACGCCGTTTTCGCCCGCCAGGCGGGCCAGGGCCTCCAGTTCCTCTTCGGTATCCGTGACGCCGGGGAAGAACAGCAGGTTGAGCGAGACGAAGATGCCGCGTTGCCGCGCCTCGCGGATGGAAGCGCGCACGTCGGCGAAGCTGTAATCGGCGGGCCGGTAGTAACGCTGGTAGAGCGCCTCGCGGGCGCTGTTGCAGCTCACCCGCATACTGGTCAGCCCGGCCTCGGCCAGACGGGCCACAGCCCCGGGATTGGAGGCATTGGTATTGCAGTTGACCGTACCCCGGCCGCCGCCGGTGCGGAACAGGCGCACGCTTTCCACCAGCAGGCCCGCATTGGTCAGGGGGTCGCCCTCACAGCCCTGGCCGAAGGAATAGATGGGCGTGGCCGTCTCCCGGCTCTGGTGCAGGCGCATGACCTCCACGATTTCGGCGGCTTCGGGAGTGAAGGCCAGACGGCACTGGGGCGTCACGGCCACGGGCGAATCCTTGTCCTGGGCCGAGATGCAGCCCACGCAACGCGCGTTGCAGGCGCGCGAGGTGGGCAGCGGCGCTTCATAGCGGCCCAGAGCGAAGTTGCGCGCCGCCGGACAGTCGTAGCGCAGCACGCAATTGTCCAGAATATGGCGGATCAGGCGATTGTCCGGGTGCTCGCGCAACAGGCGCCGCACGTTCTGCTCAATACGGCCGCGCGGGATGCGCTGGAACCGCTGGCGCGGGTCTTGGTCCACCTTGCGGGCGCAGACGTAAAAGCGGCCGTGCGCGAAGCCCACCGCGCCGTAAGCGAAGAGGGGCAGCAGGGGCGCGTCGGTTTCGCTTTCATAGGCCGGGTGGGCCGAAAGGGTGTGCGCGGGCGCGGCAAAGGCGGCTACTGCCAGCTGGTCCAGAACCTCGGTTTCGCCGCTTTCCGGATTCAGGCCCACGGCCCGGCGGCCCGGCAGAAGAAAAAGCTCGCTTTCCTCGGGCAGGGGCATGAGTTCGTCGGGACGCGGCAGGCCCCACTGGGCACCCCGGCGACAGACCATCAGCAATTGCGGATCGTCATAGATGTTGCCGCTCTGGTCGGCCATGACCAGATGCGGCTCAAGACGCGGAGCGGCCATAAATCCTCCTTGCCCAAGCCGGGGCTAACGTATATAAGCGGGAAGGCGCGACGCGGACGGGCTTTTCCGGCCCGCCCGGCGCGCACAGCGCTTTTGTGAGGCCCGCCATGTTTTCCATCATGTTGTTCATCTTTCTCTGCTTTCTGGGCATGCTGGCCGTGCTGTTCTATATGCTGCGCAGCCAGGAACGCCTCTGCCAGGTTCTGCGTGACGAACACGCCCAGATGCGCGTCCTGTTACGGGCCATGGAATCGCGCCTGGACGCTTTGGACGGCAGCGCCGGTTCCGAACCCCGGCCCGCCGAAACCCTTCCGGCCCGCGATCCCCTGCTGCATCTGAGCTTTGAGGACCCGGCCCCGTCCGCCCCCCGGACTGATCGGTTCGGCCGTGAGGGCAATCCCGCCCCTGATCCGGCCCTGGACCTGCATTTTGATCCGCTTGCGGACGCGGGCGCCGACCCTGCGGGCCGCCGCTGAATCGTTCCGCCGGATGTATGTGATCCGCCAGAACAAATTACGCTTGAGATTTTCGCTTATTGTGAAAATGCTCTAATCCCGCCAGCCCGTAATTTCCTCTGGCCGCGGCCAGATAGGCGGCCTTGAGATCAGGTTCCGCCAGCTCCTCGGCCCAGAGCAGATAGGGCATTTTCAGGCATTCCTCGCGGATGGCCTCGGCTCTGGCTTGGCGCGCGGCGATCAGCGCGGCGGCATCCTGCATCCAGAGATCGCAGAGATGGTCCGTGAAGGCCTGTGCCCGGTGCCTGGCCCGGTGCCTGGCGTCAGTCTCGGCCAGGGCGGTTTCCCCGATATAGGTCACCAGCTCGGGATTCTTGAGCAGAAGTTCGATGCGGAACAGCGCGTCTCCCGCATCGTCCGGCGTGTAGCCCACCAGATGTTCGCCGTCCACGAAAAGTTTGGCCAGGCCGTGGCCCACGCGCGGCGTCACCAGGCAGCCGCCGCAGCCCATGGCTTCAAAGACCCGGAAATTCAGGTCCCCGTGCTCGCAATGGTTGAGCAGCACGCGTCCCTGCGGAAAGAGCTCGCGGTAGTTGCCGCGCGTCTGGCGCAGGCCCGGCAGGCGACTCGCCAGTTCCCGCAGAAAGGCGGCGCGCCGGGGCGTGTTTTCGTTGACCGTGCCCACGAACAGGCAGTCCCAGAGCTTGGGCGTGCCGGGGCGGGGCTGGTCGTCGTCCTGTGCGAAGGGCGGCGACCACCAGACGCGCTCGGGCGGCAGAAAGGGGCCGGAAAAAAGCTCCAGATCGTCGCGCAGGGAAACCAGGCAGGCGTCGAAGCCCTGGGCGTACAGGGGCTGCCAGCTGTGGATGTGCGAATCCACGCTGTAAAAAACCGTCAAACAGGGAAAGCTCTCCATGCCCAGCACAAAGGGCGGGCGGCTTTTGTCGGCCACCACCAATACGTCCGGGATGAACCCGGCCAGGCGCACCAGTTCTTCCCAGCAGAATACGCGGGCGTCTTCAAAATTGTGCAGGGCCACATCCTGCCAGCCGCAGGAGCGCAGAGACTGGCAGAAAAAAGGGCTGCCGATCCATAACAGACGTTGCATAGCCCCCCGGAACGGACTGGCGGCGCGACCGCCGGACTGTTGCCAAATACGGCAAGATAAAATACTTTTTCCTGAGGAAACGCCGGTTAATGGGAACAACAAGGCCATTAACCGCGTTTTCCTAACTAGCCCCGACGCCCCATGGCGTCAAGGCGTGGAATAACAACCATGTTTTTGACTGCCCGCCGCTTACGTCTTCTTCTGCGCATTTTCCTGGCGCTGCTGCTTGTGCTGTCGGTTCTGCTGGCGACGGCCTTCTATCTTTTGCAGCGTAATCCCGAGGCTCTCACCCGCCACTATCTGGACGGGATTTCCGCGCGCACGGGCCTGATCTTCTGTGTGGAAGCCGTGGACGTGGTGCTTTTGCCCGTGCCTTCCATCGCGGTGAGCAACGCCTCGGTGCGGGGAAAGGACCTGCATTTCTCCGTGGCCTATGCCACGCTGCGGCCTGATTTTCTGGCTCTGCTGCGCGGGGAATTCGTGCCGCGCAACATTTCCCTGCTGCGGCCCAAGCTGGGCGGCGCGCTGCCCCTGCCCCTGGGGGACATGGACGCGCTGGCGGCCCGCCTGCGCGGGAACGGCGGCGGCCTGCCCGATTTGCCCGACGGCTGCCGCATGACCATTGTCCAGGGAGAAGCCGAGCTCATCGGCACAGACGGCGCGCACCTGCAATTGAGCGGCCTGCAATGCCGCCTGGACACGGAAGCCCCGGCCGCTGTCAGCGGCAGGGTGCATCTGGGCGCGGTTCTGCTGCGGCGGCAGGGAGCGCCCCTGATCCGTCTGGACAATTTTCTGGCCGAGGGGGAAAGCGACCTGCGGACGCCGCTCACGGCCACGCCCAAGCTGCGGCTCAGCGGCTCGCTGCGCTGGCCGCCTTTTCTTGAGCGCTTCAACATGGCCCTGGATCTGCAGGGCGGGGCCACGGGCTGGACGGCGCGCGCGGATCTGCGCGGGGAACTGGCCAAGGACCGGGAGTCGCTGCCGTTCTCCGTGGCGGGCACGGCGGCCATGCGCGGCAGCGAGCCGATTGTCAACCTGGAGCGACTCCGGCTGGAGCTCGGGCCGGACAGCGGGGAGCTCAGCGGGACCTTGCGCCTGCCCGGCGCGCTGCAAAACAAGGAACAGGGCTTCAGCCTGGACGGGCGCCTGCTGCTGCACCGCGCGAGCCTGACCCAGTGGCTGGGCTTTGCCCGCAATCTCGCGCCCGGCCTGCAACTGGCCCTGGACAACCTTACCGACGGCAGCCTGGATTTTCATCTGGACGGCCTGGGCCTGACGGTGCCGCGCATTGCGGTGCGCTGCGCCGGGGCGCGTTTTACCGGTTCGGGCGGGGTTGCCAGCTGGGTCAAGCCGGAGGTGGCTCTGGATCTCAGGGCCGAGCGCCTCAACCTGGGACTGGCGATTCCCGAGTCCGTGGGCAAGCCGCCCCTGGGGCCCCGTTTTTTTCACGATTCGTTGACGCCTCTGCCCGGCGAGCCTCTCAAACCCGGCGAAACCGGCGTGGACTACGACATCCGGCTGGCCGCCGCGAAAGTGGATTACGGCCCTCTGCTCATTGAGGACGCCAAGGTGGTCATCAGCCCCGGCAAGATGGACAAAAACGGCCTGGAAGACACCCTGCTCACGGCGGAGGGGCGGCTCTACGGCGGCAGCGTGCGCGGAGAGTGCATTCTGGGCGGCGGTCCCGAGCTTCCCTATGCCATCAAGATGCGCTTCCGCGACGTGAACGGCGCTCCCCTGGGCAAGGCGATGCCCGTGCTGCCCATCAAAAGCGGCCGCCTGCGGGCCGATGTGGACATCATGAGTCAGGGCCGAGAACTGGACGTCTTTCTGGGCAAACTGCGGGGTACGGTGAGCGCGCGCGGCGAGCAGGGGGCCCTGCGCCTGCCCGGCGCGTCCGGAAGCCTGGCCTTCACGGGCATGGATGTGGAACTCAAGGCCCGTTCCGCCGCCTGGGAAAAGGGCCGTCTGGGCCTGGACGGCCAGTGGAGCGGCGCGCTGGACAGCGTGGACCTGAACGGCCGGGCGGATCTGAACGGTCGACTTTGGTTCAGCGGCGACGGCGGCGGCAACGGCAATCTGGACTTTCAGAACCTGCCCGGCAGCCTGGCGCTGCGCCTGAGTCCGGCGCTCAGCGCTCTGCCCGAGGGCCTGCAGGCGGACTTGAGCGGCGAATTTTCCTGCCAGGGCGCGCGCAACCAGCTCGCTGTCGGCAAGGCCCATGCCAATGCGCTGGGCGTGGAGCTGCGGGGCCAGGCCCAGGTCAACAGCGGCAAGGGCGGCCTTGCCTGGCAGGGCTCGGTTTCCGCGTTCAGCCGGGACCTGGGCCGTACCCTGCGGCAGGCTTTCAGCACGGCGGCCAAGCTGCCGCCCGACCTGAACACGCTCTCTCTGGAGACGGATTTCAAGGGCACTTCGGAGACGCTCTCTCTCAGCAACATCCGCGCCCGCGTGGACCAGAGCACGGTCAGCGGCTCGCTGAGCGCCTCCATGCGCAAGTCGCAGCCGGTTCTGGATTTCAATCTCAGCGTGGACAAGTTAGACCTGAATCGCTACCTGGACGACAAAAGGGACGCTTCCGCCAAAAAGGCCGCGCCCAGGGCGGCGGGCGGCAAATGGGACTTCCGCTTCCTGCGGGCCTTCAACGCCAAAGGCGAACTGCGCGTCAAGGAACTGTCCGGCTGGCGTTTCAAGGTGCAGGATCTCAAGCTGCCGCTCAGCCTGGAAAACGGGCGGTTGAGCTGCGGGCCCAACACTGGCCGTTTTTACGGCGCGCCCCTGCAAAGCCAAGCCGCCATCGACTTCACAAAGGGTCTGCGTTTTGAGAGTTCCCTCTCCGTGACGGACTTCGACCTGACCGCCGCCAGCCGGGACAGGGGCGGCAGCGCGGCCCTGGGAGGCCGGGGCAGCATCAGTTCCGAGGTCCGGGGCGCCCTGACCGGACCGGGCCAGCTGCCCGCCGCCCTGAACGGCCTCTGGCGTTTTAGCGTGCGCGACGGTTCCTACCAGAAACGCGGCACTGACGGCCGACTCAAGGGCAAGCCCACGCGTTTTGATCTGGCCTCGGCCTCGGGCGATATCGCGTCCGGGGTGGTCCACAGCGGCGACTTCAGCCTGCAGGGACCGGGACTCAAGGTTCACGGCGGCGGCTGGATAGATCTCAACAAGGAAACCCTGGACTGCAATTTTACCGTGAATATGAAAAATCTGCCCGATTTTCCCCTGCGCCTCTACGGCAGCCTGCACGACAGCAAAACTTCCATCGGCGCGGGCAAGCTGATCCTGAACACCATCGGCGGCATCACCTCGGGCTTTGTGGACGTGCTGGGCGGCATTGTGGAGGGAACCTGGAAGTTGTTCCGATAAAATTTTTTAGAGTAGTTTGCTCTTGAAAATATCCAGGCGCACGGCGTGGGCTTTCGCGGAAAATCCGTATCGCGACGCCTTGCAAGGCGAGTTCACTTCGCCGTTAGGCGATATTTGCAGGCGCGACATGCCCTGTTTGGCGGTTTAGCAACGCAGGGGGAAAATCGTTACCTTTTATCTGACATAACTGACATGGTTTTAGCATCTTTCGAGGTCTATTTAGAATATATTGAATTTATTTAACAATATAAGACAGTTATATTTTTGCCTTTTCCATTATGTAAAGAGTCTTCTTAATAAAAAAGGTGCAATGTCATGGCAGAGGATTCGCAACGGATAGCTCAATTGAATGTGGAACTGAAACAAAAACTGTTGCGGTATCTGGATTCCCCCTGCATCTATCCAACTGCCATCGAAGGTTTCAATCTGGTTCGCCGTGAGGATGTGGGGACGCCGGAGCAATGTTTTGAAAAGCCGCTAGTGGGGCTTGTGGTCCAGGGAACCAAACATTCCCTTATGGGCGGCCGGGAATTTGTCTATACGGAAAACCAGTGCATTGTGGCCGGGATAGATATGCCTATCTCTTCCTATGTTATCAACCCCACGCATGAGACACCCTTTCTCTTCCTCTATCTCTATTTAGACAGACATTTGCTTTCATCCTTGACATTGGAGATGAAACACAATTTTCCAGAAACTTCTGAAGATTGCACCAGTGTTTCCATTGCCGATGCCGGTTCAGATATTTTGGAAATGTTTCTCCGCCTTGTAGATCTTCTTGAAAAACCTGAACAAATATCGATTCGTGCCCCGATGATGCTGCGTGAACTCCATTATCTCCTGCTTATAAGCCCGCATGGCAACATCTTGCGGCAATTGAACACACCGGGCACGCAGAATAATCAGGTTGCTCAAGCCATAACCTGGATACGAGAAAATTATAAAATTCCGATGCGTGTGGAATCGCTGGCACGACAGGTCAGCATGTCAACGGCGAATCTGCACCGGCATTTCAAGCTGCTTACGGGACTCAGTCCCTTACAATATCAGAAACAACTGCGCTTGTATGAAGCTCAACGTCTCATGTTGGTGGAGAACGAACGCGCTTCCAGCGCGGCTTTCGCTGTAGGTTACGAAAGCATGACGCAATTCAACCGGGAATATAAAAGAGTTTTTGGTGAACCGCCGCTCAGGGATCTGAATCGTCGCCGCGTCGTTTCCACACTGTGAATAAGCGGAGGTGGTTCCCGCATCCGACGAAAGCGATTTCAAAACGCAACGCCGAGGGCCTCATGCGCAAGCGTAGCAGCGGCTTTTACAGCCTGATGACGGTCTTCAAAACGGATTCGGCCGGGGAAATCTGTTTCTCGAAAGCGTGCTGAAGCTGATCCAGCGGCAGAATGCCGGTCACATACTTTTCAGCGTCGATGATGCCTTTGGCGATGAGGTCAATGGTTTCCGTAAATTCCTTTCGGGTGCAGGAAACGCTCCCGGTCAGGCGGACTTCATGCAGCACGGCGCGGTTCAGTTCAAAAGGAACCGTAGGCGTCATCGAGTTGCCGATCATCACTATTTCGCCGCCGGGTTTCACGCCGTCCATGCAGGCGGCAAGGGATTCTCCCGCGCCGACAGCCTCGAAAACAACATCGAAGCCGCCTTCGGAAGCCTCCTGCATCTTTGCGGCACGATCGGGATCGTTCCCGTCAAAATAAGCGTCGAAATCGCCTATTTCCCGTGCCTTGCCCGTTTGCCTCTCATCAATCCTGGACATGGCCAGAGCGGAGGCTCCCGCCTTCTTGGCCAGTCCGCCGATAAGCTGCGCGATAATGCCGCTGCCGACCACCAGCACCTTGTCGTGCAGTTTCAGACTGGACTGCCTGACCGCATGATAAGCAACCATCAGAGGGTCAATCAGCCCGGCGGCGACGTCCGACACCGTATCCGGCAGCTTGTAGGCATTCCCGGCCTTGCCGACAAAGTATTCCGCATAGCCGCCGTTGCATACGAAACCGATGTAATTCGTGCCGTGCACATCCCGGCAAAGATGTTCCTTGCCCGCCCGGCACATATCGCATTTGCCACAGTACAGGTTGGCCCAGAACGTCACGCGGTCGCCGATTTGAAAACCGCTGTCGCCGGGATCGACCACCACGCCGCAAAATTCATGTCCCATATGGAAATTGTCGAGGGGTTCCGGGCTCCAGCCTTTTCCGGCCTTCCACATGTGGATGTCGCTGCCGCACACCCCGCAGGCGGAAATCCGTATCTTCAACATGCCCGGAGCCATTTCCGGAACGGGCACCCGCCTGATTTCAATCCGCTGCGGCCCGGTCAGCACTCCAGCTTTCATCATTTCCTGTTTCATGTCGATTATCCTTTTCCATGGCTCGGAATTCGCCCGGCGGACACACCCCTGCTCATTATTGTGTGTCCGCCGGAATCGGCGAACGTTACTAACTTTTTTGAACCTGTCTTTGCTGTTCCGCCGGGTAGCGGTCGCCCACGATCTCCACCCTGGAAAGCGCATCTTCAAGTTCCTTCCATTCTTCCGGGCTCACCGCCAGATTGGCCGCCCGGATATTTTCTTCCAGGTGGGACAGTTTGGTCGTGCCCGGAATGGGAACGATCCCGTCTCCCTTCTGCAACATCCAGCCTAAAGCGGCCTGCGCGCCGGTGATGCCTCTGGGACGGCCAAAGCGGTTGAGAACTTCCACAAACATCAGATTTTTTCCCAGAGCTTCAGGCGCGAACCGGGGCAAGGTGTTGCGATTGTCGTTGCCGGAATCGAATCGGGTGTATGCGGTCATGTCCCCGCCAAGGAAGCCCCGATTGAGCGGGCTGTAGGGCACAAAGCCGATGCCGAGTTCCTCAAGTACAGGGAAAATATCCTTTTCCGGTTCGCGCCACATCAGGTGGTATTCGCTCTGGACGGCGGTGACGGGTTGCTCGGCGTGAGCGCGGCGGATGGTTTCCGGCCCCACTTCGCACAGGCCGAAGCGTTTCACCTTGCCTTCACGAATGAGCTCCTTGACGGTTCCGGCCACATCTTCGATGGGCACTTCGGGGTCAAAACGATGCTGATAGAAAAGTTCGATGGCATCGACCTTCAGTCTCTTCAGCGATCCTTCCGCGACCCTGCGAATATTTTCCGGACGGCTGTTCAACTTGCCGGTCTGATAGACTCCATTGACGATGCTGTGACCGAACTTGGTCGTGACGGCGACCTTGTCCCTGTATGGGGCCAGGGCCTCTCCGGCGAGTTCCTCATTGGTCAGCGGCCCGTAGACCTGAGCGGTATCAAAAAGGGTGACGCCGTGCTCGGCGGCCTGGCGTATCACCTCAATCACCTTCTTTCTGTCGGGGGAAGTGCCGCGATTGTAGTTCGCGCCCATCACGCCGAACCCCAGAGCGGACACTTCCATGCTGAACTTCCCGTTCCCAAGAGTGCGCTTTTTCGTCAACAGCGGCAGATCAAGGGAACTTTTCCTTCCAGATGCGCGAGAAATCATGGAACTTCTTTCCGCAGCCATACCCACGCCCGAAAATCCTCCCATCAAAACAGGGGCGGCAACCAATACCGCGGCGGCCTGCAAGATTCCACGGCGGCTTATTTCCTGAACCGGCTTTTCCTTTGTATCGCTCATTATAATTCTCCTTTTACCTGCAAGTTTTCATCTTGCCGCTTATAATCCCAATAAGCATGGCCGGATTCGCGCGAATCATCATGCCAATATTCTTTTGAGACACGCCACCTCTGAGCAACGTCCTGATGCGCATCCGCATTTCTTGTGGTTCAAAATCTATGGCTGGACAATACGCGTGCCCATGCTCCTGAACCAGCTATGATACTCGCATCTTTTTGCCTATTTCTACAGGAAACGCCTTGGCCGTATCCTTCCTTGCATAAGCTGCTGGCCTGCACAGCCGGAACGTGGGCAAGGAGCTTTCCATAACATCCTCCCGGAAGCGGTCTGGGGCGGCAATCTGCCCCGGAACATCCCCGCGCTGCGGGGCCTTATGGCGACCCTGCGTAAAAAAACGGAAAGTACGGTATGATCCGCCTTTGGCCGTGCCCGCACCGGCGCGTCTCTCTTTCCCGCCGCTCCCACGAGCCGCCTGTTCTTCGCCGCCCCCGTTGACAGAGTGGTTTTTCCAGGCTAGAACCGCAAAGAGCGTGTTCTTTTTTGCACAAATCAACATCCGGTTCCGTCAAGGAGAGCAACGGTGAATATCCTGATTTTCGGACCCAACGGCAGCGGCAAGGGCACCCAGGGCAATCTGATCAAACAAAAGTACAATCTTGCCCACATCGAATCCGGCGCCATCTTCCGCGAACATATCGGCGGCGGCACGGAACTGGGCAAAAAAGCCAAGGCCTATATTGACCGCGGCGACCTGGTGCCCGACGACATCACCATTCCCATGGTGCTGGAAACCCTGAAGACCAAGGGCAAGGACGGCTGGCTGCTGGACGGCTTCCCCCGCAATATGGTCCAGGCCCAGAAGCTCTGGGAAGCCCTGCGGAAAGAAGGCCTCAAGCTCGACTACGTGGTGGAAATTCTGCTGCCGCGCGAAGTGGCGAAAAACCGGATCATGGGCCGCCGCCTCTGCAAGGAAAACAACAATCACCCCAACAATATCTTCATTGACGCCATCAAGCCCGACGGCGACAAATGCCGCGTCTGCGGGGCCGAACTTTCCGCGCGCAGCGACGACCAGGACGAGAACGCCATCAACAAGCGCCACGACATTTATTACAATACCACCGACGGCACCCTGGCCGCCGCCTACTTCTTCAAGAAGCTGGCCGACGAGGGCAAGACCAAATACATTGAACTCAACGGCGAAGGCAGCATCGACTCCATCAAGGAGACCCTGCTCTCCAAATTGAGCTGAATTCCGGCCGCGTTCTGACCGTATGTCGTAAGTGCCCCGCATGGGGCACTTTTTTTATATTTACCCCGGTTCCGGCAGCTTCCCTTTTGATAATAATGCGTCTATGCTTTCGGCCACAATCTCAGCCTGCCCGCAAAAATGCCCGTGCCGGAGCCCTCCTGTTGTAAGGGCGGGAATGCCGGCCGCGTCCGGGAAGACCGGCACGTCGTTTGCGGGTGCCGCACCGCAGCGGAAGATTACCGGATGGCAATGTCTGCAACGGATGATCACATGTCCAAATTGTCCACCGCCATAGTTTCCGCGCTCTTCCTCGCCGCGCTGCTCGGGGGCTTGCTTTATTCCATCCGGGACTACAACGCCAGCACCAAACAGGACATTACCTCCAATCTGACCCAGCGCCTGCAGGAATCCACACACTACGCGGCGGAGAACTTTCAGCGCCAGCTCAGGGAACGCTTCCGCGATCTGGAGGGAACGGCCCGTCTGCTTTCTTCCCGCGAAAATCCTGTCACCCAGGAAAATGCCAGGAATTTCGGCCTGATGCTGGAGCCGAGCATCCGTAATTTCGGCATTCTGTCGCCGGACGGCAGAGGATTTTCCGCCTTGGGCAAAGAGCTCGACCTCAGCGCGGACGCCTATTTCCAGCGTGCCCTGCGCGGCGAGGCGAGCATCTCCTCCGGCATTGTTTCCACTGACGACCACAGCCGGGTGCTTGCCCTGGCCGTGCCTGTAACGCGCGAGGACAAGGTCCTGGCCGTGCTGGTGGCGGGCATCAATATTGACGCCTTGCGGGCCAGCATAGAAACCAGGGCCTTTGACGGCCGGACCTCCAACCTGGTTTTCGACAGCCAGGATCGCGTGCTTTTCGGCGCGTTGCCGCAAGGGCGGGATCTGGACGTCCTGATCAGGCACTTCAAGCAGACGCAACCGCCGCATACGGCCTCCCAGGTGCGGGATTTTTTCAAGGGCATGCGTCAGAGCGGCGACAAGGTGCTGCACTTCAAAGGTGCCGGCTATTCCTTTTACATGAACCGCGTGCCTCTGACGCAAAACGACTGGCAACTGGTTTCCATTCTGCCGCAAAGCGTTCTGAATGAACGTATCGACCAGCAGAATGCCGTTACCCGCACGCTGATGCTGCGCGTGACGGTCATCACCGTTTTGCTGCTGCTCTATCTTTTGTACAGCCAGCGCCGCTCCCACCGCAAGATACGCAGCCAGCAGGAAGAATACAGCGCCATTATCGCCAATATCTCCGGCGGAATACAGAAGTTCAGCGGTGTGGACGGCAGCTTTCTGTTTCTCAGCCAGAATTATCTGGATCTGCTGGGGTACAGCCGGGAAGAGTTCGAGCGCATTTACGAAAACACTTTTGCCAACACCATTTACGAGGAAGACCGCGACGAGGTTCTGCTGACCATTTCCCGGCAACTGGAAAAGAGCAAAGCCATTGATGTGGAATACCGCACCCGGGCCAAAAACGGCAATCTGGTCTGGCTCTACAACAAGGGCACCCTGACCTACGACGAACGGCGGCAGCCCTATATCGCAAGCATTGTCTTCGACATCACACACAGCAAGGAAATGCAGCAGGCCCAGCGCATTTCCGATGAACGCTACCATTTCATTCTTGAGCAGCACGATATCATTATTTTTGAACAGGACCTGCTCAACGGCGATTTTTATTGCAGCACGCGTTGGATGCAGTTGTTCGGCTCGGCCTTCAATATTCTGGAACCGGACCCGGACGGCAGCCAGATTCCGGTGCATCCGGACGACCGGGACGCGCTGCGGGACTTTCAGGACGCCCTGCAGCAGACAAAGCGCGTGGCGGAAATGCGCCTGTGCGATGTGGACGGCCTGTACCGCTGGTACAGGATCGAAGCCTCCAACATCATGGACGACAGCGGCTGGCCCATCTATGTCATCGGAATCATCACGGACATCGACAACCAGAAGAACCTGGAGCTCACCCTGCGCAATCAGGCCGCGCGCGACAGCGCCACCGGCATGTACAACAAGCTGGCGACGGAACAGGCCATCGCCCGTTTCCTTGACCGGCACAACCTGGACGGGGCGGGCGGCTATGCGCTGTTCATGATCGATTTCGACAACTTTAAGAACATCAACGACCGTCTGGGCCACGCCGTGGGCGATCAGGCCATCTGCGCCATGGCCCGGATCATCCGCCAGAATTTCCGCTCCGCGGATATTGTGGGGCGCATCGGCGGCGACGAATTTCTGGTCTTCTGTACCGAGCGGCTGAGCATGCTCCGGATCCGTGAGCGGGCCGCCAAACTGGGCGGCGAGCTGCACACGGAATGGGGCGAGGGCGAAAGCCGTTGCGTGCTGACCGCCAGCATGGGCGTGGCCTGCGCCCCCTGCGACGGACGCAGCTTTGCGGAGCTCTACCAGCATGCCGACGAGGCCACCTACCAGGCCAAGCATATGGGCAAAAACGGCTGCGTCTTCTATGCGGAGATGCGCGAGGCGGGCGCGCTGCCGCCTCCGGCCGGAGCCAGCGTGGTCAATACGAATATCGACGCCGCGCCGGATGTTGAAAACGGCGGGGACGTCTCCGAAGCATAGGGCCGGACGGTGCTACAGGGGCGCGGATTCCGGTTGCCTGCCATCCCAAAAACACAGCGGATTTTTCATTGGCGTCATATCCGCCTGTCTTTGACGCGGCCTGTGGTCACGCCGATAGCGGCGTTTACACTGTGGGCCGCCCCCCTTGTTTCGACACGCCGTGTTCCATCTCACGCTCCGTCTTGCCAAAGACGACGTTACGGGCCAAAATTGCAGCGGGTCCCGCACGGCGCGGCGGACGCGCGCATGAGCGAGGGCCCGCAGCGGCCTTCAGCGGGATTTTTATGGGGTGGATTGTTTGACGACAGCGCGCGGCAACTGACGCGAGCCTGATAAAGAGGGAGAAGAAGCATGGCGATTCTGGTCTGCGGCGGAGCCGGGTACATCGGTTCGCATAATGTACGCGCCCTGCTGGCCCGCGGCGAGGAAGCCGTGGTCATCGACAATTTCCTGACCGGCCATCGCCGGGCCGTGCCTGCGGGCGTGCGCCTTCATGAAGGCGACATTCGCGATCCCGAGGCTCTGGACAGGGTCTTCAGCGAAAACCGCATCGACGCGGTGCTCCACTTCGCGGCCAGTTCTCTGGTGGGCGAGAGCATGGAAAAGCCGCTGGCCTATTTCAACAACAATGTCCACGGCATGCAGATGCTGCTGGAAGCCATGCGGCGGCATGGCGTGGACAAGATCGTCTTTTCCTCCACGGCGGCGGTCTACGGCGAGCCGCGGCGCGTGCCCATCGAGGAGAGCGACCCCACCCGGCCCGCCAACCCCTACGGCGAAAGCAAGCTGATGATGGAAAACATCATGCGCTGGGTGGGGTTGGCGCACGGCATGCGCTCCGTGATACTGCGCTATTTCAATGTGGCCGGGGCGCTGCCCGGCGGAGCCATCGGCGAGGACCACCGGCCGGAAAGCCATCTCATTCCCCTGATCCTCCAGGTGCCCCTGGGCCTGCGCGAACATATCACGGTGTTCGGCGAGGACTATCCCACGCCCGACGGCACCTGCATTCGGGACTACCTGGACGTCATGGACCTGGCCGACGCCCATATGCGCGCCCTGGATTACCTGCGGCGCGGCGGCGAGAGCGTCATCTGCAATCTGGGCAACGGCCGGGGCTTTTCCGTGCGGGAGATGATTGAGGCCGCGCGGCGGGTCACGGGCCACGCTGTTCCGGTGCGCGCGGGGGCGCGCCGGGCGGGCGATCCGGCCCGGCTGGTGGCCTCGGCGCAGCGCGCGCGGGAGATACTGGGCTGGGAGCCCAGGGTGGACATCGAGGGCATCATCGCCTCGGCCTGGGAATGGCATCGCGCGCATCCCCACGGCTTCGACGATTGAGTCAGGCTTGCGCGCGGGCCTTCCGGTAAGCGCGCAAGGCGTCCGGAAAGGGGGAAAGCACTCTGGCCAGCACGCCTTGCGCCAGGGAAATGGCCAGGCCGTAATTGGTCATGGGGCAGCCCGCCTCGGTCGCGGCGCGCAGCCGGGCCAGCATCTGCCCGCGCGTGATGACGCAGCCGCCGCAGTGCACGACGGCCGCGCAGTCTCCGGCGGAGTCCGGAAATTCCTTGCCCGCGGCCATCCTGAAATGCAGCTCGCCCCCGGCCAGCCCGCGCAACAGGCGCGGCAGCTTGACGCGACCTATATCGTCGTGCTGCGGATGGTGGGAGCAGGCCTCCTGAATCAGCACGCTGTCACCGGGGTGAAGCCGTCCGAGTGCGGCGGCCCCACGGGCCAGAGCGGGCAGATCCCCCTTGAAACGGGCCATGAGCACGGAAAAGGTGGTCATGGGGATGTCCGAAGGCGTCTCCCGGTCCACCGTATGGACCACCTGGGAATCGCAGACCACAAGATCCGGGGCTTCTTTAAGGCGCCGCAGCGCTGCGGGCAGGTCTTTGTCCGTCGTCGCCAGGCAGATCTTGCGTCCGTCCAGGCTGTCGCGAATGGCCTGCACCTGGGGCAGAATGAGCCGCCCCCGAGGCGCGCCCGTATCAAGCGGCACGACGAGCAGCAGAACGCCCTGTTCCGGCAGCAGATCGCTGAGCAGCGGGGGCTGGCGCAGGGCGCTTTCCGGCGCGATGCGTTCGATGGCCGCGCGTATCTCGCCCAGGCCGAGACCGCTGCGGGCCGAGGCGCGTATGACGGGCACGGCGGCGTCCAGGCCTTCCGGCCTGTCGGGGGCATCCGTTGTTTCCTTCGCGCCGGAATCGGCGTCCGCCTTGTTCCGCACCACCACAAAGGGAATCTCCAGGGAACGCAGCCGGGCGGCCGCAGCCGCCTCGGTTCGCCCCCAGATCCGCCCGTCCGTCACCAGCAGGGCCACGTCGGTCCGGCGCATGATCTCCAGGCTGCGCTCCGCGCGCAATCTGCCCAATTCGCCGTCGTCGTCCAGACCGGCGGTGTCCAGAAAGACCACCGGCCCCAGCGGGGCCATTTCCAGCGTTTTTTCAACAGGGTCTGTCGTTGTGCCGGGCGTATCCGAAACAATGGACACCGGCTGCCCGGACAGTGCGTTGAGCAATGAGGACTTGCCCGCATTGCGGCGTCCGAAAAGCGCGATGTGCAGGCGAAGGCCCTTGGGCGCTTCGGTCATGGGTGGACTCCTTGCGAAAAGGGGCCGGTTGCGCGGCGGCGCAGCGACCGGGAAAATCGGGACGGCCGGCGCGATTGGGCAAAACCGCGCCGGCCGGGGTCTGGGTGGGGCTGTGCGTATCAGCCCTTGGGCGGAAGAGCCCGGCGCTTATTCATACGGATAGGCGTTGCCCGCGAAATCCTTGTGGCGAGGATTGGGATACGCGCCTGAAGCCGTAAGCTTCTTGAGGCCTTCCGATTTGTCGAACCATTTGGTGTGAAGCAGTTCTTCCGATTTATGGCCCAGCGGCTTGCCGAGCCAGGAATCATAAAGGGCCTTGACCTGTGCGTTGTCCTGGGAGGCCCGCTTGGGAAAGGTCTTGTCGGCGCCGTACACGGCGTTGACGCGGTCGCGCATGTAGTCCTTGATTTCCCTGGCTCCCGCATAGGCCTTGTTGACCATGCGCACGCCCAGCAAGAGGCCGCCGGAGAGAATGCACGCGCCTTTTAAAAATCCCCGTCTTGTGCTCGTCAGTATGGACATATGGCCCCCTTAGGCGTTGGCGTTCATATCGGCAAGGCGTTTTTTGAGACTGCCGTACAGGCTGGAGGCCTTGCGCTCCGCGTATTCCAGCAGGGTCGGCATCAAGGGCTGGCCGCCGCCGCAGACGCAGCCGCCGGGACAGGCCATGAACTCGATGAAATGATACGGGGACTTCCCGGCGCGGACTTCCTCACAGACCGCGTCAAAGCGTTTGGCCCCATGCACAACGGCCAGACGCAGCTCAATGCCGTTGATGGTCACCGTGTATTCCTTCATCCCCTTGAGGCCGCGCACCTGTTTAAAATCCCAGGATTCCGGACGCTGGCCGGTCACCGCCTGGTAGGCGAAGCGCAAAGCCGCTTCCATGACGCCCCCGGACACCCCGAAAATAGTAGCGCCGCCGGAGGATTCTCCCATCAGGCTGTCGCGCTGCCCCTCAGGCAGCTTGCTGAAGTCTATGCCCGCCTGCCGGATCATGTAGGCCAGTTCGCGGGTGGTCAGCGTGGCGTCGATGTCGCGCAGGCCGTCGGCGGCCAGCTCGGGACGCAGGCCTTCATATTTTTTGGCAATGCAGGGCATGATGGACACGGTGTAGATCTGTTCGGGAGCATAGTTCAGCTTTTCCGCGCCGTAGGTTTTGGCCAGCCTGCCGTTCATGCCCACGGGCGATTTGCAGGAGGAAAAGTGCGGCAGCAGGTCGGGGTGAAAGGTTTCCGCATGCTTCTGCCAGCCCGGACAGCAGGAGGTGAATTGGGGCAGATGTTTTTTTTCGCCCAGGCGTTGTACAAATTCCGAGGCTTCTTCCCAGATGGTCACGTCGGCGGTGAATTCAGTGTCCCAGCAATGGGCGAATCCCAGGGCTTTGAGGGCCGAGAGCATCTTGCCGGTGGTCACGCTGCCGGGCGCGAGCCCGAAAGCCTCGCCCAAGGCGTAGCGCACCGACGGAGCGGGCATGGCAATGCACTTGACGCTCTTGTCCTGAAGCTTCTTTTGCAGTTCCGGCACCCAGGTCTGCACTTCATAAACGGCGAATTCCGGACAATGGGTCAGGCACTGCCCGCAGTTGATGCAGGCTTCGGGGTAGGCGACCTTGTGCGCCGCGCCGGTTTCCCCGTAGATCGCCCCTGAGGGGCAATATTCCTGACAGGTGTCGCAGCCGATGCATTTTTCCGCATCAATCTGCACAAAAAACATCTTGTCGCCGTCGGCCCCCTGTGGCGGCACATTGGGCTCATACTGGATATGCTCCATGACGATACGCGGCATTCCAACCTCCTGGCGGTAACAGGTGAATCAGACTCCATCCGTCAGTCGCGCCCGCACGGGCGGCGATGAACAGTTCATGCTTCTTCCGGCGGCCGCCGGGTGTTCCTCGCTTTCCGGCGGCGATGCGAGCGTATGCGTGCGCCCGGCGGCCTCGACGGCCATGCGTGCGGCTGCCGTATCCACGCGGTTTTTATTATCGTAAATGCGGTAGTGTTCACGGTATCCCGGCGGCGTGAAGCCGGGCATGAGCACATTGCCCCCGGCCAGCAGGCCTTCCTTCTGGCCCGCGACCGTATCCACCGTAGCCAGGGCCGTGGTGGCGGGAATGTTGGCCCAGGGCAGCGCGATGCGCAGCACGGCCATGACCCGCAGGGTCAGTGCCGCCGTGCCTCCGGGCCGGGTGCCCAAAGGCGTATCCGCCTGGGGGATGAACGGCCCGACCCCGCACATGGACACGCGCAACTTCCGCGCCAGCAGAATGTCGTCGGCCAGGGATTCGGGCTTTTGCCCCGGCAGGCCCACCATGAAACCCGAACCCGTTTCATAGCCCAGCTCCCGCAGCATACGCAGGCTTGCGAGGCGTTCCGCCAGCGTGTGGCCCGGATGCAGGCGCGCATACAGCCGTGGGTCGGCGGTCTCATGCTTGAGCAGAAAGCGCGCGGCACCGGCTTCCTTCCACAGGGCGCAGGCCGTCCGGGGCTGTTCCCCCACGCTGAGGGTCACCGGCACGCGCAGGTCGCGGCGTATGGCGTCCACCACCCCGGCCAGCCATTGCGGCGGCACCGCATATTCGCCCGCTTGCAGCACAATGGTGTCCGCGCCCGCGGTCACGGCTTCGGTTGCGGTCTCCATTATTTCGTCTTTGGAAAGCGTATAGCGCACGAGTTGCCTGTTGGCCGCCCGCAGGCCGCAGTAGCGGCAATTGCGACGGCAGACGTTGGAGAACTCCACAAGTCCGCGCACGAAAACATGCGAGCCTTTTTCCCGTGCCGTTATCCGCGCGGCGCGGCGCCGCAATTCGGCATAGGGCGTTGCAAACAGGAGCTTGAGAATGTCCTCGCGGCGCACAGACGCATCCTTGTCCATGCTCAGCAGTAGACGTCCCGCTGGCCGGAACGCACCTTGGAAAGCAGCTTTTCCGAGACGCGGCGGGTGCGCTCCTCCATGCCGTCGAGAGAGGCGGCAATGGCGCATTCACCGGCCAGGCGCTCTTCCTCCCCCGCGTAGTCCAGCAGATATTCCTCAAAGGTGGAGAGGGCGTTGGGCGCGCACTTGGCCTTGATGAGGCCGGGTTTGGCGAGATCCATGAAATCCTTGCCCGTGCGCCCCAGGCGGTAACAGCCCGTGCAGAAGGAGGGGATGAAACCGTGGTCCCCGAGATCCTTCACCACCTCGGCCAGGCTTCTGTGGTCGCCGAGCTGAAACTGGGCCGCCTCAAATTGACTGTCTTCCTTGTAGCCGCCGGGATTGGTGCGGCTGCCCGCCGAGATCTGCGAAACGCCGAGTTCCAAGGTGAGGCCGCGTATGGCGGCATTTTCGCGCGTGGACATGATCAGGCCCGTATAGGGAACCGCCAGGCGCAGAATCGCCACCAGCTTCAGGAAATCCTCATCGCTGACGGCATGCGGCGGCCGGGACGCAAGGTCGGAACCGACGGCGGGCTCGATGCGCGGCACGCTGATGGTATGGCAGCCCACACCGAAGCGCTCTTCCAGATGGGCGATGTGCATCATCAGAGCCAGGGTTTCGTAACGCCAGTCATAGAGACCGTAGAGCAGCCCCATGCCCACGTCGTCGATGCCCGCCAGCATGGCGCGGTCAAAGGAAGAGGCCCGCCAGTCCAGGTCGCGCTTGGGGCCCGCCAGGTGCACGCTTTCGTAGGTGGGCCGGTGATAGGTCTCCTGGAAAAGCTGGAAGGTTCCGATATGCCGTTCCTTGAGACGGCGGAAGTCCTCCACCGAAAGCGGGGCGAGATTGACATTGACCCGGCGGATATTGCCGCCGCCCTCGCGCGCCTCGTAAATGGCGTCAATGGCGTCCAGCACATAGTCGATGCCGCTGCCGGGATAGGCCTCGCCCGCCACCATCAGAACCCGCTTGTGCCCCTGGCGCAGGATGATCCTGGTTTCCTCAAGTATCTCGTCCCGGCTCAGGGCGCGGCGGATCACTTCGGTATTGGATTTCCGGAAGGCGCAGTACAGGCACTCGTTGGAGCAGAGATTGGAGATATACAGCGGAGCGAACAGCACGATGCGGTTGCCGTAAATTTCTTCCTTGACCGCCTTGGCGGTGTGGTACAGCTCCGCCGTCAATTCCGGAGAGGAAAGGCCCATCAGCACGGCCACGTCCGTAAGCGAGAGCCCCTTCAGTTCCCTGGCCTTGGCAAGGACCTCGCGCGCCCGCGCCGGGTCCTCGCGGCTACAGGAGGAGGCAAGCACGCGTTCTATTGTAGCGTCGTCCAACCATGTGGCCCTGGTATCCGCAATATTCCCCGTCATGGCATCCCCTTGCTGGCAGCGGTCGCTGAACCGCCGATTAGTGGGTTTCAGGACAAGCGGCCTGACGTTCAGGCTGTTTGTTTTTTTGTATTACATTTTTAAATTTCGTGTTACGATATGCGAGCAGCCGCCGTTACGCTCACGCCCCCCGCGAAAGCGACGTCTCGCAATACCCGGAAAGATGCTGTGCGGAACCTGCCGTCAAATACCGGACAGGCGACAGGGGCCCTTACACTATTGTGTTATCTTTTTTAAAAAAGTAACACCACCAGTTTAAAAAAATTCTCTGCGGGCAGGCCGCCTCCGGGCGGCGGGGCATGTATACGGTCGCTCCCTTGCGGATATGCCATCTCGTGTTACTTTTGTCAATTACGTGTTACAAATTTTATGCTTCCCACGTCCGATTACGATATGGGCCGGGGAAATTATGGGGAAGTATTGCCCGGAGCGGGCATGCGCAGGCTCATGCCTGCTCCGGGCCGGAGGGTGTCAGGGAACAGGGGGATGGCTACTGCTGTTGCATCCGGGCCACCAGAGCCCGCAAGCCCTCGGTCTGGGCCGCGAGCCCGGCCACGGCCCCGGCGGCTTCCGCCATGCTTTCGGCGGTCTGGCCGACCATGTTGTTGACCCGTTCGATATTGGCGTTGATCTCCTCCGAGGCGGCGGACTGCTGCTCGCTGGCCGCGGCAATGGCCTGAATCTGGTCGGCCGTGGCCTCTGCGGTGCTTACGATGTCGGTCAGGGCGTGGCCGGAGTCATTGGCAAAGCCCGTGGCCTTGTCAATCTGGAGCACGGCGTTTTCCACCGAGGCCATGCTTTTGTTGGTGCTTTCCTGAATGGCCTGGATGGCGCTGCTCACGTCGTGGGTGGAAGCCATGGTTTTTTCGGCCAGTTTGCGCACCTCGTCAGCCACCACGGCAAAGCCGCGCCCGGCGTCGCCCGCGCGGGCGGCCTCAATGGCCGCATTCAGGGCCAGCAGGTTGGTCTGGTCCGCAATGTCGGAAATCACGGTCATGATCCGGCTGATGGCCCCGGCATGCTCGTTGAGTCGTTCCATGTCCGTGCGCAATTCCAGCGAAACCGCATGCACCCGCTCAATGCTTTGCAGCGACTGATGCACGACCTGCGCGCCGCTTTCGGCCTTGGCCCTGGTCTCGCCGGAGAACCGGGACGTGGTGGAGACATTGCGGGCCACTTCCTGCACTGTGGCGTTCATCTCATTGATGGCCGTGGCGGCTTCGGTCAGGCTTCGGGCCGATTCGGAGGCGATCCGGTCGGATTGCTCGATCTGGACCGAAAGCGCGCCGGAAGCGTCGGAAATGACCCGGATGGCCTTATCCAGGCTTTCGGCCACGCCCAGCATGGCTGTGGTCTTGGCCTGGGCCGCCGCGCCCGCCTCTTCCGCCCGCAACATGGAGGCGCGGGCCTTTTCTTCCTCACGGTGGGCTTTTTGTTCGCTTTCCTGGGAACGGCGCAGAGTCTCGTTGATATGGGCGAGCATTTTCGCAAAACTTTCGTACAGACTCAGCAGTTCGCCGGAAAACAGCACCCTGTCGGGCAGCGCGGCCTGTATGTCGCCGTCGGCAATGGTTTCGGAAGTGCTGCTGAGCAGTCCCAGGGGGCGGTTGATGCTGCGCAGGATGAGCGCGCCCAGAATGAAGACCGCCACGGCCATGACCAGGGAGAAGATCACGCTGATCCGCAGCATGGCGTAGGTGCCTGCAAAAACCTCGTCCGCGTCGATGGCGTAGACGTATTTCCAGCCGCGCTGGTCGCTGAAGATGTTGACCAGTACGTCCCGGCCGTTGACCTTGGCCATGTGCACGCCGTTGGGCATGGCGTAGATCGTGTCGAGGCCGGGCATTTTTTTGTCCGCCACCTTGCTGAACAGAGCTTCGGCGTTGCGGGTCGCCACGATGATGCCGCTGGGATCAATAAGGGTCAGGCGGCCGGTGCGGCCGATCTCCATGGCGGAAATGCTTTTTGAAAGCGTGGCGAGGCTTACCTCGATGTAGGAGACGCCCGCCGTCCTGCCCCCGTCCTTGACCGTATGCACAAAGGAACACACGGGCGTGCCCGCCGCGTTCAGATAAACGGAATGGGCCGCGCCCGTGCCGCTGTCCTCGGCGGACTGGTACCAGGGACGTTTGCGCGGATCGAAACCGGCGGGATAGGCAATGGGAGGGTACTCCAGAAAACCCCCGTCCGTGGAGCCCAGGCCCACGGCCAGGTAGGAAGCGCTGGATTCGGCAAGCTGTTCCAGTATCTTGTCCAGCTCCAGGGCCTGAGGGCTCATTTCCCGGCGCGTGTGGGTCTTGGACGCGCCCAGTCCGACATGGGAGGGAAGGTACCCGGCCGCTTCGGCCGTCTGCGGCAGCCCGGCCAGAAAGGCGCTGTTGTCCTCGGCGGTGTTGAAGAAGAGCGAAACATAGTTTGTGACGCTCTGGACGGTCGTTTTTGAGCCGCTTACCGCGATCTGGTAACTGTCCTTATAGGCGTAGTAGGCCATGAAGGACACCACGAGCACGATGGCCGCGATGAAGGAAGCCATAAGGCTGATGAGTTTGGCGCGTATGGTCACTGTCTGCTCCTGTAAGGCGCTGTCGCCGGGGCGTCGTAATGACGTCGGCCCGGCGCGCGGGGGCTGGCACGGACTTGTTCCGGCTTCTGATGTCGGGATGAAAAAAATGCGGGAACCGGGCGCCTCCCGGCGGCTCAGGCGCGCCGCGCATTGCGCGGGCCCGTGCCGGGGGGGTGTCCCGCAGCATAGGTATATGTACATTATGTACGTTTATGAAACGTATAAGAAAATATGTGTTGTTGCAAGATGAATCTGAAAAATGTATCAATCGTTATCTGTAAATATATCAATCGCGCTGCATATGGTATACGTAATTTTCTATATCGCTGAAAGATAATCTTGAGTTCATTTTTCTGGCTTTCAATATATCGCACATTTTATGTGTAGTATTCTTTGTGCTGGTATCCTGACAATACTGCGCATATATGTATAGATTTATCTACGGAAATGCGCAGCCGCCGCCCTGATCCACGCCCCTGCGGGTGAAGCGGGCCGCGCGGAGGCGACCCGTCTCAGCGGCTTGCCAGGGAGAGCAGCAGATTCCAGTCGCTGATCTGGACTTTGCGGGCGGTAAAGGAGGAGATCACGCCGTGCTGTTTGAGGCGTTGCAGGGCGCGGGCCAGGGTGGCCCGGTGGATGCCCAGCAGATCGGCCACTTCCTGCTGGGTCATGTGGCAGGGAAAGGCGCTTTGGCTGTTGTTTTTGCGGGCCAGGCTGAGGATGAAGCGGCAGAGGTGGATTTCGTGGCGGCCGGTGCCCATGTCCGCCAGAAAGGTATAGTGGATGAGCATCTTGATGCCCATGGAGCGCAGCAGGTTGGCGATCTGGACCGGGTGCTCGCGGATAAAGGCGGCGTCCTCCAGCAGATTTTCCGGAAAGCGCCAGATTTCGGACTCCGAGGTGCAGACAAAGCGTCCCTCGGGATTGTATCCGGCCAGGGTGCGCGCTTCATTGAACAGGCAGCCCGGTTCGATGCACAGGGTGAGCCGTTCGCGGCCGCAGGAAGAGGTGTAGAAAATGCCCACCGAGCCACGGGACAGGTAGTACATGCCCCTGGTCTTCTGGTGTGGAATAACGGCGTCCTTGGGATAGACGGATCTGACGGCGTAGCGCAGCACGTCCTCCCAGGGCTTGTTGAGGTCGGCCACATGCCCGATGCGGGCCATTTCCCCATCGGTCGAGTCGACGGGCGGGGTCTGAGCGGGGATTGTCATAGACTGCTCCGGAACGGCGGGAGGGGAAAACCCCTCCCGCCGCGTATGGCGCGGCCTGAAGCGTTCGGGTTCTGGGAATGTCCCGTCGCTCCGCGCGGATTCCCCATCGAATCCGCGCCGTGAACCTGTCGCGGGGTGCATTGCCGTCAACTTCCGGTTGCCGGGAAGACCGGCGGCTGACGGCCGGCGGTGTGCCGCGCCGTCAGGCGACAGGTGTAAGCGCGATGCGCTGTTACGATGCCACGCAGGATCGTATTGATGTATTGGCGGCGGGCTTGGGCGCCTGCCCCTTGGGATGATGTGTGCGCACGGTGGTGACTTTGTTCTGGGTGAAGAAGTTCAGGCCGTCCTTGCCCTGAACCTTGTCCGTGCCCAGCAGCGAGCCCTTGATGCCGCCGAAGGGCACATAGGGATGCGGCGCGCAGATGCCCACGTTCACGCCCACCATGCCCACGTCGGCCAGACGGCTGAAGCGCTCGATGTAATAGGCGTTCTGGGTGAAGATGCACGCGCCGTTGCCGAATTCCGAAGCCCGGATCAGGTTGAGGGCGTCGTCCATGTCCGCCACCTTGATGGTGGCTACCAGCGGCCCGAAGACTTCGGTGGTGAACAGGGGGTTGCAGGGGGTCACGTCCCTGATGATGGTGGGCCCCACGAAGAAGCCGTTTTTGTTCTTTTCGGGCAGGACGGGATTGCGCCCATCAAGAATAAGTTCGCAATTGCCGTGGGCAAGGGCGATGTCCACGTACTTGGCGACATTGTCGGCGGCTGCGCGGGAGATCAGCGGTCCCATGTAGACGTCGGGATCAAAGGCGTCGCCCACCTTGACGGTTTTGGAGGCTTCCAGAATGCGCTCCATGACCGTGTCGTAGATTTCGGGCACGGCGGCCACGATGGACCCGGCCAGGCAGCGCTGCCCGGCCGAGCCGTAGCAGGAGTTGAGGAAGTTGTTCACAAAGATGTCCAGATTGGCGTCTTCCATGACCAGAAGCATGTTCTTGGCCCCGCCCAGGAGCATGGAACGCTTGGCCCCTCTGGCGCAGCCCTCGGCCATTTTTTTGGCCGTGGGCGTGGAACCCACTAGGCAGACTCCGGCCATGCGCGGGTCTTCATACCAGGTGCCGGGAATGGAGCGGTCGCCGTGGATCACGTTGACCACGCCCGCGGGCAGGCCGATTTCCTGGAAGAGCTCGCAGATGAGCTGCATAAAGTAGGGCGACTGGGTGGAAGGCTTGAAGATGAAGGTATTGCCCGCCGCGATGGCGTAGGGGATGAACCAGCCGAAGACCAGGGCCGGGAAGTTGAAGGGGGCCACGCCGCCGAACACGCCCAGGGACTGCCGCACGACCTTGACGGAAATGCTGCTTGAGATCTGGTCCAGAATGTCGCCCTGGATCAGGGAAGGCGTGCCGCAGGCGGATTCCAGAATCTCGATGACGCGCTGCACTTCGCCGCGCGCTTCGGAGATGTGCTTGGCCTGGTCCCAGGCAATGCCCTGGGCCAGTTTTTCGTGATTGCGGATCATGGCCTCGCGCAGCTTGAAGATATAGGCCACGCGCTTGGCCACCGGGACTTCGCGCCAGGTCTGGTAGGCCTCCCAGGCCGTGGCGATGGCCGCTTCGCAGGCATCCGCCCCGGACATGGGCACTTCGCCGATCTGTTCGCCGGTGGAGGGGTTGTACAAAGGCTTGACCGGCGTGCCTGCTTCTTCACGCCACTGGCCGTTGATGAAGTTTTTGATCTTGACGTAGGGAAAGTCGGACATGGTCTGCTCCTGTGCCCCTGAGGGCGGTTGCGTGTTGCGCGCGGAGAGGGTGTGCCGCGTCGGGTGTTCTCAGTAAAATTGCTCCAGCAGCTTCTCCAGCACGTCGGCGGTGCCCTTGCGCGGATTGCTGTCCATCAGCCGTTTGTAGGCCGCGCCCAGTTCGGCCACGCCGCGCAGTTCTTCCCGGTGGATGCCGTAGTTGGACAGGCCCTGCTTGATGCCCAGGTCGTCCATGAGGCTTACGAAGCCCGCGGCGGCGCTTTTGGCTTTTTCGCGCACCGAGGCCCCGGCCGGGGCGCTGCCCAGGATTTCGGCGATGACCGCGAATTTTTCGGGAGCGGCCAGGGCGTTGAAGCTCATGCCCATGGGCGCGCACACCGCCATCATCAGGCCGTGGGGGATGTGGTGCTCCGAGGGCACGGACATGCCCAGGGCGTGGATGATGCCGTTCTGGGTGTTGGAAAATCCCATGCCGCTGATGGCCGCGCCGTAGAGCATCTGCTCGCGCGCTTCCATATTGCCGCCGTTGGCGTAGACTTTGCGGATATTGTCGGAGATCATGCGCATGGCCTGGAGGTTCAGGGCGTCCGTGAAGGGCGTGGCGTGCAGGCTCACGTAGGACTCGATGCAGTGCACCAGGGCGTCCAGGCCGGTGATGGCCGTGTAAAAGGGCGGCAGGCCCGCGGTCAGCTCGGGGTCCAGCAGAACCACCTTGGCGTAGAGATAGTCGCTGACCGTGCCTTGCTTGGAATCGGTGATCGGGTCATTGAGCACCGCGTTGGAGGTCATTTCGCTGCCCGTGCCCGCCGTGGTGGGAATCAGGATGGTGGGCATGCAGGCCGAGGGCACCTTGTGCAGGCCGAAATAGCGGCTCATGGGGCCTTCGTGCACGGCCAGCAGGGCCGTGGCCTTGGTGCTGTCCAGGGCGCTGCCCCCGCCCAGGCCCACCAGCAGTTCCACCTTGTTCTGCCTGACCCAGGCGGCGGCCTTTTCAATGGACGCCGGGGTGGGGTCCAGCTCGGCCTGGTCATAGAGCAGGGCTTCCACGCCCGCGCCCTTGAGGGAAGCCATCAGAGGCGTATGGATGCCCGCGTCCACCAAGCCTTTGTCCGTGATCACGGCCACCGTGCGGCAGCCGAGGCGCAGAACCTCGTCACCCAGTTTCGCCGCGACGCCCCGGCCGTACACCACCCGCTCAACAGTTTGGAAACTCGAAAACATAGTCTTGCTCTCCTCCTGATACTGAAGTGATCCCGGCGGCAGGCTTTCCACCTTCCGGCGGTTTCCATCATGTTTTTGCTTTTTGGGTCCGTTTTTCTATCGCAAATGCGACACGCGTCTTTTTTTCGGAGAAAAGGTCGGAAACTGGCCATTAGAATAATTTCAAAAAGAAAGAGGCCCGCCCGGTCAGTTGCCGGGCGGGCCTCTCAGCCACTATAAAAACGGGTCTGCTTGGAGCGGTTTACCTTGGAAAATGACTCCGCTCTAATGGTTATAGGTCTGCAGCTCCAGCACCGGCAGGCTGAAATCCACCAGTATATTGGCAACACCGCCCTTGCCGTCGCCCAGCAGGGTCACTTCCGCTTCACGCGTTTCAGCCGCCACCACCTGCAGGAGTTCGGAGAGATTACGCGCCGTGACTTTTGTTTCGCGGCTTATCTTTCGGGTGTCGAACCAGGCGTAACTCATTCGATTCGGATTTTCCTTTTTATGCAGTTTTTCGATGCGGCCTTGCAGGCCTTGGGGACCATCAACCTTGAGGGCGGCCACGAAGTCAAGACGGACGCCGTCCGCCAGCATGGCCAGCATTTCAAATCCCATATCCCGCAAACTGTTGTTGACCGCCTCCAGTCGTTTGCCGGTATAGGCTTCCACGAGGCTTACGCGCACCAGAGCATCCCGGCGGAATTCCAGGCGCACGCTCCAGGGCAGTCCGGCAAAGTCGGCCTCAGGCAGCAGGACGTCCCCGGCGAAGTCGCCCTTGCCCGGCGCTGCTCCCGGCAGTTTCATGGCCTGCGCCCGTGGCAGGCCGAAGGTGTAGGAAGCGAAAAGCTTGGGCGCGGTCTGCTGCGGGGCGGCGCATTCCGATGCCGTGGCGCAGGTCCGGGCGGCGCTTGGCGCGGCATGGGCGCCCGCTGGCCGGAAGAGCATTCCGGCCAGAAGCAGGCAGCAGAGAATCGGCAGAATGGTGGTAACGCGCATGGGCACTCCGTGCGTTGCGGCGTGCACGGCGGAAATTTTCCACCGCGCACGGTATCTGCTTATTGTTTTAGATAATTGGGCAGCCAGGTCACGATGGCCGGGAACAGAATGATCAGGATAAGCCCCACCAACTGGCAGCCGATATACTGGAACATGCCCTTATAGATGTCATTCAGCGGCCAGTGCGGCAGGCTGCCCTTGATGAAGTAACAGGAAAGGGCCACAGGCGGCGAGAGCCAGGATGTCTGCAGGGTCACGGCCACCACCAGGCAGAACCAGAGCTTGTCGAACTGCATGGCTTCCACCACAGGGATAAGCAGCGGCACCAGAATAAGCACGATAGGCACCCACTCCATGGCCCAGCCCATGAAGAAGATGATGGCCATGATCAGAAACAGCATGAACATGGGGGCGATGTCCATGCCCAGCAGGGCGTTGGAAAGGGCCACGGCACCGCCCAGACGGGAAAAGACGGAACCGAAGAAGTTGCAGGAGGCGATCATGATCAGGATCATGGACGAAAGCAGGATGGTGCTGTGCAGGGCCTTGGCCAGCCCTTTCCAGGTGAACTTGCGGTAGACGATGACCAGAGCCAACGCGCCGAATGCGCCGCAGGCCGAAGCCTCGGTGGGCGTGGCGATGCCGCAGAGGATGCTGCCCAGGGTGGAGAAAATGAGGATGGCCAGGGGCACCGCGCCGATGAGCAGCTCCTTGAGTACGAGGGCCATGCTGGCGGCGCGTTCTTCTTTGGGCAGGGGCGGCCCGTACTGGGGCCAGATGGCGCACTTGATCAGCGAATAGGCGACGTAGATACCGGCCAGCAGAAGGCCGGGCAGGATGGCGGCGGCAAAAAGGTCCGTGATGGGCAGGCCCATGATGGGACCGAGCACCACCAGCATGATGCTGGGCGGAATGAGGATGCCCAGTGTTCCGGCGGCGGCTATGCAGCCCGCGCCCATGCGGATGTCGTAGCCGCTGCGGCGCATGGAGGGTTCGGCCATGATGCAGAGCAGGTTGACCGAAGAGCCCACAATACCCGTGGCCGCGGCAAAAATAGTGCCCGTCAGGCTGATGGCTCCATATAGGGAGCCGGGCAGGCGGGCCAGCAACAGTTGGAATGATCGGAACAGTCTGTCCATGAGCCCCGCGCCTTCCAGGAGATAACCCATGAGCAGAAAGAAGGGGATCGCACCCATGACCGGGTCGCTCATGACCTGCCAGAACTGGATGGTCAGCAAATGGAAGACCAATTTGCCGAAGCCGAGAAAACCGAACAGCAGTCCGCTGAAAATCATGGTGTAGGAAATGGGGAAGCCCGTGCAGAACAGGCCGAACATGGAGATGATGGACAGGACCGCCAGCATTTCATTTGATATATCCATGAGGGTGATCTCCTTCAGATGCCCTGACCGGCGGCTAGTCCTTGGCCTCGCCGAGTTGTTCGCTGTTCCAGAGGTTTTGGCCGGTTTTCCAGCGGTAATAACATTTGATCGCCTCAGAGATGCCCTGCAGCAGGGTCAGCGCCACACATACCGGAATAGCCATTTTGGCGGGCCAGATGACGGGCATCCACGGACTGGTGACGGAAACCTCGTTCTGGATGAAAGACTTCCAGGCATACGCGGTGGCGATATACAAAAAGACCAAATGCGCGGGGAAGAAGAAAATGATGTAGTTGGCCAGGTCCACGGCGGCTTTGGTTCTGACCGACCAGGAATGGTAGAAAAAATCCGTGCGGATGTGGTTGCCGGTCAGCAGGCAGTAGGGGGAGCCGAGCATGAAGTGGATGGCGTAGAGTATCATGGCCATGTCCATGGCCCAGATGGACGGCGCGGTGAAGACGTTGCGCATGATCACTTCGTACATCACGGAAAGCATCATGGGGATGGCCAGCCATGAGGTCAGCTTACCCACGCCGGTGTTGAACCTGTCCACGGCGGCGACGATTCTTTTGGGGCCCGGCGCTACCCGCGCCATGGCCAGTTCAAGCGATTGAGACATTGCGTCCTCCTGAAACAGTCCGGCATGCGCTTTTTCGCGCGGCGTCGGGTCGGGCTGAAGAGCTGACGACGCGTGCCGTCGGGCGCGCGCGGGGGCATGGGCTCCCGCGCGCCGGGCATGCGGTTTACTTGTAGTCGGTGATGATACCTTCATCCATGGCGGTTTTGCCCATCATGTAATACAGGCCGTTGGAGCGCACCTGGAAGGGCACGGTGAGCTTTGCCCAGGCGATCTGGGAGTCGTGCACCTTTTTGAAGAAAGGATCCTTGGTGTACTTGGCTATGACTGTGCGGGCCGCCTTCATGAAAGCGGGATAGTAGTCGGCCGGAGTTTCCTCGATGACCACGCCGTTTTCGCGTACCATCTTTTCCAGGGCCTCGGAGTTGACCTTGATGCCGTTGAGCAGCTGATCGGTGACGCAGGCCTTCATGGCCACGTTGACCACCATCTGGAGGTGTTTGGGCAGCGCTTCGAACCATGTCTTGTTGATATATACGTCGCCGATGGAAATGGCCTGGTGCAGGCCCTGCAGATAATAGTGCTTCCAGATTTCGGGGAAGCCCATCACAATATCTTCGCCGGGAGCGATCCATTCGGCCGCGTCAATGGCGCCGCGCTGGGCGGCGGGAATGATGTCGCCGCCGGCCATGGACACGACGGGCATGCCCATTTCCTTAAAAGCTTCCGCGGGCACGCCTGGAGGGGCGCGGAAGGTCAGCTTGTTGATCTGGGTGTGGGACGTGTATTTTTCATGGAACCAGCCGAAACATTCGGGGCCCATGGGCAATACGGGCCAGGACATCATGTCCAGCTTCAGGATGTCCTGATAATATTCGTTGAGCAGCTTGATGCCGTCGCCTTCGAACATCCAGGAAAGCTGCGCCATCTGGTCAAGGCCGTAGCCCAGACCGCCGATGGGGGCTGAAAAGAGCGTGCCCGCGGGATGCTTGCCCGAGGCCCAGTGCGTCCAGCACATGCCGCCGTTGACCAGGCCTTCGCTCACGGCGTCGAATATTTCGAAGTTTTTGACGATTGCGCCGTCGGCATACAGTTCGACCTTGATCTGGCCCTGAGAGAGTTCCTCAATGTTTTTCTTCAGACGTTCCAGCGTCTTGAAGTACATACTTGAGGTCGCCAGAGAGGTCTGGATTTTCAACTCGTAGGTCTTGGCCGATGCCGTGGAAAACCCGCAGGAAACCACCAGAGCCATGGCTAACAATACTAAATACAGCTTCTTCATGACAACTCCTCGTTTATGGGTTGATGGGCTAAATTATACAGTCTGCTTTGTTCCTCCTTTCGCGGGGCTTACCGCGTGGAATCCGGCCTTTTGCATTGTTGTTGAAGAAGAACAGCGTCCCTCCGTGGACTGTTATGATATGCGCCCATTAGGTGCGGTACAAACGAGACAAGGGAATCTTTAACGGTAAAATAGCTTTTCCCGAGTGCGCGCGATATCGCAAATGCGACATTGCAGGATTTTTTTTAGATGGAGGACGTGTAGACCTATGAATTTTCAAGCAATAACTATATATTATAATTGATCATATATAGATATGTATTTCTAGAGCGCTTTCATTGATTGCGGAATGTGGTTTGCTGTTTCACGGGCTATGGCGCGGGTCGCATCCGCGTCGCTGCCGACAAATAATCCCCGCATGGTATAGTGTTTATTGGGGTTGAAGACAGGCAATTGAATGAATGCCTCAATCATCGGATATTCATTCGATTGCCTTGGGGGTGAAGCCAGGGGCATTGCCTCGCTGCCGGAGCGGATATATTCTGTGATACATGGACGGCGCATTGCGCCGTCCGGACGAGACCTTCTATGCGCGGCCTGGCAGACTGCCAAAGCCGCAAGGAAAACACATGCCCTATCTCATCTTCAGCATATCCCGGCGCGCGCCCACGCTTTTTCTGCTGCTCTGGCTGGTTGTTCCGGCTATGGCGGCCGCAGCGGCCGCGTCCGACGAGGCAGCCATGAATACCGGACATCCCATGCCCCCGCTCAGCGAGCGGGAGGCTGACGTTTTGTTGCGCAAGGCCACAGAGGCCCCCTATACGGGCCGTTATCTCAACAATCACGCGGCGGGCACCTATATCTGCCGCCAGTGCGGCATGCCGCTCTACCACTCCGAGGACAAATTTGAATCCGGCTGCGGCTGGCCCAGTTTTGACGACGCCGTGCCCGGCGCGGTGCGCCGCGTGCCCGATGCCGACGGGCAGCGGGTGGAAATTCTCTGCGCGCATTGCGGCGGGCATCTGGGGCATGTTTTTGAAGGCGAAGGCTTCACGGACAAGAATACCCGCCATTGCGTCAATTCCCTGTCCATGAGTTTCGCGCCCGCGGGCAGCGAGGAGGAAAAGGCGGCCTTTGCCCGCGCCAAGGCCGTTGCGGCCTGCACGGGCACGGCCATTGTGGCCGGGGGGTGCTTCTGGGGGGTGGAGGATGCCTTCCACAAACTGCCCGGCGTCTGTGAGGCGGTTTCCGGCTATACGGGCGGACATGTCCCGGCGCCCGGCTATGAGGACGTCAGCCGGGGCGACACCGGGCACGCCGAGGCCGTGCGGGTGACCTTCGACCCGTCGAAAGTCACCTATGAGCAGGTTCTGCGCCGTTTTTTCGAGATCCACGATCCCACCCAGCTCAACCGCCAGGGTCCGGATGTGGGCGAGCAATACCGCTCGGCCGTTTTTTATCTGGATGAGGAACAGAAGGCCGTGGCCGAAAAGCTCATGGCCCGGCTCAGGGAGCTGGGCTACAAGGTGGTGACGCAATTACGCCCGGCCGGGGCTTTTTATGAGGCTGAAGCCTACCACCAGCGCTTCGCGGAGCGCACCGGCCGAGGAGCCTGCCATCTGGCGGTGCCGCGTTTCGAGCGCCGTGCCGACGGCAGTCCGGTGGAATAGCTGAAACATTGAAGCCCTCGCGATCCGTCATCGCGAGGGCTTTTTTGACATGAAGATATAGTGGCACCAAAAGAGATCGGGAGCTGATTACCGGCTGACCCTTTCCATCCTGTCGTAGACATTCCGCATTCGCAACACCAGATTGGACGCCTGCTCAAGGAGGCAGCCCAGGCTGGCAATGACATAGCCTTTTACGCGCACGTCATGGTGCGTGCTTTTCATTATTTTGACCACGCCCACCAGGAGCATATAGGTTTCCGCCAGCAGGTCGCGAAAATCTTTCGCGCTGTATTGTTTCAAAAGGTTACGCTCGTGCTGCACCGCTCCCGCTGAAAGGTAGTAGCAGCGGGTTTCGCCGTCCGAATCCGGGCCGGGACGCGGGGTGAGCCCGCTGCCCTGTACTGCCGGTTCATACATGGCAAACAGGTCCTGGGCGGCGGTCTGGAATCTTGCGATCCGTTCCGCCAGTTCGGAATGGCTCTGAGAAGGGGGCGTTGGCGACTGCGGCTGCGGAGCAGCGCTCGAGAAATGATGGGGCATAAGGCAGCTCGTGGGGTTTCACGTTGGCGTTGCCTTACGATGAGCAACGCCGGGTGGTCGTAACCGCCCACGAGCGGCTTGTGGTTTTTAGCCTTTCGGCCTGGACATGACCACAACACCCGGCAATAGATAGCCAGTAGCGCCAACCAAAGGGCGCAAAAAAGCCATACTGTCGGGATGGTAACCGTCGTGAGAGGTGTTACGACACACCTTGAACCCAGCTTAGACATAGAAAAAATAGCCGTCAAGTGCATAGCCCCCCAAGGGCATTCTGTTCTCCATCCGTTGTTTTATTTTGCCCTCCGGGCACGGAGACGTTACGCCTCCCGGCGTTAGGGCCGCCTCCGGCGTGGCAGGGGCCGGGGGCGGCCCCCCCAGGCCCCTTGCAACCCCTGCCCCCGCGTGATTGCCGTAACACGCTGACGCGGAGTCCCACGGGTCTTGCTCGCGTGGCTCGCTGCGCCCCGAAATCGCCGCGTGCCAATATCCAACGGCTGAACATCTCCTTCTCAACGACCGTCAGTAGATGGTATTGCGCGGCGCGGAGGGAGATCGCCTGAGCGTTGCGAAGGAAGCTCCCGCAGCAAATGCCGCGCAGCCTCATGCTCCAGCCGTTGCGACGCAGGAGCTTGATCCGTAACACGGCTTCGCCGTGAACGGCTCAAGCAAGCCGCTGACGCGGCAACGGCTTGCGTAACCCGCCCCCCGCCCGCGCCGGAGGCGGCCCAAGCCGGAGCGAAGCGAGAAGCCCTCATGCCCGCAGGGCGCGCTAAACCCATCAGGGCGACAAGCCCACTGTTGGAAATAAAAAAGCGAGGCCTTCTTCCGGGGAAGAAGGCCTCTTTGATCATCCGCAACAGCGGATTACGGCGTTTCGTTTACTTGTAGGAAGGGATGGGGGTCTGAACCATCTTCAGGAACTTGTTGGTGGCGTACTTGCCGTCGTGAACCTTCTTGGCTTCCTCGGGGGTGATGCGGCCCACGGTGGTGAAGAATTCGGCGATTTCGCCCTGCCACTTCTGAGCCGGGCTCTGGCCCTTGGAGTCGTCAAACATGACCAGCTGTTCTTCCAGGTTGTACACGGGGTGCTTCTGGATGTCCTTCAGGGCCAGCTCCTTGGCATAGTCCTTGCCGGCCCATTCCAGGAAGAAACGACGGTATTCGGGCACCAGGCTCTCGGCGCTTTCCTTCTGGAGCATGTTCACGGCGCGCAGGTAAATGCCCAGGAATTTGGCGGTGATCTCAGGATGGGCATTGGCATACTTGGCATCGGCGATCAGCACGATGGGGTTGCCCTTTTTGCACATCTTGAGGTCGGCGGCCAGCACGCCGCCCTTGTCCATGGCCAGGAAGAGGTGCGGCGCCCACAGGGCCACGCCGTCGCCGATGTTGTTTTCAAACGCGCCCACGGCCTGGGCCTGGTCCATGTTCTTGATGACCACGTCGCTGTCCTTGAGGCCCAGCACGTTCAGCCAGGAGGAAAGGGCGTAGTGGGCGGAGCTCACGGTGGTGACCAGGAAGGTCTTGCCCTTCACGGTCTCGGGGCTGCCCAGCACGTCGGGGTAGTCTTTGTTCCAGCCCTTGACTTTGGAGATGGGGCTGTCCTTGCGGACAACCACGCCGTTGGTCATGGATTCATCGTTGCCGTTGGCAATGATGATGGTGTCGTAACGCAGGTTGCCCAGCATGGCGGGCACGGCGCCCATGCCCGCGAAGACCCATTCGCCGGAGGGCAGAGCGTTCAGAATGTCGGCGCCGGAGTTGAAGTATTTGATTTCAACGTCCAGACCGGCTTCTTTATCCCAGCCTTTTTCCTTGGCATACCACATCAGGAAGGTTTCGTGCTCGTCCATCCACGCGGTGGGCACTTTCACCAGTTTCCCGGCGGCCATGGCGGCGCCGGAGATGCTCAGAACAAACACGGCGGCCATTGCCAGGGCAATCCATTTTTTCAACATACTCGTCCTCCAGAATAACGGTTAATCCGGGTGGTCGCGCTTGCGCGCGTTCCGTACAGTCCGGACGCGGGCCGTCTACGGCTACGGCTATAACCCTTTACCCATGTTATGTAGCAGCTCCGAAGAGCTTCCGTCCGTAAGGCGTGCTGTTTTCTGGTCGGGCCGGGGCGCGTTTTCGCTTTCGCCGTCCGCCGGGACATGCCCCAGAGCCTGTTCCGCGGCGACCTGCCTCTGTCTGGTTATGGCTAAAGCATAGCAGGTGCGCAGGCGGTAGGCAAGATATTGCAGCAGGCAGCCGGCTCCGGCCAGAAGCAGGCTCACAATCCAGTGGGTTCCGGCCAGCCACGCGCCGAAAGCCGCCAGGCAGAGCAGCAGGCCGCCCAGCCGCCGCGCAAGCACGCGGCGGTAGATGCTTGCGACGGCTTCGGGGCTGTCCGCCTGTGCATCCGTCTGCCCGTCCATCTGCTTGTCCATCCGCCCGCCCGTCCGGGCCGGGCCCGAGGCTGGCGGTTCGCCGCGTCCGGCGAGCCGCCCGCAGAGCGCGCGCACCGCCAGCCAGACGGCAACGGCGCCCACAGTGCCCGCCAGCAGATTGAACATCAGGGTGGCTGTGCTCATGCCTGTTTCCTCAGAGAATCAGTTCGGTGTTGGCGATGATCTCTTCGCGCAGTTCCAGCAGTTCCATGGAAGTGTGCTCGCGCGGACGGGGCAGATTGATGGTGTACTCCGTCTTGATGGTGCCGGGCAGCTTGCCTTCCATCAGCACGATGCGGTCGCCCAGGAAGAGCGCTTCGTCGATGTTGTTGGTGACGAAGAGCACCGTGCGTTTGTCCTGTTCCCAGATGCGGGCGGTTTCCACCTGCATGTACATGCGGGTCTGGGCGTCGAGCTGGCCGAAGGGTTCGTCCAGAAGCATGACCTTGGGCGAGTTGGCATAGGCCCGTGCGATGCCCACGCGCTGCTTCATGCCGCCCGACAACTGGTGGGGGTAGTGGTTTTCAAAACCTTCCAGGCCCACCATCTTGATGTAATGGTTCGCGATGTTGTGACGCTCGGCCGCGGGCACATTGCGCAGCTTGAGGCCCAGCTCCACGTTGTCGCGCACGGTTTTCCAGGCGAAGAGCATGTAGCTCTGGAAGACGATGCCGCGGTCCGGCCCGGGGCCGGTGATCGGCTCGCCGTCCAGGGTGACGTAGCCCTTGTCCGGGATTTCCAGGCCCGCGATGATCTTCAGCAGGGTGGACTTGCCGCTCTGGCCGGGGCCGAGCACCACCAGGAACTCGTTTTCATAGACGTCCAGGGTAATGTCCTTGATGACCGGCACTTCCTGGTTGCCCTTCTGGATGAAGGTCTTGCTGATGTCCTCGCAGTGGATTTTCAGAACCGGAGGACATTTGGCGTTCTGTTGGCTCATGTGTCTATCCTTCTGTCGCTTAGACGTTGTCGATGCTGCGCTTCCAGGGGCAGAGCTTGCGCTCGAGAAGGGAGACGCCCAGAGAGCTGATCCAGGCCGCCGCCGCGATGAGCAGCATGCCGCTGAGGACCAGGGAGGGATTGTGCGTGTCCATGCCGCGCTTGATCAGGAAGCCCAGACCGTCGCGGGAGTTCATCAGTTCGGCGGCCAGCACGCAGGTCCAGGCCGCGCTGAGCGAGATCTGCAGGCCCGCGAAAACCGCCGGAAAGGAGGCCGGGAAGCAGACGTGGAAGATTTCGTCCCGGCGCTTGCCGCCGAGCACGCGGATGACGTCGTACAGGTCCGGGTCCACCAGGCGCACGCCGTTGTAAGCGTTCAGCAGGCAGGGCACGAAGGTGCCGATGATGATGATGAAGACCTTGGAGAATTCGCCGATGCCGAACCACAAAATGGCGATGGACACCCAGGCGATGGGCGGCATGGGCTTGAACAGGTCGAAGAGCGGCTTGACGATGCCGTGGACTGTTTTGTTCAAAGCCATGAACAGGCCCAAGGGCACGGCCACGACGCTGGCCAGGATAAAGCCGATGATGACGCGCTGGAAGCTGGCCCAGATGTGGCCCCAGAGGTTGGTGCCCGCGAATTTCATGCCGGTCAGGCGGATCATCTGATCCAGCACCTGGGCGGGCGTGGCCAGGGAGTCGCGGAAGATTTTTTCAGCCGCGGTCCAGTGCCAGAGCGAGAAAAAGGCCACAATGGACACGCAATACAGGAAGTACGTGTTAGTAATCAGTTTATAGAGCGTAAACCGTCCGCGTTCAGCCGCATGGTCGACGGTTTCGTTGGCAATGGATGAAGACGCCATGAATTACCTCCTGATGCCGGCCAGCAGCCTCTTTTCGATATAGTCGATGATGATCCCGATGATGGCGCCGGAAACGCCCACGCAGATCATGCCGAGCACGATCAGGTCAGGCCGGGCCACGCGTCCGCCCATGGTGATGAGGAAGCCCAGGCCGGAGTCGGCGGCCAGCAGTTCCGCGCCCACCAGGTTGGTCCAGCAGTAGGCCAGAGCAAGCTGGAGCGCGCCGAAAACCATGGGCAGCGAGGACGGGATGCACAACTGGGTGAAAATCTGCCAGTCATTGGCCCCGTAGGTTCTGGCCATCTGGATCAGCACCGGGCTGGTCATGCGCACGCCCACGTAGGCGTTGATCACGCAGGGCACAATGCCCGCGATCCAGATGATGAACACCTTGCCGGTCAGACCGATGCCGAACCAGAACACGGTGAGGGGAATCCACGCGATGGGCGGGATGGGCCGGATGAGTTCGAAAATGGGGCGGAACAGGCCTTCGGCCACTTTGAACCAGCCCATGGCCAGGCCCAGGGGCAGGCCCACCAGCAGCGCCAGCACGTAGCCGATGGCGGCTTCCTGCAAGCTGGTCTTGAAGTGGGTCGCCATCACGGCGCCGTCGGGGTTGGGGTTGGTCAGTTTGTCTATGAAGGCGTCGAAAACCTGGCTGGGAGCGGCCAGCAGAGTCTGGGGAATCATGCCCGAGCGCACCGCGGTTTCCCAGATAAGGAAAAAGGCGATAATGCTGATATAGGGGAGCGCTCGAAGCAGAGGCGGTTCTTTTACAACGACAGTCTGATAAGCCATAACATCCTCCGGGCTGCGTTGGTATGGTCAGGCGCGCGCCTCACCACCAGCGGATAAGTTCCGTGACCTGCCTGCGCAGCTCCACAAATCTGGGATCAATAAGTTTGCGGGGGCGGGGCAGGTCCACCTGGATTTCCGCCTTGACCTTGGTGGGCTTGTTGGTCAGCACCAGAATGCGTTCGGCCACGTACACGGCCTCCTCGATATTGTGCGTGACGAAGAGGATGGTGCTGTTCAGCTTTTGCCAGAGATTGACCAGCTCGTCTTCAAGGTAGAAACGCAGCTTCACGTCCAACTGTCCGTATGGCTCGTCCATGAGCAGCAGATCGGGGTTCACGGCGAAAGCGCGCGACACCGCGATGCGCTGCATCATGCTGGCTGAAACCTGGTTGGGATAGAGGTCGGCGCAGGAGGAAAGGCCGACAAGATCCATGATGTCCGAGGCGCGCTGTTCGCGCTCAGCTTTGGGAACCCCTTTGACTTCCATGCCGTAAGCCACATTTTCGCGCACGGTGCGCCAGGGCAGGCAGGTGGGTTCCTGAAAGACGTAGGCGATGTTGTGTTTTTTGGGATTGGCTTCCTGCCCGTCGATGAGGATATCGCCCTCCGTGGCGGGCATCAGCTTGGACAGGCAGTTCAGAAATGTGGTCTTACCGCAACCGGTGGGACCGACGATGGCCAGTAACTCCCCTTTTTTGATGGTGAAGTTGATGCCATCAAGAACGGTGAGAGCGCCAAAACGTTTGGTGAGATTATTCACCCGGATTTTGACGTCAGCTTCTTCCTGACAGGGCACTGGCAGCTCCTTGCGTTGACGTGAGGGACTCCGTGGGACTCCTTTGTGAACCCCGGTTGGGGTTTTGCCTCAAACCGGTAAGCTGTAAACTAAGAAAGAGTAAAATTTCACTATACGTACTTCTACCGCGTCCATATCCCCGGCATAGGGGGCGCGACGGGCGCGGAAGTGCCCGTTGCAACGCGGCGATGCCTTTATTTCCCTTGTCAGATGGGAACAACATACGGGTTTATTTGAGCATTGTCACCTCTCTTTGGGTTTTTGCAGAAAAATTTGTGAAAGATGGCACATGTTTTATGACGCCATTGCGGCCGTGCCAGCCGCGAGGGCGGAGCGGCATCTGCCGCTCCGCCATTGATCCTGTTTGTGTCAGCGCGCCATGGCCAGCAGCTTGTCCAGGCTGGCTCCGGCGTCGCCCAGCAGCAAGGTGACGCCGGGCTTGGTATAGAGGGGGTTGTCCACGCCCGCGTAACCGGGCTTTTCGTCATAGTTGCAGATGATCACGGCCTTGGCCCTGTCCGCTTCCAGAATGGGCATGCCGTAAATGGGGGTGCCTTCGGCGGTGTTGGCCGCCGGGTTGACCACGTCGTTGGCGCCCACAATGATCACCAGATCCGCGTCCGCGAACATGGGATTGACCGTGTCCATTTCCAGCAGATGCTCGTAATCCACATTGGCTTCGGCCAGAAGCACGTTCATATGGCCGGGCATGCGGCCCGCCACGGGATGGATGGCGTAATTGACCGTGGCGCCGCGTTCCTCCAGCACATCGGCCAGTTGCTTGACCTTGTGCTGGGCCTGGGCCAGGGCCATGCCGTAGCCGGGCACGATGATCACGTTCTTGGCGGTCTTGAGCGCCTGTGTGGCGTCCTGGGCTTCCGCCTTTTCCGACGCCGCCTCGGCAGACGCGGCGGGCGCCGCGCCCGATGCGAGCTTGACCAGGTTGCCCACGGTCTGGGCGGCGTCGCCCAGCATCATGATTACGCCGGGCTTGGTGTAAAGCGGGTTGTCCACGCCCGCGTAACCGGGCTTTTCATCATAGTTGCAGATGATCACGGCCTTGGCCCTGTCCGCTTCCAGAATGGGCATGCCGTAAATAGGGGTGCCTTCGGCGGTGTTGGCCGCCGGGTTGACCACGTCGTTTGCGCCCACGATGACCACCAGATCCGCGTCCGCGAACATGGGATTGACCGTGTCCATTTCCAGCAGATGCTCGTAATCCACGTTGGCCTCGGCCAGGAGCACGTTCATGTGGCCGGGCATGCGGCCCGCCACGGGATGGATGGCGTAGTCGACTTCGGCGCCGCGTTCTTCCAGCGCGTCGGCCAGTTGCTTGACCTTGTGCTGGGCCTGGGCCAGGGCCATGCCGTAGCCGGGCACGATGATCACCTTCTTGGCCGTGGTCAGCAGGCGGGCGGCCTCCGAGTCGGCGTCTTTGGCGGGCTCGGCCTGGGCGGCGGCAGCGGAAGCGGGAACCTGTCCGGCGGCGTAACCGGCCAGCGCGCCCACGGTCTGGGCGGCGTCGCCCAGCATCATGATTACGCCGGGCTTGGTGTAAAGCGGGTTGTCCACACCGGCGTAACCGGGCTTTTCATCGTAGTTGCAGACGATCACGGCCTTGGCCTTGTCCACTTCCAGAATGGGCATGCCGTAAATGGGGGTGCCTTCGGCGGTGTTGGCCGCCGGGTTGACCACGTCGTTGGCGCCGATGATGATGGCCAGATCGGCATCCGGGAACATGGGATTGACCGTGTCCATTTCCAGCAGGTGCTCGTAATCCACATTGGCTTCGGCCAGGAGCACGTTCATATGGCCGGGCATGCGGCCCGCCACGGGATGGATGGCGTAATTGACCTTGGCGCCTCTGGCCTCCAGGGCGTCGGCCAGTTGCTTGACCTTGTGCTGGGCCTGGGCCAGGGCCATGCCGTAGCCGGGCACAATGATCACGTTCTTGGCCGTGGTCAGCAGTCGGGCGGCCTCGGCGGCGGTATCCGCAGCGCCCGTTTCGGCCGGAGCGGCGGCTGCGGAAGCGGGAGCCTGTCCGGCAGCGTAACCGGCCAGCGCGCCCACGGTCTTGGCCGCGTCGCCCAGCAGCATGTACACGCCGGGCTTGGTGTAAAGCGGGTTGGGCACCCCGGCGTAGCCGGGCTTTTCATCATAGTTGCAGATGATCACGGCCTTGGCCTTGTCCGCTTCCAGAATGGGCATGCCGTAAATGGGGGTGCCTTCGGCGGTGTTGGCCGCCGGGTTGACCACGTCGTTTGCGCCCACGATGACCACCAGATCCGCGTCCGCGAACATGGGATTGACCGTGTCCATTTCCAGCAGGTGCTCGTAATCCACATTGGCTTCGGCCAGAAGCACGTTCATGTGGCCGGGCATGCGGCCCGCCACGGGATGAATGGCGTAATTGACCTTGGCGCCTCTGGCTTCCAGGGCGTCGGCCAGCTGTTTGACCTTGTGCTGGGCCTGGGCCAGGGCCATGCCGTAGCCGGGTACGATGATCACGTTCTTGGCCGTGGTCAGCAGCTTGGCGATTTCAGCGTCCTTCTGCGCGGCGGCCTGAGCGGGCTGCGCGGCCTTGGGGGTCTGGGACGCGGGCGCTTTGGCGGCGGCTGCCGCCCGGACGCCGGATTTGCCGGCCACGGAGGATTGGCCCAGCAGGATGGGCATCAGCTTGCGGTTCATGGCCTTGCACATGACGCGGGTGAGCATCAGACCGGCGGAACCCACAATGCCGCCCACGGCGATGAGCAGCGGGTCGGACACGGCGAAACCGGCGATGGCGCAGGAAATGCCGCCCATGGAGTTGAGCAGGGAAATGGTGATGGGCATGTCCGCGCCGCCTACCCGGATGGTGAAGACGATGCCGAACAGCGCGCCGGTGGCGAACATCACAAAGATGAAGAACCAGGGAAGGAACGTCGGCGCAATGTTGTAAATGCACAGGGCAACGAGCATGATGCCCAGCAGGATGTTGATGATCCGGCTGTGGTTGGAGAGCACGATGGGCCGCTGCGGCAGCAGCTGGTGCAGTTTGCCCGCCGCCACAAAGGAGCCCGCGATGGTCGTCATGCCCGAGCAGAGAGCGAGACAGGCGTCAATGCGATGGAATGCGGAGGGCGTGCCCACATCCGTCAGCATGATCAGGCCCACCAGGGCCGCGGCGCCGCCGCCGAAGCCGTGCAGGAAGGCCACCAGCTGGGGCATCTGGATCATCTTGACCTTGTTGGACAGGAACAGGCCGAAGGCCGTGCCCAATGCTATCGCCACCCAGAGGGTCGGAGAGCCGAGCGAATTGTCCTTGTACATGGTGATGAGAATGGCGCAGGCCATGGCCGCGGCGCTGAGGATATTGCCGCGCACGGCCGTCTTGACGTTGCTCATCAGGTTCAGGCCGTACAGGATGGCCAGAGCAAGTACGGCGGCAATGACGTTGTAAAGTAAGGTGCTCATTTCGCAGACAACTCTCTATTTTTCAGGGGTCATTCGGGACGGCGGCGAAAAGAGTCCGCTAGCGCTTTTTCCCCGCGATCATCTTCAACATCTTGTGGGTGATGTCGAAGCCGCCAAAAACGTTGGTGACGGCCAGCGCGATGCCGCAGCCGCCCAGGAACGCGCCCAGGGGGGTGGTGGCAAGATGGGTGGCCGTCAGGGCGCCCAGAATGATGACCCCGTCGAGCGCATTCATGCTGGACATCAACGGCGTATGCAAAAGGCTGGGAATATGGCTGAGTACCTTGTAGCCGATGACCAGCGCGGCAACAAAGACCAGTAAAAGAATGAACATGCTCAAGAGGGCTGCCTCCGCAAGTTAAAAATCTCACCGTAAACGCGGATCAGGGGAGCGCGCGGCCAAGGGGCCGCGCGCTCCTCCGCAATGCCTACAGACCGGCTTCTTTGGCGCCGGCGTGGACGATTTCCTTGTTGATCGTGGTCAGCGAGGAAGCCACGATGGGATCGTTGCGATCCAGCACGATCTTGCCGTCCTTGGCCAGGAAGGCAAGCAGGTTGTAGATGTTGTGGGCGAACATCCAGGTGGAGCTGGTGGGCATCATGCCGGGGATGTTCTTGATGCCGCTGATGGTCACGCCGTAGGCCGTGATTTCCTCGCCGGCCTTGGTCAGGGCGCAGTTGCCGCCCTGGTCGATGGCCACGTCCACGATGACGGAACCGGGGGCCATGGATTTGACCATTTCCTCGGTGATCAGCACCGGGGCCAGCTTGCCGGGGATCAGCGCGGTGAGGATCACCATGTCGGCGTCCTTGATGACCGGCTTGATGGCCTCGATTTCCTTGGCCAGCCATTCGTCGGGCAGGCGCTGGGCGTAGCCGCCCTCGCCGACGGCCACGTTGGCGGGCACGCCGGTGTCGAAAGCCTTGGCGCCCAGCGACTTGGCCTGTTCGGCGGCGTCGGGACGGATGTCGATGGCGGTGACCACGGCGCCCAGGCGTTTGGCGGTGGCCACGGCCTGCAGGCCGGCCACGCCGGTGCCGATGACCACGACGTTGGCGGGCTTGATCACGCCCACGGCGGTGCCGACCATGGGCATGAACTTGCTCATGTAGTTGGCGGCCATGAGCACGCTCTTATATCCGGCCACGGTGCTCATGGAGGTCAGGGCGTCCATGCTCTGGGCGCGGGAAATACGCGGAATGCCGTCGAGGGTCAGGCTGATGCAGCCGGTGTCGCGAAGCTTTTTCATGGGTTCGCGGTTCACCGGGGCGGCGGGATGCAGGAAGGTGATCAGGTACTGCCCGTCGCGCAGCATGTCGCTTTCGTGCTTGTTCACGTCCTTGTTGAACAGGGGCTCCTTCACCTTGAGGATGACGTCGGCTTTGGCGAAGACTTCTTCCGCGCCGTCAACCATGGTCGCGCCGGCGGCCACATATTCGTCATCGGAGAAGAACGAGCCGTCGCCGGCCGTTTTCTGCACGAGCACGGTGGCGCCTTCGGCGACCATCTTTTTCACAGTCTCGGGGGTGGAGGAAACGCGGCCTTCGCCGGGCATGATTTCTTTGGGAACACCGATGGTCATACCTGAAAATTTCATGGATGCTACTCCTTAATACGTTGGAAGTGCTGATGGTATGGAGCTTCCCTACAGGCCGCCTCGGGCCAGGGCGGGGCACACTTCCGCCTGAACCTGTGGAGGCTGCCGCAAGACAACCGGGCGAATCGCCGGCTTGTTGCCGATGTTGCAAAAAAGGGGACATGCCGGGCGGGGATGAACTCCCGGGCATGTCCCCCGTTTCAGGACGGTTCCGCGCCTGGCGGCGGGAACGGCCTTCTACGCTGCTCCGCGCTCCGTGAGGAACGCGGCGGACATGCGATAATCCGTGTTAGGCCTTCACCACCTGGAAGGCCTTGTCCAGAGCCTTCAGGATTTCGTCGATCTCGGCCGTGCCGGCGATCAGCGCCGGGGCCAGGCAAAGGGTGTTGTTCAGTTCGCGGAAGCAGCGGCTGGTCTTGCCGATGATCACGCCCTGCTTCATGCATTCGCCCACCACGGCTCCGGCCGTGGCTTCGGACACGGGCTCCTTGGTGGTGCGGCTCTTGACCAGTTCGAGCCCGCAGAACAGGCCCTTGCCGCGCACGTCGCCGATGATTTCGTACTTCTTTTCCAGAGCCTTCAGGCCGTCCATGAGGTAATCGCCCATCTTGACGACGTTTTCGAGAACCTTGTGCTCTTCCATGTAGTTGATGTTGGCGTAACCGGCGGCGGGACCGGCGGTGCAGCCGCCGAAGGTGCTGATGTCGCGGAAGTAGCTGTCGCGGTCAGAGGGATCGGCCAGGAAGTCCTGGAAGACCTGCTCGGTGGTCACGGTGCAGGAAATGGGCGCGTAACCGGCGGCCACGCCCTTGGCCATGGTCACGATGTCGGGCTGGACGTTGAAGTGCTGGTAGCCGAACCATTTGCCGGTTCTGCCGAGGCCGCAGACCACTTCGTCGATGATCAGCAGCAGGCCGTACTTCTTGCAGATTTCGGTCAGGGTTTCGTAGTAGCCTTCGGGCGGCACGATGACGCCGCCGCCAGCGGTGATGGGCTCGATGATCACGGCGCCCACGGTGTCCGGATCTTCCTTCTGCACCACGGCTTCAAGCTCGCGGGCGAATTTTTCGCCCAGGTTGGTGGTGCCGGCGGGGTAGGGCGAACGGTATTCGGAGCAGGCCGGGAATTCCACGAAGCCGGGGGTGAAGGGGCCGTACTGGTTCTTGCGTTCTTCCTGGCCGCAGGCGCTCAGCGTGGTGATGGTGGTGCCGTGGTAGTCGCGGTTGCGGTAGACGATCTTGTATTTCTTGCCGCCGTGCTTGAGCTGGGAAATCTGGCGGACGATCTTGAAGGCCTTTTCATTGGCTTCGGAACCGGAGTTGGAAAGATACACGCGGCTCATGCCGGGCATCTTCTCAATCAGTTTTTTGGAGAACTGGATGGTGGGGATGTTGCCGAAGCCGTTGGCAAAGTAGCAGAGCTGCATGAGCTGGTCGCTCACGGCCTTGACCAGGGTTTCGTTGCCGTAACCGAGGTTGACCGTCCAGACGCCGCCGGAAACGGCATCCAGATACTCTTTGCCGTAGATGTCCTTGATCCGCATGCCCTTGCCTTCGACAAAAACAGTGGGATCGGATTTTTCAAAGACTTTGTGCTGGGTGAGGTGATGCCAGACGTATTTCTTGTCGTCGGCGATCAGTTCAGCGGCATTAAAGGACTGGGCCATGATTTCCTCCAAAGAAAAGGTTTCCGGAATGGTTGCCTTCCCCTCCGCGACGCGGCGAAGAAGGGCGACGGTCAGCTCAACACCCCGGCGGCCATGCGGCCGGGGACGCCGCTTGCGGGAATATCCGCGCGGCTGTGCCGCCGGGGCCGAAACCGCTTGCGCCGGTCTTCGTGCTCCCGCGGCCGGGAAGAACCCTGAAGCCGGCGGGCATGCGCCTCGCGCGGCATTCGGTGTTTTCGTTTTCTTTGGCAGGGCCGGAACTCATGGCGACCTCCCGGAATGCTGCCGGAACTGGCAATGAGGGTCTGACGGCGGCCACTTGCATTTCTATATAAGCAATCCTTGTGCCAAATCGAACGTGAACCGGATGCCGTGCAATAGCAGCGGGTTATTCCGCCGGGCCCGCGCGGCGCGCAAAGTTCTTCAGTCAAGAGTAAGTCGATTGCGACTTGTGTCCGTTCAACCTCCCGTTTTCATGTAAGTCCATATCGACTTATGATGCATAAATGACTTGTTGCCGGGGGCGGCCTGGGGAGGGATGCCTATAAACGCCCCCAGAAAGCCGCACCAGACGTTTTTTTCTTTGTCCGTGTGTCCCCATAGCGGCTTTGGAAATACGTCGGTCGTGATATGGCCTGGCGTTACGGCTCTGTCCGCTCCTCTTCTCGCGATGGGCGGACCTGTGCCCGGCGTGTGTGGCTTTTTTCCCAAAGCGCCGCCCCGTATTTTCAGAGGCAGTCGCAGAGGGTGCGGGCCCGCAGGGATTTGAGGCGGATGGAGCCGCTCAGCAGCTCCGCGCGCAATTCCTTGAGGCGGCGTTCCAGGTCCGGCGGCGCGTTCTGGCCCGCCGCAGCCGTGAAGGCGCGCGGGTCCGTAATTCCCACGCCATCGTTGCTCAGGTCGTAGGTGATGATTTTTTTGCCCTGAAAGTTGCCACGGGACGCGTCGGCCACGATTTCGTACACGGCCCTATCCGCCCGTTTCAGGATGGAGGTCAGCACATGGCCGGGCAGAACTTGGGCCTGGTCCGTATCCAGGCCAACAATATATATGCCGCGCTCCCGCGCTTCCGCCAGCGCCCCCTCGTTGCCCGCGCCGGCGGCCAGCGCCAGCACGTCCGCGCCCTGGTCCAGCAGGCGGCGCGCCTCCCCCCGGGCGGCCCGGGCATCGGTGAAGGAACCGGCCACGGCGTTGATGACCCGGATTTCCGGATCAATGAGTTGCGCGCCCCCGCTGAAGCCGCTGAACAGGGAGCGCAGCGCGGGCGTGTCCTCGCCGGAAAGCCAGCCCACGGTCTTGTCCCGATTGATGCCGGGCAGGCCGGTCCGGCCGGTCAGCATGGCCGCCGCGGCCCCTGCCAGATAGGCTGCCTGCTCGTCGGCAAAGGTGACGGACATGATGTTGGGCGCGCGTATGCCCGCGTCAATGCAGCCGAACATGGTCTTGCGGAAGTTGGCGGCATTGTTGCGCAGAATTTCGTGCAGCCGGTCGGACGCCACTAGGACCAGATCCGACTCCCGCGCGGCCTGGCGGAAGGTTTCCTGCTGGTCGCTTTCCGGCGGGGCGACAAGCACCTTGGTCTGGAGAGGGAAATCACGCTCCGCTTTGGCCAGACCGGCGCGCAGCAAATCCGTCCAGGGTTGGCCGCCGTCGTGTTCCAGCAGCAGGGTCACGCGCAGGGGAGAGGCCGCGGACGCGTTCTCGCCGGACTGCGCAGATTGCGCGGGCGGCCCGGCCAGGGCCGTTCCGGCGGCAAAAACAAGGACGGCAAGCAACAGCCCGAACAGGCGGGCAACGGCCCTTTGCTGGTAAAAAAGCGGCATAGTCTATTCTCCTCGGCGGCCGGAAATGGCGGGCACGGCGGCATCGTGCCGGACGTGCCGCCCGGCGCGCCCTATGGCAACGGATGCAGTGTAGGACCGCGCGGCGCGTCCGGCAAGCCACCAGATGGAGAGGGCATGGGCTGTGAAATAAATAACTAGTATTTTTTCCCGCCCCATGCTAGATATCGTCGCACGCGAGGAAGGCCGGCCATAAAGGCCGCGCCGCCTGTTGTTATTTCTGCCTGTAAGGATGGTCAGCATGCCCACGGATACGTTGCCCCCCTGGTTGGACACACAAGCGATTGAAAAAGCCCTGAGCCGAGAAAGCGCGCCGGACAGCGCCGAGCTGCGGGATATCCTGGATAAATCGCTGGCCCTGGAGTCCCTGGGCATCCAGGAAGCCGTCGCCCTGATGCGGGTCAGCGACGCCGAACATCTGGCGCTGCTGCTGCACACGGCGGATCAGGTCAAACAGAAAGTCTACGGCGACCGCATTGTGCTTTCCGCGCCGCTGCACATTTCCAACTACTGCGGCAGCGAGTGTCTCTATTGCGCCAACCGCCGCGGCAATACGGCGGTGGAGCGCAAATATATGACCCCGCCGGAAATGCGCGAGGCCGGACGCAAGCTGATCCGCCAGGGACACAAGCGGGTTTTTCTGGTCAGCGGCCAGCTGCCCAATGCGGACGTTGAATATCTTGAGGAAGCCGTCAGCGTGCTGTACACCGCCTTTGACGGCGTGGGCGAGATCCGCCGGGTCAACATCAATGTGGGCCCGCTGAAGGCTGAGGAGTATGCCCTCCTGCAGGCCGCGGACGTGGGCACGGTGCTGATTTATCAGGACACCTACCATGAGGCGAGTTATCGCGCCGCGCATGTGAGCGGCCCCAAGAGCGATTACCTGGCCCGCCTGCACGCCCCGGACACGGCTTTTCAGGCCGGGGTAGGGGATGTCGGCCTGGGACTGTTGCTGGGCCTGGGGCCCTGGCGGTACGACCTGCTGGCCGTCATGCTGCACGCCGCGCATCTCACGCGGGTCTATGACGCGGGCAGCCGCACCGTGAGCATGCACCGCCTGCGCCCCACGCCCGGCGGCCGGTTCAAGACGCCCTATCCGCTCAGCGACGGGGAATATCTGCGTTGCGTGGCCATCACCCGTCTGGCCGTGCCGTATACCGGCATCGTGCTGACTACCAAGGAGCCCGCCGGGCTCTGGCGCGACGGCTGCAACGCGGGCTGCTCGCAACTGCTCACCGGCAGCGTGGCCAACCCGTATGAGAGCTGGGTTGAAGCGCCGGGCGAAAAAACGCCCTTTCCCATCGGCGAGGATTGCCATGTGGACGAGGTGGTGCGCTTCCTGCTGGAAGAGGCCCGGCACCTGCCTTCTTTCTGTACGGCCTGTCCGCGTCTGGGCCGCAGCGGCCATGAATTCCTCTCCATGGTGCAGGAATGCGGCATGAAGAGCCAGTGCGGGCCCAATTCCATGGCCTCGTTCATGGAGTTCCTGCTCAATTACGCCACGCCCTATACCCGCCGGATGGGGGAAAAGCTGATTTCCGAAAAGCTGGACGGCCTGCCGGAGCATGAGCGCGGCGCTGCGGAACGCCTGTTGCAGAAGGTCAGGTCCGGGCGCATGGACGAGTTTATTTAGAGTAATTTCAAAGTGAAATTGCTCTAACGCCGCACACGGTGCGGCGCGCCGCGAAGACCGACCCGACGGGCGGCCCGTAGGGCCGTGCCTGTAGCCTAAAGGGCGTACAGGCATCGAGAGCAACGCGGCGTGGATTCCGGCAAAGCGACCAAAGGGAGCCCGGAGGGCTGTCCCCGTTGGCGGCAACGGAGCCATACGGGGGTCGACAGCAGCGAGAACCGCGTTTTTTACCGGAATGACCCCTTTGAAACGGGTAGCGCTTCAAACGTAATCTGCTCTGGGGCGGTTCACGAAGGGGCGTCAGCCGTAGGCGCGGCATCGGTCGACGCCCTCGGCAACGACAAAAAACGTATTGCTCAGCGCTTCCCTGGAGCTTTTCACACTGCTTTCGACAACCGCCGCCGCTGCCTCCACGGAAAATCCGTCCGGAGCCGCGGCGGCGGCGACGTTCGGAGAAACGGCGGTATTCGGATTTCCGGGAGAGGACGCCGGGGGATTTGACGCCGGGCCGCGCGCGGGGTAACTCCCAGAAAAATGACCCGCGCGGGGGAAGATCTTAGGCCGAGAGGGTTTGGAGCGGTGCCGTGCAACAGTGGAGTGCCGCTTCCGCGTCTCCGGCCGGGGCGGGCCCGCCGAGCGTCAGCGTTGCGGATGTGGGGTCACAGCATTGACCTGGAGCGGTTCACGCATGAAATGCGTCAACCGCTCTGCAAGAGTTTGCAGACAAATCCTTGCCGCGAAATGCGGGCAGGCGGGCTTTGCCCGCCGTAAACGAGCATTTCAGTGGAAATGCCCTGGGGGCTGTTTCTAAATTAGAATTTTCATTCTCTGCCAAGGGCGCTGGCCGTTGGCGCGTCGGCGGCTTGCTTGAGCCGTTCACGGCGAAGCCGTGTTATACGGATCAAGACAGCATCGCTACGGATAGAGACAGCAATTTCCCTGGATCACATTTTGCGTAACCAATTGCTGTCTTTATCCGTACGGCTCACAAGGTTTGCCTACGGCTAAAGCTCCTTCGTCGCAACGACTAAAGCAAGGCGAGTCCTGGGCGGAGGGAGTATATTCAACATGTTCGACATTCGCACGGGGCGAGCCTGACACAGGCAGAGGGTGAAAGGACAATTTAGAAACAGCCCCTAGTGAGATATCACGCCTCACCTGTCGGTTCAGCGTGAAGATAACACAGCAAAAAACGTGGTTTTTGCTGTGCTTACGCCGCCTGCGGCGGCGCGCAACCCCTTGCGGATTTGCGACATGTGTCGCGTCAAGCGACACCAGCCTGAAGGGAGCAAAGCGTGGCGGAACGATGGAGCGACATATATTTCGACAAACAGGACAGGGATATCCTGGCTCTGGTCAACCGGATTCTGGAATCCCATTGCGGAGCTTCCGAAGATTGCCTGTTTGATCCCAATCTGCATCCGCACGGCATCAAGGAAATGGTCGCCACGCCGGTGTCGCGCATGGCCTACGCGGTCATCAACCTGCTGCGCAACCTGGAGGCCGGGGGCACCCAGGCCAGGGATCGTCTGCTGGCCTTGCAGACCCTCTACGACGAGGTGCTCAACAGCGCGCATTCGGCCCTGCGCCGCAATACGGCCCGCGTGCTCATGCAGATCATGAAAAGCATGGTGCGCGCTCACGGCCAGCGGCTGGCCCAGCTCAAGCTGGCGCATGATTTCCGCCGCGTGGTCCAGGGCACGCCCCGGGTGGTGCGGCGCATGCTGGCCCGCTACCATTTGCCGGAAATGCCTGAAACCTGGAACCAGCTGGCTTTTGACGACCACGTTTACGACGCCAACACCAAGGGCCGCAAAACCCCTACCCACCTGATCATGGACGCCTGGATCAAGGGCCTGCGGACCCTCACCGTGGCCTATGAGTACTGGGTGGACCCGGAGGCGGCCAGGGAAATCCTGCGTGCGGCGGAAATCACCGGCATTGCCGTGCGTATCGGCCTGGAATTCCAGGTGCCGTTTTACGACCGCTTCGCCAGCCTGTTCTGGATTCCGCGCGGCTTCAGTTCCAATGAGGATTTTCTGGAATTCCTGCACAGTCCCAAGGTGGCCGCCATGATGGCGCAGGGGCGGGAAGTGCTGCGCTGGCGGCGGGAGCGCGTGCTGCGGGTGCTGGCCGCCTGGAACGAGCTCCAGCGTCCCCAACTGGCCGAGGCCTGGGGCGTGCCCGTGCCGGAACTCACGGTGGAGGATTTCCTGCGTTTTGTGGGCCGGGGCCAGCCGTCCGCCCTGCATCTGGCCGAATGCCTGCACCGGCATGTGCTGCCCTCGGCCAGAGAGCGCGCCGCCAAGCTGGCCGGGCAGGAGGGCGAAGCCGTCCGCGCCGAACTGGAGACTCTGGAAAACCTGGGCCCGGACGCGATTACCGACAACTGGCTCTCGCCCGCCAAGCATCCGGAGCTGCCGGACCTGAACCGGCCCGCGCCGACGGAGGAGATGCCCGCGCTGCTGCGTCTTTCGCCCTATGAGCTGACGCGCGAACTTCAGGAGCTCAATCCCGGCTACCGCCTGGTGCTCGGCACCGCCGGTCTGAACGTCGAGGATGTGGCCGAACTGCTCTGGGATTGCCGGGGTGCCGTCACCCATCTGGAAATCTTCAATATGAAGGGCTGGATGGAAGGCAAGATGACCGACATCGGGGCCATCGGCGAATTGCAGCGGGCCCTTAATCTGGGTCTGGGGCCGCGTGTAAAGCAGATGGTGCGCCAGATGATCCGGCATACGGAGCAGCGGGGCGACGACGCCCGCGCCGTGAAACTCCGGGAGATTCTGCGCAATCTGCCCAAGCTGTGGGAGCACTACCGCCATAACCCGCTCAAGTCGCGCCTGGGCACCAGCTCGGCCAGCCGCCGCTCCTTCGGCATGGGCCTGGTGCTCAAGGAAACCCTGCCCCGGCGCTCGCTGGCCGAACTGAAACGCAAACAGCGGCACACGCGGCCCATCCCCATCTGTTCGCCGGTGGAGGAGCGCCTGACCTTCCGCGCGCCGGAGAACCCCACGTTCTGGCAGCGCCTGGGAGCGCGCCTGCGCCGTCTGCCGGGCTGCCGCCACCTGGGCATGGAACGGCGCCGTGAGTGGAAGACCGCCAGCGAGGACTGCCGGGTCTGCGCCAACGGCAATGTTGCCAATCTGGGCGGCCTGAACCTGGTCACGGGCAACAACCTGCTGGGTAAAAACGGAGCCTGCGATACGGCCCGGCCCGGATTCGCCTATCTGAACAGCGCGGTCAGCAATTGGCTCAAGGTGCTGCTGGGCTTCATTCCGGCGTTTTTTTCCTTTCTCTATACCCAGGACTGGTGGTTTCTGGCCTGGTTCGGCACCTTCATCTGGTTCGGCATCACCGGCGTGCGCAATGTGGTCCAGATGGTCCTGGCGGCCAAGGGGGCCACGCGCGGCACGCTCATCCACTGGAAGGAGCAGGTCAGCATCAGCCGCTTGTGTGATTCGCTGATGTATACCGGCATTTCCGTGCTGCTGCTGGAAGTGATGGTGCGCGTCTGGCTGCTGGAGGACGGTCTGGGCGTGACCGTGGACGGCAATCCCACCCTGGTCTTCACCGTGCTGAACATCGTCAACGGCTTTTATATCTTTGCCCATAATGTGTTCCGGGGCTTCCCCAAGGAAGCAGCCATCGGCAATCTGTTCCGCAGCGCTCTGGCCATTCCGGTTTCCTCGCTTTACGACTTTCTGATGTATGAAGGCATGCTGGGCATCGGGGTGGAAAATCCCGAACTCTATCTGGTGCCCAGCGCGGCCGTGATTTCCAAGATGGCTTCGGATACGGTGGCGGCTCTGATCGAAGGCTATGCCGACAGTCAGGTCAACCTGCGCATGCGCCGCTGGGACTACAAGAGCAAGGTGAGCAATGTCTTTGCCTGCTATACCCGGCTGGAGCTGCTCTTTCCCCAGGAAGAGGCCCTGATCAAGCTGGCCCGGCCCGGCGGCCTTGAAGGGCGCGGCGGGGCGAGAGGCCGGGAGCTGGAGAGGGCTTTCATCATCAATGCCCTGGATTTCATGTATTTCTGGTTTTACCAGCCGCGCGCGCAGGACGCCTTCCGCCTGATGGTGCGCAATATGCCCGAAGCCGACCGCAATGTGCTGGCCCGCGCCCAACTGGTGCTCACCCGTGAGCGCGAGATCAGCCAGATGCTGGTGGACGGCCTGTTGGGACGCAATTTTTCGCGGCCTTTGGCCTTTTTTCTGGACAAGCGCAAGCAGTATCTGCGCAGCCTGACCAGGCTCTGCCGTCCGGGCAGGATGCGCGAGCCCGGCTGCTTCCATTGATTACATCCGCCTGAATCGCGCGGCGCCGCAACGGCGCGCGGGCGTTACTCGGCCGGAGACCGGGACGCTTTGTCCCGGTCTCCAGCCTTTACGTGAAAAAAAATTCTTTCTCCCCGTTACGCCAACACGTCAGCTTTGTTGAAACAATTTATTGTTTGTTTGAACATTCCATGCTTGTACCAAAAAGAACACGACTTTTTCGCAAGAGACGCCTTGCCACGTTGTTTTGCATGAGGTATTCTTCTTACAAGATATCTTTCTTATTATTACAGGTTTTCCCAGTGTGGGAGAACCGTGCAACATTAAGGAGTCGTAGATGAGCACCGATGTCAAAAGCATGCACATGGGGCAGATTACCTCCTTCTTCATCCCTAACGTCACCTTGGTGGGCGAGGGCTGTTCCAAGGAAATTCCCGCGCGCCTGAAAAGCATCGGCGGTACCAAACCGCTGATCGTCACTGACCAGGGCATCGTTAAAGCCGGTATTCTGAAGCAGATCACGGATATTCTTGACAATGCGAAGATGCCCTACGCCGTTTTCGACCAGACCGTGCCGAATCCGCAGGATAAAAACGTGGATGCGGCCTTTGAAGTGTATAAAAAGGAAAAGTGCGACAGCCTGATCACCTTGGGCGGCGGCAGCTCGCACGACTGCGGCAAGGGCGTGGGCTTCCTGGCCGGCAACGGCGGCAGAATCCATGACTATGAAGGCGTGGACAAATCCACCAAGCCCTTCCCCCCCTATGTGGCCGTGAACACCACCGCCGGAACGGCTTCGGAAATGACGCGCTTCTGCATCATTACCGATACCTCCCGCAAGGTGAAAATGTGCATCGTCGACTGGCGCTGCACCCCCAGCGTCGCCATTGACGACCCGCTGCTGATGATGGGCATGCCCCCGGCCCTGACCGCCTCCACCGGCATGGACGCGCTGACCCACGCCGTGGAAGCCTACGTCTCCACCGCCGCCACGCCCATGACCGACGCCTGCGCTGAAAAAGCCATTGAATACATCAACCGCTATCTGCGCCGCGCCGTGGCCAACGGCAGAGACAAGGAAGCCCGCGAAGGCATGTGTTATGCCCAGTATCTGGCCGGTATGGCCTTCAACAACGCCAGTCTCGGCCATGTGCATGCCATGGCCCACCAGCTGGGCGGTTTCTACGACCTGCCGCACGGCGAATGCAACGCCATTCTGCTGCCCCATGTCTGCCAGTACAACCTGATCTCCAGCCGCCGCCGTTTCGCGCGTGTGGCGCGCCTGCTGGGCGAGCGCACCGACGGCCTCAGTTCCACGGACGCTTCGCAGAAAGCCATCACCGCCATCAACATCCTGTCCAAGGACGTGGGCATTCCCGAAGGCCTCGTGGCTTTGGGCAAGAAATACGGCAAGGACGTGCGTGAGGAAGATATCCCGATCATGACCGGCAACGCGCAGAAGGACGCCTGCACCCTGACCAACCCGCGCATCATGACTGACGAGGCTGTGGCCGCCATTTACAAGGCCGCCCTGTAGCGTTTCCGGCGGTAACGCCTGACCTTGAATAACAAAACGGCATAGCTCTGTGAGCTATGCCGTTTTTTCGCACCCGCGTCCCGCGCCGCAAAAGGAGCGCTCAGGGCCGGATGATCTTGTCCGCCAGGTCCAGGCTGGTGACGATATCCAGCATATTGGAGGTTTCGCCCACGGCCTTGGCCTCCAGCAGGCCGTAGTGGGCCAGGCAGGTACCGCAGACCAGCACCGAAACGCCGCTTTGGGCCAGGCTTTGCAGCGCCTCCAGGGCCGGGCCCGGCCGCGCCGCCAGCTTTACGCCGCCGTTGAGCAGGACCAGACGCCAGAGGCGCGATCCCAGTTCCGGCAGGGTGGCGAGGAAATTGGTCATCAATTTTTCCCCCAGGCCCTCGTCGCCCCGCCCCAGGCTTTCCGTGGTTATCAGTATCAGAGTTCCGGCCTCGCGCCCCAGGCCGGAAGCCGTTTCCGCCCTTACGGGATTCGCTCCCACAGCGGCTCCCTCTCCGGCGCGGGCCGTAAGCCGCCAGAGGCCGTCGCCTTCTTTCGCCCGGTCCACGGCATAACCCCGGCCACGCAGAAAACGTTCCACGTTTTCCGCGGCCGGTTCGTTGTCCACCAGAACTTCCAGTTCCGCTGTCCCGGCATCCACAAGCTCCCGGCTGCGGATGACCGGCTGCGGGCAGGCCATGCCCCGGCAATTCAGCAATTTCATAGCGGTCTCCATATTGTTGAGAATTATTGCCATTTAAGAAAAATAAGGCTAAGCCTATTTTCAAAGCAGTCGATAAGCAAGGTAAACTTGGAGAGGATGGTGGGCGTATGGGGATTCTGCTGCAAGCCGTGATTCTTCTGCTGGCGGGGGGGCTGGCCGCTGCGCGGCCGGAAGGCGCGTTGTTCTGGATATTGCTGGCGATTCTGGCCGCATGCGCCGCGGCGGACCTGGGGCTCTGGCTGGCCGCCGGGCGAAAGCAGGCCGCTTTGTCCGCGTTTGTCGACAGCCTGCGCGACGAGGGAAGCCCGGCGCCGCAAGGGAGCGGCCTGGAACGCGTGCACCGGGCCTTGGAGGCGATGAACGAGGCCCGCCACAAGGAGCGGGAAGCCGCGGCAAGCGAGGCCCGGACCTTGGGCGAGGCAGCGGAGGCCCTGCGGGCCGAGCTGGACGCCGCGCGCGGGCATGAGCGCGAACTGGCCGACCAGCTGGCCCAGAGCGCTCCTGTGCTGGACAAGGCCCACAGCGTCTGCGCCAAATTGTCCACGGATGTGGGGCATCTTTCGCAACTGGTTTCCGATGTGGACAAGGGTGTGGAAGTGCAACGCGTGCGTTTGGGCGAAACCGGCGGCGCCATGGAGCGCGTGGCCGAAGCCGCGCGGGAATCCTCCAGCCGCGTGCGTGAAGTCTCCGACAATGCCGAGACCTCGCGCGGTCAGGCCGTCACCGGTGAAAAGGAAGTGCACGGCGCCGTGGATGCCATCGAAACGGTCAAGAGCACCATTCTGCATCTCAAGGAGGCCATGGCCGGACTGGGCGAAAAGGCCCGTGACATCGGCCAGGTCATGAACGTCATCAACGAAGTGGCGGACCAGACCAACCTTCTGGCGCTCAACGCGGCCATTGAGGCGGCCCGCGCGGGCGAGGCCGGGCGCGGCTTTGCCGTGGTGGCCGACGAGGTGCGCAAGCTGGCCGAAAAGACCATGGGTGCCACCAAGGAAGTGGAAGAGGCGGTCCACGCCATTCAGGAAGAAACCCGCCTCAATGTGGAAACCGTGGACGAGGCCGCCCGGCTGACCGTAGAGAGCGCGGAGCGGGCCTCCCGCGCCGGGGATTTCATGCGCGAGATCGTGGGCGGCATGGAAGAGACCGCCGGACATCTGAAAATCATCGCCCAGGGCGCGGCTGAACAGTCCGAAAGCAGCACCCAGACTAACGAGGCCCTGGAAGAGATCCGCCACGTGGCCGAACGCACAGCGGCCAACATGGAAACATTCACGGCGGCCCTGCTTTCTTTCAAGAGCGGCATGGAAGAGCTGGATATGATCGTCAATGCCCTGGTAACGGGCGATTACGCCCAGGCCGCCGCCTCGGACAAATTCGTCCAGTGGACGCCCAAGCTGGATCTGCGCGTACCGGCCATCGACCGCCAGCACCGCCGCCTCTGCGACTACATCAATGATTTGTACCGGGCCATGAAGAACAACCGCACCGGCGTGGAGCTTCAGGCCATTGTAAAGAAATTGCGGGACTACACGGCTTCGCATTTCAGCGACGAGGAAAAGATTTTCGTGCCTTCGCAGTACCCCGGCACCAAGGAACACAAGGCCATCCACCGGAAGTTCGTGGCAAAGCTGGACGAGTTCGAGGCCCAGCTCAAGAACGGCACCGCCACGGTGAGCATGGATCTGCTGAGTTTCCTCAAGGACTGGCTCATCAACCACATCGCGGGCACGGACCCCACCTATCTGCCCTATATTCAGGATATGGTCGAAAAGGATAGGTAGGCGGCCGCACCTCTCGGAATTTTTCAGTAACGCCCAAGCGCTCGGATATGGATTCGGGCGCTTGGGCGTTTTATCAGGAGCGGTTGAGAATGAGCCTGCTTCTTGTAAGAAAAGGGGCTGGTTGCCGGTAGCCGGGTCTGAAACATATCGGAAATTGTCACAGACAGGCAGAGCTGAATACTGCCGGTCAAATGGAAAAGTCAGGTTTAAAGCACGGTCGCGTTATTTGGCGGAATATTCATCAGCTGGGGATACGCAATGCATTTTGTTGCTGCCAAGGGGATTCTGTCGGCAAAAAACGGGATGAATCTGTATCGTGGTTGCTCTCATGGCTGCATATACTGCGACTCAAGGAGCAAATGCTACCATCTGGAACATGATTTTGCAGATATTGAAGTCAAGTCAAATGCCCTTGAATTATTAGAAAATTCTCTTAAACGGAAACGTTCAAAATGCATGCTGGCTACCGGCTCCATGACAGACCCCTATATTCCGCTTGAAAATGAACTCGGGAATGTCAGAGAAGCCTTGTCATTGGCCTATCAATACGGTTTCGGATTCACACTGATAACAAAATCAAATCGCGTTTTGAGAGACTTAGACCTGCTGACAGGTATAAATGAAAGAACAAAATGCGTTGTTCAGATGACCTTAACTACCTATGATGAGGGCTTGTGCAAAAAACTTGAACCAAACGTCAGTACGACGCGTGAACGCTTTGAAGTGCTAAAGCGGCTACGCAATGCTGGTATCCCGACGGTTGTATGGCTTTGTCCTGTTCTTCCCTTCATCAACGACACTGAAGAAAATATAACAGGTATTTTAGAGTATTGTATCGAGGCAAAGGTTTACGGCATTATTTGTTTTGGTATGGGGATGACGCTCCGTGAGGGAAGCCGGGAATATTTTTACAGTCAATTGGACCGGCTGTTTCCGTGTATGAAAGAAAAATATATACAGGAGTACGGCACGCGATATGTACTTGCCAGCCCCGATAATAAAATTCTGATGCAATTATTTCATCAGATTTGCGAAAAAAACGGCATTGTGCATGATAACAAGAAGATATTTGAATATCTGAATGCGTTTGAGGAAAAACAAGGCAATGCGCAACTAAGCCTGTACAGTATGCTGAACGCGGCTTCCCCGGGTACGGCCTTGCCTATCGGAGGGAAATAAAAACCTCCTGCACGGGCGGCTCTCCCAATCCGGCCGCAGGCAGGCTCGCATTTTCGGCAAGGCGATTTTTTCGCGCGGCCCGGCAGACCGCCGGGGCATACGGCGGTCTGCCGGAGAATCAATGCTTATGCGTACCACATGCGGTCACGCAGGCGTTGCAGGCCCTCATCGCCCACGTAGCGGCGCAGCAGTTTGTCCGGGGCGTTGAGCAGGTCCACCACCAACAGGGCGTCCAGAGTGCCGAAGCGCCGGTCTTCATGGAAGGCCGCGATGCGCCCGCCGAGTTGAAGATAGTGTTTGAAGAGAATGGGCAGGGCGCGTCCGCCCTCCATCTGGCGCACCAGGTTGTTCACCGCGGCGTAGTCCAGACCGCGCGCGAAGGGCAGCTCTTCACGCAGGGCGCGGGGCCGCCGTCCCTCCACCAGATCCGCCAGTGGGGCGTGCCAGTGGCGCAGGCGCAGATGCCGCCAGAGCAGGTCCACGGATTGGGGCCGGTAGTTGAGGCCTATGCTGGACGGCCCGAAGAGCGTCCGCACGCCGTAGCGCAGGACCAGCTGTCCGATGCCTTTCCAGAGCAGAAGCAGGGGCGCGTAGTCGCGCTGATATTCATTGCTCACAAAGGCCCGGCCCAATTCCAGGGCAGTGCCGCACTGGCGGAAAAATTCCGCTTTGAAGCGGAAAAGCGAGGCCGTGTAGAGCGTGTCTTGCGTGCAGGTCCGCGCCTGCTCCGGCCGCACCAGGCGCGTGCGGTAAGCTCCGGCCAGAGCCTGCCTCTTCTCGTCCACCAGCAGAAGATGCTCGTATTGAGCATCGTAGCGGTCCTGATCCCGCTCCCGGCCGCAGCCTTCGCCCAGAGCGCGGAAGGCTTCCTCGCGCCGCCGGGTCAGAACGTCCAGGAGCGGCGGCGATTCGTGTCCCTGCAAAAGATATACGCCGTAGCGACCGTCGTCCGCCAATCGGCGGTTGGAGGGCAGGGCGGCCAATGCGGCCATGAACGCCGCCGGGCCCTGGGCCGGAGCCAGGGGCCTGCATCGGGCGGCCCGCGCCGGACGGCCCGCATCCGCCAGAGCTGCCTGGCAAAGACGCAGGCATTGACTGCGCTGGGCGTTGTCCAGACCGGCCAGACCGGAGGCGCTGATCGGCAGGCCCACACGCATACCGGCCCGGCTGCGGCGCTGACCGCAAAGCACGCGGGGCAGCAGCGCGCCGGCCAGCGCATCGTTGCAGTGGGCCGTCGCCAGGAACAGCGGGCTGACGCGGACCTTGAAGCTCAGCGGCAAAAGACGCAAGCCGTCCGGCGCGTGTGACCCGGCGCAACGGCTCAGGCGTCCCAGCAGCGGCCGCCAGGGCTCTTCAGTCAGCCCGCGTCCCGGCCGCCAGCGGGCCACCCGTCCCGCCGGAAACAGGCCCAGGGCTCCACCCCGGCGCAGATGCAGCACGGCCTGGCGCAGCACGGTCGCGTTCCGGTTTTTGTCTCGGCCGGTGAGGTCCAGGGGCAGAAGCATGGGCGCAAGTTGGGGCAAAGCCAACAGGGCGTCGTTGGCGAGAATTTTCAGGTCGGGCCGGACGTCGCCGCACAGGGCGGCCATGATCAGGCCTTCCAGTGCGCCCGAAGGGTGGTTGGCGTAAAGCAGCAGCGGCCCGTGCGGCGGGATGCGCGCCAAATGCTCCGGCGGGCAGTCCACGCGTGTTTCCAGGACTTCCAGGCAGGCTGCGGCGTAGGCCGTGGACGTTGGACGACAGGGGACGCGGCGAGCTATTTTTTCCAGGCGGGTCAGGCCCGAGGCCCGCCGCCCCAGGCCGTCGGCCAGGCGTTTCAGAATCTTGTCCAGAGGGTTGCGCCACCCCGGCAGGGGCAGCGCGGCGGCATTGCTTGTCATACTATTCTCCCGCGAATGAAAAGAAAAAGGCCCGGCGGGGATGTCAGTAATTCCCGGCGAGGCCGTGCATGGAGCTGGTTTCAGCCACAAGCCCCGTTGCCGGACCGCCTTCCCCGTCCTCCAGCATCTGCTGGCATTCGCGGCAGCGCGTGGCGCCGGGAGCGGCCAGCAGGCGAACCAGGGGGATTTCCTCCCCGCAGTCCTCGCAGAGCGGGCGACCGCCGTGGCGCAGAAAGTCCAGCAGGCTTTGCAGGCCGCGAATGCGCTCCGCGCTGTGGGCTGCCCGGCTTTGGGCCAGATGCGCCGTGGCCAGAAGCCCGGCTGCGTCCAGTTCGTCGGCGCAATACTGGACCTGAAAGGCTTCGCGCAGATGCGCCAGGCGCTGCTGTTCCTCGGCCAGTTTTGTTTGGACATCTTTGAGGGTGTGCTCCATGATCCGCCTCCGTCGCGCATGTGGTTTATGGATGATCCACATCTACCCGAGCTGTTTGGCGGAACGGTGACGGTCAGGTGAATTCGCGCGGACATGAAATATCATGTTGGCCAGGGACTAGATTGCTAGAAGGATCTCTTCGGCTGTAACTTGGTTCATAAGTATAAAGAGGCCGACATAGGAAAGAAGAAGATATCCAGTTTGAGTCAGTTTTATCCGAGTGTTCAGGAAGAAAGGTGTGGGTTGGGGGGATGTCCACAAGCGCAACTATTCCGTGGCCGTGTGTCAAGAGGACGGCCAAACGGCATCTTGGCGAATCGGATCAGACAACGACTCCTTGATGTATCAATGCGCTTATCAGCGGATGAGGATTCAAGCTCTGGTCTATGAGTCAGGACCGGCCGGATTCGGTTGGGCTTGGTGTTGCCGGCAAGCCGGAATACCGTTCATGGTGGCAGCACCAAGTGCATCATTCGACCCGTATCACCGGCTGCCGACGGACAGCCTGGATTACCGTAAGCTGGCGGTTCTAGCGTCAAGAGACATGATCCGCTCCATCACCATCCCAACCTGACAGGAAGAGGCTCTCCGTGCTCTTGAACGCGGACGCCATCAGGTGGGCGACAGTCTCCGTAAGGTCAAGCAGAGGATAAAGGCATTCCTTCTTTTCCACGGTTTGGAAGAGCCGGTCGGCCTGGAACGGTGGACATTATCAGCCGTTGATGCGCTGACAACCTGCGAGATAAATCTCATTCTCCGCGACGTGCTGGACGACTGCCTCGGGGAATTACGCCACTTACGAGTCAACCTCTCCGTTCTTGAGAAGAAAATGGCCGCGCACACCCCAAGCGTTCATCAGGAAAGGCTCGCGGCATTGCGGAGTATGCCGGGGGTTGGCCGGATAGTGCCTGTTCATTTCTTACGGAACGTTTTCGCCCTGAACGATTTGAACGAGGGGGAGAAGTAACGGCCTACCTTGGGCTTGCGCCTTTCGTGCGGCACAGTGGAGAGAAGACACCGGCTGCGAAGATACGTCCAATCGGCCAGATTCGTCTACGAAGCTTGTTGGTTGAAGCGGCGAGACAGTGGTATACAAGCCTTTTACAACAGAATGCTCCGAAATACCGGAGTTGTTCAAAAGGCCATAACCGCCGTTGCCAGGAAACTGTCGATTATCCTTTGGCGCTTGGCTTTGGAAAAACGCGCTTACAGACCAGCCTAAGAAATCTAGACGCGAGGGATTTTTTGTTGCTTGGCAGCGACAAAAAATGGCGTTCTTTCTGGTACCGAGTGGTACTTTGCGCGACAGCCGCGAATAAGAAAAGGGATTTATCGCCAGTACCCGAGCCAATCGCTCAGGCACTGGCGCAAATTCAGGCTAAGAAGCATTACTGAACGGGATGCACTTCAATTCCGGGTTGAAACACTTGCTGCAAGATATGCAGCGGGCTTTCCGCATGTCTCCGCGCTCCCAACGGCCTACGAGGTCGGGCTCGGATATGAGTGGGCGGCACAAGGAAATGGCTTCAATTTTGCCCTTGTTCAGCCACTGCTCTATCACGTCCGGGGTACGGTAGCCGCAAACGCTTATCACGGAGGCTGTTACTTTTTCTGCCACTTTCAAGGCTTCCCGCGCAAAATACCCCTCGTCCGCTTCTTTTTTGATGAGCGGAGTCGAGGCTGATTCAGGGCTGATCATAGCGCCGCCGCTGACCTCAATGGCGGCAATGCCGCGCTTATCCAACTCGGCGCACACCCACTGGAATTCTTCCGGGCTTATGGACGGGTCGGTCAAGTCCTTGGAGTTGATTTTTATCCAGACGGGGTAGTCCTTGCCCACGGCTTCCCGTACCGCGTCGTAGACTTCCAGAACAATCCTTGCCCGCCCCTCGATGCTCCCACCGTATTCGTCGGTACGTTTGTTGAAATACGGGTTGAGAAACTCGCTCAAAAGATAGCCGTGCGCGGCGTGTATCTGCACAGCGTCGGCCCCGGCTTCTTTGCAACGGGCGGCTATATCCGCAAAGCTGGCAACCAAGGAACGGATTTGGTCACGGCTCATGCCCTTTGCGTTTTCCGTGTCACTCGGGCCAAGAGGGGAACCGTCGCCGTCAATTTGCCGCGCCTTTTGTCCACAGTGATTGATCTGCACTATCAGCTTCGTGCCGAGCGCGTGAACACCATCGACCAGTCTTGCCAGTTCCGGCACAAAGGATTGTCCGTAAGCCTTGACCATGACGGAAGCGGCCCTGGAATTTTCGTCCACGCCGACCATGCCGGTGATGATGGCCGCAACGCCGTTGCCCGCAAGCTTTTCATACATGGGCAGGAGCCTGTCGGCAAAAACCTCATTTTCATTGTCATAGACGTATTCAAAGGTTGCGCTTCTGATAAAGCGATTTCTGAGAGAAAGACCACCCACGATTGCGGGTTCAAACAATTTTTTCATGATTGGCTCCTTGATTTATTGTAACTTTTGTTGTTGTAACTGTTGGCAAAAAAAATGGCCTACAATAGACCGACCCCTGCTGCATGGCGCTTGAAAGATACACAAATTCAGATGTTACCCCTCCTTGAATTCCCGCTTCCTGATGAATTCGGCTATCTCGGCAATCGTGGTCTTTGCCATACCTTCCCGCATAGCCTCGTTCACCTTGGCGAAAGGGGCCTCCAGGGCGTCATGGATATTTCTGCCGATAAAGCAATCACAGCAAGGATTTTGGTGCAAATAAAACGGTGTGGCCTTGGGATTCGGAACCACCGCCTTGTAAACATCAAGCAAGGTAATATCCTCCGGCCTCCGGTTCAGCGTAGTGCCGCCCATCCCGCGCCGGATATCCACAATTCCGGCTTTTTTTAGCTGGCCGGTCAAACGCCGAACAACCACGGCGTTTGTATTGACGCTCCGAGCCAACAGGACGGAAGACCTGTATTCCTTTCCGGCAAAGGAAAGGAGAGCAAGGATGTGCGCGGCAACGGCAAGTCTGGTATCGTTGTTCATTGAATCACCTGGATGTAACTTTTGCAGGTATGACTCAAAGAGTCAAGAGGATTGCCGGATGTTTCTTGATGGGAGGTCACATAACAAAGCCCCCGTGCCATTGGCGCGGGGGCTTTTCAGTTCAGGGAAGGGCGGTTCAGTTTCCGCACATTTCAAGGAAATAGCGGTGCAACCGCGTATCGGGAGTCAGCTCGGGATGGAAGGAGGTAGCCAGCACATTGTCCTGGCGCACGGCCACGGCCTGGCCGTTGACCTGGGCCAGCACACGCGCCCGCGGGCCCACGCCGGTCAGCACGGGGGCGCGGATGAACACCGCCGGAATGGGCGATTGCCCCAGCTCCGGAATGTCCAGCTCGGTTTCAAAGCTGTCCACCTGGCGGCCGAAGGCGTTGCGGCGCACAACGGCGTCAAGCACGCCCAGGCGGGGCTGGTCGGAGTTTTCGATCTCGCGGCAGAGCAGGATCAGACCCGCGCAGCTGCCGTAGACCGGCATGCCCTTTTCAATGCGCTGCCGCAAGGGGTCGAGCATGCCCCATTCCACCAGCAGCTTGCCCATGGTGGTGCTCTCGCCGCCGGGGATGATCATGGCGTCGATGCCGTCCATGTCCTTGAGCTGGCGCACTTCGCGCGTCTCGGCTCCCAGGCGGGCCACCGAGGCCGCATGCTCGCGGAAGGCCCCTTGCAGAGCCAGAACGCCCACGCAGGGTTTGCCCATCTTACCAGCCCCGTTCCTGCATGCGCTCTGCATCCGGAATGGAGGAAATCTCGATGCCCACCATGGGTTCGCCCAGGTCGCGGGAGATTTCGGCCAGTACGGCGTAATCCTTGTAGTTGGTCACGGCCTGCACGATGGCCTTGGCGCGCTTGGCCGGGTCGCCGGACTTGAAGATGCCCGAGCCCACGAACACGCCGTCGCAGCCCAGGTGCATCATCAGGGCCGCGTCGGCCGGGGTGGCGATGCCGCCGGCCGCGAAGTTGACCACGGGCAGGCGGCCTTCCTTGCGCACGATCAGGCAGATTTCCAGGGGCGCGCCGCATTCCTTGGCGAAGTTGGGCACCTCGGCGTCGGGCAGGGCGCAGAGCATGCGGATTTCGTCCATGACCTGGCGGCAGTGGCGCACGGCTTCCACCACGTTGCCGGTGCCGGGCTCGCCCTTGGTGCGGATCATGGCCGCGCCTTCGGCGATGCGGCGCAGGGCTTCGCCCAGGTTGCGGCAGCCGCAGACAAAGGGCACGGTAAAGTCGCGCTTGTCGATATGGTAACGGTCGTCGGCGGGAGTCAGCACTTCACTTTCGTCAATGTAGTCCACGCCCAGGGCTTCCAGAATGCGGGCTTCCACAAAGTGGCCGATGCGCGCCTTGGCCATGACCGGAATGCTGGCCACTTCCATGATCTTTTTGACGATAGTGGGGTCGGCCATGCGGGCCACGCCGCCGGCGGCGCGGATGTCGGCCGGCACGCGTTCCAGGGCCATGACGGCGCAGGCGCCCGCTTCCTCGGCGATTTTCGCCTGTTCCGGGGTGGTGACGTCCATGATGACGCCGCCCTTGAGCATTTCGGCAAGGCCGGTCTTGAGGCGGATGGTGCCCTGTTCCATAGCTGTACTCCTTCTATGCCGGGCGTGGGACCCGGCTGGTGATTTGGCTGGCGCCGCGCGTGCCCGCGGCGGTGCTGGCGTGTATATATGCGATATTCCTCCAGCTGACAATAGATGCCGGAAGCGCCGCCGCGCCGGGCCGCCAAGCATTGGCGGGCTTTCGCGGGCCGTGCCGGAGAGCGCGTTCCCGCTTGCGCTCGGGCCCGGCAACGGCTATGCTGATAAACTTCGAAGGAAAAAAGTATGAATGTGACCTTGTGCCTCAGATTGCCGTTTCTGCGTGGGCCGCTGCCCCGTGGGCTGGACCGGAGCGCTTCCGGTCCGGACGGTATTGATACTGCCGATGCGCCGCTCTGGCCGGGGGCCCTGCGCCTCTGGCCCGGCCTGCCGGACGATCCCGGTTTCCCGGCCGCTGGCTGGTACCGCCCCGCGAACTATCCTTTCAATGAGCGCGAGGCCGTGGCCTGTCTGGCGGATCTGCGCCGGATGGATGTGGCTGCCCTTTCCGGCCTGCCTGTGGGCGCGGCTGCCGCGGACAACGCCCGCGCCGCGCGCTGGATGGCCGAAATGGCCGTGGTGGAGGGCCTGGGCGGGCTTGCCGGAACGGACAGCCCGGATGCCGCGAAGAGGGCGGCCCTTCAGGCGGCGGAAGCCGCCCGCCGGGAGCGGCTGGAGCGTGAACAGGCCCAGAAGACCCTGCTCTGGCTCTGGCTGCAGGAAGAACGGCTGGCCGAACTGGATGAGCTGGCCCGGCGCTACGCGACAAATGCGGGCAGCCTGACCGCCGCTCTGGGCGTGGAAGAGGACGAAGGCCCGCGCGGCCTGCCTTTTCTCGGCGCTCCCATCGCTCTGGACCCGGCCCTGGTGCCGCCCTGGCGGCTGGCGGCGGCCAATGCCGCATATTTTCTGCCCGAGGACGCGGCCCTGGCCGTGGAAGGCCCCATGCGCGAAGACCTGCTGGAGCGGCTTGAGTTCAGCCCCGCGCCCCGGCGGGCGGAGCTGCTGGGCTGTCCCGCGGAACGGGCCGGGGAGATTGTGGAAGCCCGCGCGCCGCTCTGGCGCGCGCTGGGGCATTCGCGCCCGGCCAGGGCGGACGGCCCGCTGGTTGAGGAACGCCTCTGGCTGACCTGGGGGCGGGCATGAGCGGCGCGCTTTTCTCCCACGGTCTGGGCGGCGTGATTTTCGATTGCGACGGCGTGATGATCAACTCCCGCGCGGCCAATGACGAATTCTACAATCGTGTGCTGGCCTATTTCGGCCTGCCGCCCATGACGCCGGAGCAGGAAGCCTATTCCTTCATGGCGACGGCGGGCCAGGCCCTGCGGCACATCCTGCCGAAGCGTCTGCACGGCGAGATCGACCGCGTGACCAGGGACGAGATCAATTACCAGCGCGACATCCTGCCCCTGTTGCGCCTCATGCCCGGTTTCCGCGAGTTCGCGGACGAACTGCACGACAAGGGCGTGCGCATGGCCATCGCCACCAACCGCACGGACCAGGGCGTCCAAAGGGTTCTGGACTTTTTCTCCTTGCCCTCCTATTTTGATCCTGTGGTGACGGCGAGCAATGCCGCGCCCAAGCCGTCGCCCGAAGGCGCATTGCGCATTTGTTCGGCCTGGGGAATGGAGCCCCGGAATGCCCTTTTTGTGGGCGACAGCGTCCATGACAAGGAAGCCGCCGAGGCGGCCGGCGTGACATTCGCGGCTTTCAACGGCGGCGGCCTGCGGGGCCGGATCACCGCGCCTGATTTCGCCGTGTTGCGCGACGCGCTGGCTCCGGCCCTGGCAGCGCGTTGATACATTCACGTTTCTATTAAGGGTATCTCGGAGAACGCATGATTGTGCTTGCCAATACATTGAGCGCCATAGCCCTGGTGCTGGGTTCGCTCCTGAACATCTATTTCTGGATTGTGGTCATCGCCGCCGTGCTGACCTGGGTGCGGCCCGATCCTTACAATCCCATCGTGCGGACCCTGCGGCTCCTCACCGAGCCGGTTTTTTACCGGGTGCGCAAATGGCTGCCCTTCACCTATACGAGCGGCCTGGATTTCTCACCGGTGGTGGTGTTGCTGGCTATCGAGCTGATCAACCGCATTGTGATCGCCTCGTTGGCCCAGTACGCCCTTGCCCTGCATTAGGCTGTTTCTGTTGGTCCTTTTGGCTTCCGGCCGTCTTGACGCGTTTTTTGCCGGAAAGCCGGAATTTTTCAATCCGGAAACAGCCCACGGGCCGAGCGGCGTTGAAACTCCCATGTTTCAAGGCCGGGACGCCCCGATACGGGCTTTTTGCGCGGATTGTCCGCGCTGAAACATCTAACACTGGAGATTTCTTATGGATCAGCATGAAATTGACCTGCTGGAAAAGTATGCGCCCACTGATCCGGAGCTGAAATCCCTTTGGGAAGACCACGTGCTCTACGAAAAACAGGTGGGAAAGCTGGAAGGCAAGGCCTTCCGTACGCCTACCGAAGAGCAGACCCTCAAGCAGCTCAAGAAGCAGAAGCTGGAGGGCAAGACCAAAATGATGGACATCCTGGATCGTCTGAAAAAAGAAAGCAAATAAGCGGTTGAGGTGCCGGTCATGGAATGCACAGGTGCGCAGATTCTCCTTGAATCCCTGAAGCGTGAAGGCGTGGACGTGCTGTTCGGCTATCCGGGCGGCGCGGTAATCGATATTTATGACGAACTGCCGCGACATCCCGAGATCCGCCATGTGCTGGTCCGCCATGAGCAGGGAGCTGTGCACGCGGCTGACGGCTATGCCCGCGCCTCCGGCAAGGTGGGCGCCTGCCTGGTGACTTCCGGACCGGGCGCCACCAACACGGTGACGGGCATAGCCACAGCCAACAGCGATTCCATTCCTCTGGTGGTGATCACGGGCCAGGTGCCCACCAAGCTGATCGGCAACGACGCCTTTCAGGAAGTGGATATTGTGGGCATTACCCGCTCGTGCACCAAGCACAACTTCCTGGTCAAGGATGTGAGCAAGCTGGCCCTGACCATCCGCCAGGCCTTTTATCTGGCCCGCTCGGGCCGCCCCGGCCCGGTGCTGGTGGACCTGCCCAAGGACGTGGTCCAGGCCAGGGCGGAATTCGTCTGGCCGGAAGACATCTACATGCGCAGCTACAACCCCACCTACAAGCCCAATCTCAACCAGTTGCGGCGCACGGTGGAGGAGCTGGCCCAGGCCAGGCGGCCGGTGCTCCTGGCGGGCGGCGGCGTGATCATGGCCGATGCCGCCGAAGAACTGACCGCGCTGGCGCACAAGCTGCAAATCCCCGTGGCCTGCACGCTCATGGGCCTGGGCGGCTTTCCGGCCACGGACCCGCTGTCGCTGGGCATGGTGGGCATGCACGGCACCTACGCCGCCAACCTGGCCATCAACAACGCGGATCTGCTGGTCTGCGTGGGCGCGCGCTTCGACGACCGCGTGACCGGCAAGCTGACGGCCTTCGCCTCCAAGGCGCGCATCGTGCATATCGACATCGACCCCACCTCCATCCGTAAAAACGTGGAAGTGGACGTGCCGGTGGTGGGCGATTGCCGACAGGCTCTGTCCGGCATCATGGAAATCTGTGAGGCCAAGCTGGCGGACAAGGACTGGGCCGGCGAGCATGCCGAGTGGATTCGCGCCGTGTCCGAGTGGAAGGAAAGCAAGCCCCTTTCCTACCAGCAAAACGGCAACATCAAGCCCCAGCAGGTGGTGGAAGCCCTGCGTCACCTCACCCGCGGGGACGCCATCATCGCCACGGAAGTGGGGCAGCACCAGATGTGGGCCGCCCAATTCTATTCTTTCACCAAGCCGCGCACCCTGCTGACCAGCGGCGGCCTGGGCACCATGGGCTTCGGTTTTCCGGCGGCCATCGGCGCGCAGTTCGCTTTTCCGGACAAGCTGGTCATCGCCGTGGCCGGCGACGGCTCGCTGCAGATGAATATTCAGGAGCTGGCCACGGCCGTGGCCTACAAGCTGCCGGTCAAGGTGGTCATTCTGAACAACCGCCATCTCGGCATGGTTCGCCAGTGGCAGGAGCTTTTTTACAACCATAACTACAGCTCCACCAACATGGAGGCCCAACCCGACTTTGTGAAGCTGGCCGAAGCCTACGGCGCCGAGGGCTACCGCATTGAAAAGCCCGAGGACCTTCTGCCCGAGCTGGAAAAGGCCCTGGCCTCGCCTAACCCCGCTTTTATCGACGTGGTGGTGGAGCGCGAGGAAAACGTCTATCCCATTGTGCCCGCCGGCGCGGCGCTGGATGAAATGCTGCTGGTGTAGGGCATTTCATACGACATGAAATGCCCGCAAGGATTTGCGGACAAATCCTTGCCGCCCAAACAGGCGCGGGCGGGCGTTGCCCGCCGTACAGCGGCTGTTTGAAGCGTTAATTGCTCTATGGAGAGTTGGCTATGCAACGACACGTGCTTTCCGTGCTGGTGGAAAACGAACCCGGCGTGCTTTCCCGCGTGGTGGGCCTGTTCAGCGGGCGCGGCTTCAACATTGATTCGCTCAACGTGGCTCCTGCCCTTGAGGAAGGCGTCTCGCACATGACCATCACGACCTATGGCGACAGTATGATTTTGGAGCAGATCATGAAACAGCTGCACAAAATCGTGTCCGTCATCAAGGTGATGGATTTTGCGGACATCGCCGCTGTGGAGCGGGAAATGATGTTCGTCAAGGTTCAGGCCGAAGGCCCCATGCGCGGCGAAATCCTGCGCACCGTGGAGATCTTCCGCTGCAAGGTGGTGGATGTCAGCACCAATGAGATGACCATCGAGGCCACGGGCGACCATGGCAAGCTGGAGGCCATCATCAGCCTGCTGCAACGTTTCGGCATCAAGGAACTGGCGCGCACCGGCTCGGTGGCCATGCGCCGCTCCAAGAAGGTGGATTGACGCGCCGCCCGCAAAGGAGCATGGGTAGCCGGTAAGCGGTTCCGTTCCCCGGCGGAATGGGCCGAGGCGGTTTCGTCCGCGGGCCCGTTGCCTTTGTCCCTCATTTCCCCGCCGCGTGTGCGGCCAGGGATGTATTTTGTTTAACCGTGAGCGATTACAGAGGATGTTCAGATGAAAGTGTATTATGATCAGGATGCCGATCTCAATGTTTTGAAAAATAAGACCGTCGCCATCATCGGCTACGGCAGCCAGGGCCATGCCCATGCCCAGAACCTGCGGGATTCCGGGGTCAAGGTGGTCGTGGGCCAGCGCCCCGGCGGCGCCAACTACGAGCTGGCCAAGGAGCACGGCTTCACGCCCGTGTCCGCCGCCGAAGCGGCCGAGCAGGCCGATCTGATCATGATTCTGCTGCCCGACGAAGTGCAGGCGGCGGTCTATGAAAACGACATCAAGCCCCATTTGACCAAGGGCAAGGCTCTGCTGTTCGCCCACGGCTTCAACATCCACTTCAGCCAGATCCAGCCGCCCAAGGATGTGGATGTCTTCCTCATCGCGCCCAAGGGCCCCGGCCATCTGGTGCGCCGCACCTTCACCGAGGGCGGCGGCGTGCCCTGCCTGGTGGCTATCGAGCAGGACGCCACGGGCGAGGCCCTCAAGGTGGCCCTGGCCTATGCCAAGGGCATCGGCGGCACCCGCTCCGGCGTCATTGAAACCACCTTCCGCGAAGAGACGGAAACCGACCTCTTCGGCGAACAGGCCGTGCTTTGCGGCGGCGTTTCCGCGCTGATCAAGGCAGGTTTCGAAACCCTGGTGGAAGCCGGGTACCAGCCGGAAATGGCCTATTTCGAATGCATGCACGAGATGAAGCTGATCGTGGACCTGATGTACGAGGGCGGCCTTTCGCGCATGCGCTATTCCATCAGCAATACGGCGGAATACGGCGACTATGTCTCCGGCCCGCGCCTGATCAATGAGAACGTGAAGAAGGAAATGAAGGGCGTGCTCAAGGATATCCAGAGCGGCAAATTCGCCCGCGACTTCATCCTTGAGGCCCGTGCCAAGTACCCCATGTTCCTGACCACCCGCCGCAACGAGTCCGAACATCAGATCGAGCAGGTGGGCAAAAACCTGCGCGGCATGATGTCCTGGCTCAAGAAGGACAAAAAAGACTAAGCGGACGGCCCGTGGCTTTTTTCAGGGAGCGCCTCTGGCGCTCCCTTTTTTGTATGGAGAAAACCCCCCGCTAGGCGGGGGGTTCTAAAAAGCTTACAGCTTTGCCCATGTCAGTAAAACTCCTTTTGATTTGTTAAAAAGTCTCGCGGTCTGGCAACTGCGAGTCAACAAATCAAAAGGAGGTCACGATGGGTGACGCCAAAAGTTTAGCCCACACAAGGTGGAACTGCAAATATCACATTGTTTTTGCGCCTAAATATCGCCGCCAGGTGTTCTATGGTGAAAAGAAGCGCGCCATTGGCGAAATTCTGCGCAAGTTGTGCGAATGGAAGGATGTAAAAATAGTGGAGGCAGAATGTTGCCCAGACCACATCCACATGCTGCTTGAGATTCCCCCCAAAATGAGTGTGTCGAGTTTTATGGGCTATCTAAAGGGTAAGAGTAGTCTCATGATCTATGAACAATTTGGGGATTTGAAGTTCAAATACCGCAATCGAGAATTTTGGTGCCGTGGGTATTACGTCGATACAGTGGGCAAGAATAAGGCCAAGATTCAGGATTACATCAAGCATCAGCTGGAGTCGGATAAACTTGGCGATCAGTTGAGCCTACCCTACCCAAGGAGCCCGTTTACGGGCCGCAAGTAACAGAAATGCAAATGTCAGATCGCAAGAGCGCCTGCTAGGGCGCAGCTGGTAAGAAAGCCTTACAGGCGCATATGAAGAACCCCCGGCTATGCCGGGGGGTTCCTTTTTCATGCTCAAAATGAGGGGGGAACCAGAGGCATGCCCCCGGTTCCCCGGACGGGCGCGTACTGTCCAAAACGCGCCCGCGTGCGACCGGGGAGGAGATGCGCTGTCCCCGGCCGCAACTTGCTGTTACGCTTCTTTCAATTCCTGGATCAGATTGGTGAGCCCTTGGGCCTGGGCGGCCAGGTCGGACACGGCCTTGGCGGCCTCTGCCATGGCCTCGGCGGTCTGGCGGGACATGTCGTTGACCTGGACGATGGACTGGTTGATCTCCTCGCTGGCGGCGGACTGTTCCTCGCTGGCCGTGGCGATGGCGTTGACCTGGTCGCCGGTGGCTTCCACAGTGGCCACGATTTCCTGCAAAGCCTGACCGGACTGGTTGGCCAGTTCCGTGGCTTCGCCGATGCGCTCCACGGCATTGTCCACGCCGGTCATGCTCTTGGCCGTGCTTTCCTGGATGGCCTTGATGGCGTTGCCCACGTCATTGGTGGAGGCCATGGTTTTTTCAGCCAGTTTGCGCACCTCGTCGGCCACCACGGCAAAGCCCCGCCCGGCCTCGCCCGCGCGGGCGGCCTCAATGGCGGCGTTGAGGGCCAGGAGGTTGGTCTGGTCCGCGATGTCCGAGATCACGCCCATGATCCGGGTGATGTCCTGGGCGTGCTCGTTGAGCTGGGTCATGTCGTCCTTGAGCTCCAGGGACATCTGGTGGACCTGATCAATGCTGCGCACAGCCTTTGCCACCACCTGGGCCCCGGCTTCGGCCTTTTCCCTGGTTTCGGCGGAGGCGGTGGAGGCGGAACCGGCGTTCCTGGCCACTTCCTGGACCGTGGCGTTCATTTCATTCATGGCCGTGGCCGCCTCGGAGAGGCGCTGGGCGGACTCGGCCGCGCCCCGGTCGGACTGCTCGATCTGGGCGGAAAGTTCGGTGGAGGCGGAGGAGACCACACTGCCCACCTGTTCCAGCTTGTCGGCGGCCACCAGCATGGCCTCGGTCTTGCTTTGCGCTTCCCTGCTCGCCGCTTCGGCCTGCTGCATGGCCTCCTGGGCTTTGCGGGACTGTTCTTTGGCGTTTTCCGACTCGCGTTGGGCGTTTTCAATGTTGGTTTTCAGGGCGTTGACCATTTCCACAATGGAACCATAGACGCCCATCTTTTTGCCGCCGTCGTCCACGTTGTAGTCGCCGTCCACCACGCGGTGGGCGATGGCGTTCAGCTCGCCGGGGTCCTTGCCGAGTTGGCGCACGGTGTTGCGCACGATCAGCCAGGTCAGCGCAAGGGCGATAAATATGGCGGCCAGGGTCAGGATGATGCCGATGGCCCGGGATCTCTCGTACTTCTCGTCGCCGTCCTTGCTGGTCTGCCGTGCATTGGCCAGGGTGACGTCCGACAGTTCCTTGAGAATCGCGCTGAAGGCATCAAATTTTTGGCGTGACTCGTCATTGAGCAGGACCACGGCCTGTTCGGTATGGTTTTGACGCGAAAGGTCAAGCAGGCGTGCGGAGACTTCACGATAGGCTCCACGCGCGGCTTTCAGGCGGTTGAAAATTGCGCGGGCGTTTGGCACATAGATGGCCTTGTCGAGTTCTTCCATTTCATCGTTGACCGTTTCCCGCCATTTTTCGAGGGTTTTTTCCTCCGCAGCCATTACGGCATTGTCCGTGCTGTAAATATGACGGATTTCCACAATGCGTTGCTGGGGCACGTCGCCGTTGAGTTTGCCTATCAGGTCGAGAATGGGCATCTTTTGGTCAGCCAGTTCCGTGACGTTTTCATTGATCTCGTCCATCTGCACCAGAAGGTAACAGGCCAGGATGCCCGCCAGTATCGTCAGCACCCCCATGCCCAAAGAAATTTTACTGGACAGCTTCATCTCCTCACTCCTTTTGCGTTTGTAAATTGCCGATGCGGTTCCTTGCGAAGCCAATGGCGGAGAGACTTCCGGCATTGGCTTCGTGGACATGGAACCCTCCCCACGGCAGGCGTTTGACTCATGACATCCTCCTTCACACGAAAAACGGTGTATGCCGCCGCTCCAGTTGCCCGGGCCAGAGTATGTTTGGTTGAAAAAACACAAAATTGCCTTTCACGTTCTCCATAGATACCTGAATCGGGCATCAGGAGAGAGTTGATTCGTGTATGATCTATATATCGGGATAAATGAACATATCTTTATGCAGCATGCAAGAATTTATCATAAAAATTTATCAAGACACATAATTACGATATAATTTTATTATTGTATGATTGATTGCAAAATTATATATGATATACAAAATAATTATATTTATTTTTCTAAATATAATAAAAAATACATTTTTTTACTATAATTAGTTATAAACACCGAAATAAAATAAAAACGCACCCCGCCATTAGGACGGGGCGCGCCTGGTATATGATCGCCGTCAAAGAAGTTCGCGCGCGCCGGGGACATGCCTCCCCGGCCGCAATCCCACGCTTAGGCCTCTTTCAGCTCCCGGATCAGCTCCGTGAGCGTCTGGGCCTGTGCGGCCAGGTCGGATACGGCCTTGGCGGCCTCGCCCATGGCTTCGGCGGTCTGGCGGGACATGTCGTTGACCTGGACGATGGACTGGTTGATTTCTTCGGAAGCGGCGGACTGCTCCTCGCTGGCCGTGGCAATGGCGTTGACCTGGTCGCCGGTGGCCTCCACGGTGGCCACGATTTCCTCCAGGGCCGCGCCGGAGCGGCTAGCCAGTTCATTGGCCTCGCCGATGCGCTCCACGGCGTTATCCACGCCGGTCATGCTCTTTGCCGTGCTTTCCTGAATGGACTTGATGGCGTTGCCCACGTCGTTGGTGGAGGCCATGGTCTTTTCGGCCAGTTTGCGCACCTCGTCGGCCACCACGGCAAAGCCGCGTCCGGCCTCGCCCGCGCGGGCGGCCTCAATGGCCGCGTTGAGGGCCAGGAGGTTGGTCTGGTCCGCGATGTCCGAGATCACATTCATGATCCGGGTGATGTCCTGGGCGTGCTCGTTGAGCTGGACCATATCCCCCTTGAGTTCCAGAGACATCTGATGGACCTGCTCAATGCTCTGCACGGCCTTTGCCACCACTTCGGCTCCGGCTTCGGCCTTCTGTTTGGTTTCAGCGGAGGCGGCCGAAGCGGAACCCGCATTCTTGGCCACTTCCTGGACTGTGGCGTTCATTTCGTTCATGGCCGTGGCCGCTTCGGAGAGACGCTGTGCTGACTCGGCCGCGCCCCGGTCGGACTGCTCGATCTGGGCGGAAAGCTGGGTGGAGGCGGAGGAGACCACGCTGCCCACCTGTTCCAGCTTGTCGGCGGCCGCCAGCATGGCCTCGGTCTTGCTTTGCGCTTCCGTGCCCGCCGCTTCGGCCTGTTCCATGGCCTCCTGGGCTTTGCGGGACTGCTCTCTGGCGTTTTCCGACTCACGCCGGGCGTTTTCAATATGTTGCTTCAGGGCATTGACCATTTCCACAGTGGCCCCGTACACCCCCATCTTTTTGCTGCCGTCGTCGATGTCGTAGTCGCCGTCCACCACGCGGTGGGCGATGGCGTTCAGTTCGCCGGGGTCCTTGCCCAGCTGTCGCAGAACATTGCGTACCAGCAGCAGGGTCAGGAGCACAGCGACGCCGACCGCGAGAATCACAAGGACTATGCCGGTGGCGCGTGAATTGCCGTACATCACGTCGGCCTCCGCGTTGGCCTTGTCGGTATCTTGCATAACCGCCTTAATGGCGACGTCCAGAGCGTCGCTCAGATGCTGATATTGCTCACGCGATTCACCCATCAGCAGCACCGCGGCCTCTCCGGCATTGTTGTCGCGGGAAAGTTTGAGAACTTTCTGCATCTCGGCGCGATATTTCGCTCTGGCTTCCAGATAGGTGTTGAAGGCCCGTTTTGTGTCAGGGTTGCGGATCAGTTTTGCCGCCTGCTCCGCGTTATCACCGACAGATTTTATCCATTTGTCCATGCGCTCTTCATATTTCTGTTTGTCAGCGGCGGAAGCGGCGTAAACATGCAGGACTTCGGCCAGGCGGAATTCCGATGAGGCGTTACTGATCACCCCGAGATGCGCCACAAGCGGTAAGCGGTCATCGGCTATGAGGGTGGCTGTATCATTGATTTTTGTCATCTGCATAAGCAGGTACAGGCCCAGTATCCCTATTAACACAGCCAGGAAGCCCATACTGGAAGCAATTTTCGTGGACAGTTTCATGCCGAATCTCCTCTCTGTTGAAGTATGTGCGGGCCCCGCCGCTGATCCGCTACGTCCGATTGGACGCCCCTGTACCCGTAAATACAAAAAGGGTTGCATTCCTCATCTCAGAAGGAATGCAATCCTTTAAAAAAATATACGAAAAAAGATCCGCTTCGCTCAGCGGTTCAGTCTCTCTCTCTCTCTCTCTCTCTCTCTCTCTCTCTCTCTCTCTCTCTCTCTCTCTGCATGGAACAGTGCCGAGCAGTTCAAGAGCAGGGGGCGTCCGTTGGTGTGCCTCATGAACAACATTCCTTCATACGAAAAAAAGGCATGTCCCGCCGCTCAGTTGCCCAGGCCAAAGCATGGTTTGTTGAGAGTTCACAAAATATCCTCTCAGCTTCTCTATCGGCATTTGAATCCGGCGTGCAGGAGAAAATGAATCATGTATATAATACATGTATCGTGATAAAAGAAGATGTCTTTAGGGGGAATTCATGATTTATCATAAATGTTTATGGAGATAAATAATTACTATATATTGTTATTATATTATGCATGATTTCGAGTTGTATACGATACATGAAATAATAAGGTTTATTTTATTAAAATTAGAATAAGATATGCTGTTTTACGTTAAATAGCGATAAATGTCCCAAAAAAGGACGCGCCCCGTCTTAATACCGGGGCGCGTCTGATATATGATCACCGTCAAAGAAGTTTGCGCGCGCTAGGGGCATGCCTCCCGGCCGCAATCCCACACTTACGCCTGTTTCAGCTCCCGGATCAGCTCCGTGAGCGTTTGGGCCTGTGCGGCCAGTTCGGACACGGCCTTGGCCGCCTCGCCCATGGCCTCGGCGGTCTGCCGGGACATGTCGTTGACCTGGACGATGGACTGGTTGATTTCTTCGGAAGCGGCGGACTGTTCCTCGCTGGCCGTGGCAATGGCATTGACCTGGTCGCCGGTGGCTTCCACGGTGGCCACGATTTCCTCTAGGGCCGCGCCGGACCGGCTGGCCAGTTCATTGGCTTCGCCGATGCGCTCCACGGCGTTGTCCACGCCGGTCATGCTCTTGGCCGTGCTTTCCTGAATGGCCTTGATGGCGTTGCCCACATCCTGGGTGGAGGCCATGGTCTTTTCAGCCAGTTTGCGCACTTCGTCGGCCACCACGGCGAAACCGCGCCCGGCCTCGCCCGCGCGGGCGGCCTCGATGGCCGCGTTCAGAGCCAGGAGGTTGGTCTGGTCCGCGATGTCCGAAATCACATTCATGATCCGGGTGATGTCCTGGGCGTGCTCGTTGAGCTGGGCCATATCCCCTTTGAGTTCCAGAGACATCTGATGGACCTGCTCAATGCTGTGCACGGCCTTTGCCACCACTTCGGCTCCAGCTTCGGCCTTCTGCTTGGTCTCGGCGGAGGCTGTGGAGGCGGAACCCGCATTCCTGGCCACTTCCTGGACCGTGGCGTTCATTTCGTTCATGGCCGTGGCCGCCTCGGACAGGCGCTGGGCGGACTCGACCGCGCCCCGGTCGGATTGCTCGATCTGGGCGGAAAGCTGGGTGGAGGCGGAGGAGACCACGCCGCCCACCTGTTCCAGCTTGTCGGCGGCCGTCAGCATGGCCTCGGTCTTGCTTTGCGCTTCCCTGCTCGCCGCTTCGGCCTGTTCCATGGCCTCTTGGGCTTTGCGGGACTGCTCTTTGGCGTTTCCAGATTCACGTTGAGCGTTTTCAATATTCCGCTTCAAGGCGTTGACCATTTCCACAATGGCCCCGTAAACGCCCATCTTCTTGCCGCCGTCGTCGATGTTATAGTCGCCGTCCACCACGCGGTGGGCGATGGCGTTCAGTTCGCCGGGATCCTTGCCGAGCTGGCGCAGGGTGTTGCGGATGATGAAGGCCATCAGCACAACGCTGATAAGCAGCACCACAATGAGCATGCCGATGACCATGCTCCGGGAGTCGTTGAAGACCTTGTCGCCGGAGTCGCTGGTCTTTTTGCTGCCTTCCACGTTGAAATCCACGATGGCCCCGAGGCTCTCGGAGGTTTTATGGTACAGCTCTTTGGAGGTGGTGTTGAGTATGCCTATGGCTTTTTCGGTCTGCTCGTCCCGGGAGAGCCTCTGAATCCGTGCATGCATCTCCATGTACTCTTTCCATTCTCCCTCGAATTTTTCCCAGAGTCCCCGCTCCGCGTCAGTGTCGAGCAGGGCGGCGTATTTCGTCTCGGCATCCTTGATTGCCGTAAGCAGCTCATTCATCTGTTTTTCATACCCGGCCATCACGTCCTGTTCCGTGGCATAAATGTGCCGGATTTCCGCGATGCGGAAGTCTGATACCAGGGTGTCGAGGCGCATGGCATAGCGGGTGGACGGAAACCACCCATCAATGATTTCCACGGCCACATCATTGATGCGGCTCATCTGTGTCAGGCTGAAGACGCCCAGCCCGCAAAGCATGACCAGCAGAAAGCCGGTGGCAAGAGTGAGTTTGGTCCGCAGTGTCACGAGTTCCCCCAAAATCTATGTTTTTCCATTGCAATAATTCAAAATGTGAAGAAGAAACGGTATGCCGCCGAACAACAGCATGCCGCGAGCGCCATGCAAGATGCAGTTGCTGAGAGTGGAGCGTGAATCGGGCCGGGGCCTGGGTTTCCCGCCAGTATTGTCAGCACCCCCAGGCTCAAATTTTACTGGACAGCTTCATCTCCTCTCTCCTTTTGCGTTTGCAAATTGCCGATGCGGTTCCTCACAAAGCCAATGGCGAAGACTTCCGGCATTGGCTTTGTGGACATGGAACTCTCCCCGCGGCAGGCGTTTGACTCATGGCAGCCCCCTTCACATCGAAAAACGGCGCATGCCGCCGCTCAGTTGCCCGGCCAGAATATGATTGGTTGAAAAATCACAAAATTGCCTTTCAGGTTCTCCACAGATGCCTGAATCCGGCGTGCGGGGGAGAGTGGGCCATGTATTATCTATATATCGGGATAAATGAACATATCTTTATGCAGAATACAAGAATTTATCATAAATATTTATTGAGACAGATAATCACGGTATAATTTTATTAGGATATGCTTAATTGAAAAATTATATATGTTATATAAAATAATAATATTTATATTACTAATAATAGTATAGTAGTACATTATTTACTGTAAATACTGATAAACACCAAAATAAAATAAAAACGCGCCCCGTCCTCATGACGGGGCGCGTTTGATATATGATCGCCGTCAAAGAAGTTTGCGCGCGCCAGGGGCATGCCTCCCCGGTCGCAATCCCACGCTTACGCCTCTTTCAGCTCCTGGATCAAGGCGGTGAGCCCCTGGGCCTGGGCGGCCAGGTCGGACACGGCCTTGGCGGCCTCTGCCATGGCTTCGGCGGTCTGGCGGGACATGTCGTTGACCTGGACGATGGACTGGTTGATCTCCTCGCTGGCGGCGGACTGCTCCTCGCTGGCCGTGGCAATGGCGTTGACCTGGTCGGCCGTGACTTCCACAGTGGCCACGATTTCTTCCAATGCCTGACCTGACCGGCTGGCCAGCTCATTGGCCTCGCCGATGCGCTCCACGGCATTGTCCACGCCGGTCATGCTCTTGGCCGTGCTTTCCTGGATGGCCTTGATGGCGTTGCCCACGTCATTGGTGGAGGCCATGGTCTTTTCGGCCAGTTTGCGCACCTCGTCGGCCACCACGGCGAAGCCGCGCCCGGCTTCGCCCGCGCGGGCGGCCTCAATGGCGGCGTTGAGGGCCAGGAGGTTGGTCTGGTCCGCGATATCCGAGATGACGCCCATGATCCGGGTGATGTCCTGGGCGTGCTCGTTGAGCTGGGTCATGTCGTCCTTGAGCTCCAGGGACATCTGGTGGACCTGCTCAATGCTGTGCACGGCCTTTGCCACCACCTGCGCGCCCGCCTCGGCCTTTTCCTTGGTATCGGCGGAGGCCGTGGAGGCCGAACCGGCGTTCTTGGCCACTTCCTGGACCGTGGCGTTCATTTCGTTCATGGCCGTGGCCGCTTCTGAGAGGCGCTGGGCGGATTCGGCCGCGCCCCGGTCGGACTGCTCGATCTGGGCGGAAAGTTCAGTGGAAGCGGAGGAAACCACGCCGCCCACCTGTTCCAGTTTGTCGGCGGCCACCAGCATGGCCTCGGTCTTGCTTTGTGCTTCCCTGCTCGCGGCCTCGGCCTGCTGCATGGCTTCCCGGGCCTTGGCTGATTGTTCCCTGGCGTTTTCCGACTCGCGCCGGGCGTTCTCAATATGGGTTTTCAGGGCGTTGACCATTTCCACAATGGCCCCGTACACCCCCATCTTTTTGCCGCCGTCGTCGATGTTATAGTCGCCGTCCACCACACGGTGGGCAATGGCGTTCAGTTCGCCGGGGTCCTTGCCCAACTGATGCACGGTATTGCGCACGATCAGCACGGTGAGCAGCACGGCGATGAGAATGGCCAGCACGGCCAGGGCGGTGCCGATCATATTGCTGTTGTCGTACATGGCGTCGCCTTGGGCGCTCATGGCTTGGGCGTTGTTCTTGGCTGCGGCGGAAAGGGCTGTGAGCTTGTCGCTCAACTCGCGGTAAACTGTCTCCGAATTGCCGAGCATAAGGGCTTTCGCCTTTTCCAGTTCATTCCGCCGGGAAAAGTCCAGCAGATTCTCGGAAATGTCAAAAAAGGTTTTTTGCGCCGCGTTGACCTCTGCCAGAGCTTTTTTGACGGCTGCCACTTTTACGCGATTGGTCAGTTCGGAGAGATAGGAACCAATTTTCTCCTTCCAGTCCGCCATCGCTTTTTCATTCCGCTCCCTGTAGGCCGGGTCCGGATTGAGAACATAACGGGTTTCCGCGATGCGGTATTCCGATACGTCATTGTTCAGCTTGCCAGCCAGATCAATGACCGGAATATTCCGCCCCGCCAGGGTGGTGGACATCTCGTTGACGCTCTTCATCTGCACCAGCAGATAGACCGCCAGAATGGCGATCAGTACGGTCAATGCCCCCATGCTGAACGAAATTTTCGTAGACAGTTTCATGCCGAATCTCCTCTCTTGAAGTATGTGCGGGCGCCGCCGCTGATCCGATACGTCCGGTTGAACGCGCCTGTATCCGTAAATACAAAAAGGGTTGCATTCCTCATCTCAGAAGGAATGCAACCCTTTAAAAAATATACGAAAAAAGATCCGCTTCGCTCAGCGGTTCAGACTCTCTCTCTCTCTCTCTCTCTCTCTCTCTCTCTCTCTCTCTCTCTCTCTCTCTCTCTCTCTCTCTCTCGGCACACGGCCAAACATCGGCGGCGCGGGCGGCAGGCATGTTCATGGGGACTCCGGGATGCGGATGTAAAACTGGTTTCTCCTTCATAAGCAGCGGGAAGCCGCATGAAGCAACGCTCGATCCTGATCGCTCTACATAATACGTGCCACTTTACATAATCGGACGTAAGAAATATTTCTTTAGCGATTATACATATATTTTCTTTTTGCAATGATTTTGATCAGCACGTGACCGGTTTGATACGGTGAATATCGGCATAACGCTACGTTATTTTTGCTGAAAATGGCCATGAGCAGTGGGGGAGAGGTTGCGTCGCCGGGAATAAAGCAACAGGCCGGACGTCGGGGACGTCCGGCCTGTCGTGGATAGCCAGGCGCACGCTCCAAGCCGCGCCCGCAACATTGCGTTTATGCCTGTTTCAACTCCTGAATCAGGGTGGTGAGCCCCTGGGCCTGGGCGGCCAGGTCGGACACGGCTTTGGCGGCCTCTGCCATGGCCTCGGCGGTCTGGCGGGACATGTCGTTGACCTGGACGATGGACTGGTTGATCTCCTCGCTGGCGGCGGACTGCTCCTCGCTGGCCGTGGCAATGGCATTGACCTGGTCGCCGGTGGCCTCCACGGTGGCCACGATTTCCTCCAGGGCCGCGCCGGACTGGTTGGCCAGTTCCGTGGCCTCGCCGATACGTTCCACGGCGTTGTCCACGCCGGTCATGCTCTTGGCCGTGCTTTCCTGAATGGACTTGATGGCGTTGCCCACGTCATTGGTGGAGGCCATGGTCTTTTCGGCCAGTTTGCGCACTTCGTCGGCCACCACGGCGAAGCCGCGCCCGGCCTCGCCCGCGCGGGCGGCCTCAATGGCCGCGTTCAGGGCCAGCAGGTTGGTCTGGTCCGCGATATCCGAGATGACGCCCATGATCCGGGTGATGTCCTGGGCATGCTCGTTGAGCTGGACCATGTCTTCCTTGAGGACCAGGGACATCTGGTGGACCTGGTCAATGCTGTGCACGGCTTTTTCCACCACCTGGGCTCCGGCTTCGGCCTTTTGCTTGGTTTCGGCGGAGGCGGCGGAGGCGGAACCGGCGTTTTTGGCCACTTCCTGGACCGTGGCGTTCATCTCGTTCATGGCCGTGGCCGCCTCGGACAGGCGCTGGGCGGATTCGGCCGCGCCCCGGTCGGACTGCTCGATCTGGGCGGACAACTGGGTGGAGGCGGAGGAGACCACATTGCCCACGGCTTCCAGTTTGTCGGCGGCTGCCAGCATGGCTTCGGTCTTAGACTGAGCCTCCTTGCTCGCGGCCTCGGCCTGGCTCATGGCCTCCTGGGCTTTGCGGGACTGCTCCCTGGCGTTTTCCGATTCGCGTTGCGCGTTTTCAATGTGGTTTTTCAGGGCGCCGACCATTTCCACGATATTGCCGTAGACGCCCATTTTTTTACCGCCGTCGTCAATATTGTAGTCGCCGTCCACCACACGGCGGGCAATGGCATTCAGCTCACCGGGGTCCTTGCCGAGCTGGCGGATGGTGTTGCGCACGGTCAGCACTGTCAGCAGCACGGCGATGAAAATGGCGGCAAGGGTCATGCCGATGCCGATCATCCGGCTGCGCTCGTACATGGCGTCGCCCTCGTGGCTGACGGCCACGGAATTTTTCATGGCGGAGTCCGACAGCTCCACAAGCGCGTCGCTCAAGGCCTGGTAGGCGTGGCGCGAATCGCCGAGGATGATGGATATGGCCTTTTCCGTCTCCATATTGCGGGAGAGGGCCAGAATGCGCTCTGAAATGCTGTGGTAGGCATCCCGCGCCTTGACCAGACGGTCAAAAATTTCGCGGACATTGGGCACGTAGATGCGCTTGTCCAGATTGCCCACGATGTCGGAGATCTTTGCGCGCTGCTGGTCGAGCTCCTTGTCATCTTCGGCCATGGCCTTGGGGTCCGTGGCATAGATGTGGCGCATTTCTATGACGCGATACTGGGTGACCTCGGCGTTCAGCCTCCCGGCAAGATCGACGATGGGCATTTTCTGATCGGCAATTTCCGTGGATGCGCCGTTGATCGCCGCCATCTGGATCAGCAGATAGCTTGTGAGAATGGCCATGAGGAGCGTTAAAAGTCCCATACTGACGCAGATTTTTGTGGACAGCTTCATTGTTTCCCCCATTCTACAGTGAGGCGTGGTTGATAGGCATGAGTAATGCTGTAACCCCGCACGAAGGTCGCCGAAAGGATGACGCACGCCGAGACAGCGGCCTCCAGATCCCCCAAGGCCTGGAGCGCGGAAAACGGCTGCCGGCTGCCCTGGCATCCGGGTAACAGCCGGAACTGCATCTATTGTTTTTTCTTATCGGTTTTTCCCGCCTATGTTTTATGCGTGGCGGCAAAAAAAGGACGTTCAGAGTGATTTCAGCTTGAATTTGCCCTGGCGGGGGGGCTATGCCGTCCTGTTCGTCACGCAGGCGCGGATGGAGTTTCTTTTCGTTGTGGAGCGCCGAAGCAAGCGTCTCAAAAGCAAAATGCTCTATGGCGCGGAGGATTCAGCCAGCCAGCAGGCCACGGCATGCTCGCCCCGCACGAATGACGGGGGCATGGCTTCGGTGCAACGGGGCATGGCCTCGGGGCAGCGGGGTTGAAAAGGGCAGCCCGGCGGCATGTTCTGGAGCGAGGGCACGCTGCCCGGAATGGTGGGCAGACGGCTGAGACCCATGGAGCGGCGGCTGGGCGCGGAATGCATCAGTCCCCTGGTGTAGGGGTGGCGGGGATCGGCGAAAAGCTCGCGCGCCGGGGCGCGTTCCACCAGACGCCCGGCGTACATGACGCCCACCACGTCAGCCACTTCGGCCACCACGCCCAGATCGTGGGTGATCAGCAGCACAGCCATGCCGCGTTCCCGGCTCTGGTCCAGGATCAGGCGCAGGATCTGGCCCTGGATGGTGGCGTCCAGGGCGGTGGTGGGTTCGTCGGCCAGCAGCAGTTCGGGGCGGCAGGCCAGAGCCATGGCGATCATCACCCGCTGGCGCATGCCGCCGGAAAGCTGGTGGGGGTAGTCGTCATAGCGGCTGTGCGGCGAGGGAATGCCCACGTCCGCGAAGAGGCGTTCCGCCTCGCGGCGGGCTTCGGCCCGGCCCATGCCCAGGTGCAGGCGCAGGGGCTCGGCCACCTGTTCGCCCACGCGCAGAACGGGATTGAGCGAGGTCATGGGCTCCTGGAAGATCATGCCCACGCGGCGGCCCCGGATGCCGCGCAGCTCCTTTTCCGGCAGGCTGAGCAGGTCTTCGCCGCGCAGCAGCGCCCGGCCGCCGAGCACGGCGGTTTCCGGCGTGAGGCGCAACACGGCGCGGGCCGTGAGGCTTTTGCCGCAGCCGGATTCGCCCACCAGGCAGGTGATGGCCGCCGGGGGCAGCTCAAGATGCACGTCGCGCACGGCGGGCAGCAGACGTCCCTCAAAGGGGAAGTGCACGGAAAGGTCTTCCAGCCGGAGCAGGGGAGCGGCGTCAGGAGGGGCGCTGAAAAAATTTCTGGAGGGTGTCGCCATGAGTATCTTTTATGTAACCGGGACGCGCCGCGAAATTTGACGCCGCCAATGAACGGGCAAATACCGACGTTCAGTGTTTGACCTGGGAATTGCGGAAGTTGATATACGCTTCACGCATGGCGATATAAGGATCCACGGCGGCGTTGTTCAGATCCTCATACAGCGGCAACACGTCGCCCAGCGCGTTGAAACGCAGGGAAAGTTCCGAACTCGTGGCCAGTTCCCAAGGGTAAACGTAGAAAAAGGGATCCGTGAACAGGTCGCCCGCCCGGCCCACGGTGTCGCGCGCGGAACTGGGACCGATAAAAGGCCAGACCACGTAAAAGCCGTGGCCGATACCCCAGCGCCCGAGGGTCTGGCCGAAGTCCTCGCCCGAGGGGTCCACGGGCACAATGGTTTTCTTGCCCTTGGCCACGTCCGCGAAACCCAGGCTGGATGTGGTGTTGATGAAAAAGCGCCCGAACTCCACCCCGGCTTCCAGAAAACGGAACTGAAGGATATTGTTCACGAAACGCATGGGGAACATCACGTTGGAAAAAAAGTTCTTCAGGCCGCTGCGGAGCTGGTGGGGGGTTATGAAGACCCAGGCGTCATACGCGGGTCTGGCGACGTGGAGATAAAAAATGTCGTTGAAGCGGAACCAGAAGCGGTTCCAGGGTTCCAGGGGGTCCGAGATGCTGTCCACCGGGGCCGTATCGTAGTCGTCCAGGCTGTCGGACTGCTGCATCTGGCCGTAGGGATGCACGGTAATGGCCCCCGGCGCCAGGGACGGGCTGTTGGCGTAAACCGTTGAGGGCGCGCGGGGCGGGTCCGCCGGAGCGGCCGAAACGGCCCAAGGACAAGACCAGGCCAGAAGCAGGAGGAAACAGAGGGCCGGGCCGATGCGGCGGCCCGCCGGAAAGGGCAGGCCGCCAAAGCGGAATACGGACGTGTTATTGGGCATGTTGCTGGCGTACTTCCCGCGCTTTGGCCCGCACCCGCTCAATAAGCTGGTCCGGACTCGCGCTGTTCAGAATGTCCTGAAACTGGGTGCGGTAATTCTTTACCAGGCTGATATTTTCGATCAGCACGTCATAGACGCGCCAGCCGCCGTCCTTGGGCAGCATGCGATAGGCCACGGGCACTTTTTTGCCGTCCTTCATGGTGATGACGGTGCGCACTTCCGTGCGGTCGCCCGAAGCCGAGGAGAGCTCGCCCACATAGACGACCTGCTCGCCGTTGTAGCCGTCGATCTTGTTCACATAGGTGCTGATCAGCAGATCCGCGAAGGCGTCGCTGAACTGCTTTTGCTGCTGGGGCGTGAAAGAGCGCCAGCGCGCGCCCACCGTGCGGGAGGAAAATTCTCCGAAATCGAAGATATGCAGCACCTCGTCCTCAATCTGCTGGCGCAGGGGGCCGCGTGTTGCCGGATTGACGTAGTCGGGATTCTTGATGCTGGCGAGAATGCGATTGGTGGCTGTTTCCAGCGCCTGGCGGGCAGGCGAGGAGGGCGCGGGCGCGGCCTGGACCGCGACGGAGAACGCGGCCAAGCCCAGAGCCAGGCCGCAGAACAGAACAAGAACGCGTGAAAACGCGGGTATACGGGGCATATTACACACCTCCGAAGGCGTATTTGCCGATCAGCGTTTCCAGATCCACCGGAGATTCCGTCTCCGTGATGGTGCCGCCGGGCGGGATCGTTTTTTCTGAGCCGCCCCGCGAGAGGCTGACGTATTTGTCGCCGATCAGGCCGCTGGTTTTAATGGAAGCGATGCTGTCGTCGGAAAGATGCAGGTTTTTGTCCAGGCGCAGATGGACCACTGCCTGGGTGCGCAGGGGATCGGGGTCAAGGCTGATGGCCACCACCCGGCCCACGGGCACGCCCGCCAGCTCCACATCCGCGCCCACCCGCAGGCCCGAGGCGGAATCAAAGCGGGCGGAAAGCTCGAAGCCCTGGTTGGCGAAGAATTCCATGCGGCCCAGTTTGATGGCCAGGTAGGCCACACAGATCAGGCCCAGCAGCACAAAGATGCCCACGGCGGTTTCACGGACGCTGTTCATGCGTTTTTCAGACTCCAGACTGCGGCATAACAGAACATGACATTTTTTAGTATATCTGCCCGGCGGCAAAGTTTCAAGCCCGCAGGACGCCGGGCGGTTCAATCAGATCCGTGGTTCAGCGCCTTTCAATGCCGCGACAGCCGCGTCTTCCGCGGGGTGGGGGCGAAGGGGCCGTCATGACGCCAGCCATTTGTCCAGGGCCGCCCGCACCACGGGATCAGCCGGTTGGTGCAGGGTCAGGCGCTGGTCCCCGGCCTCGCGGCTGAGGAATTGCCGCAGATAGGGGTCCGGACTGGCCTCCAGTTCGGCCAGGCTGCCCGCGAATACCGCGCCGCCGTCCCGCAGCACCAGCACGTAGTCGGCAATGGCGCGCAGGCTCGCCAGGTCGTGGCTGACCACCACCAGGGTCATTTCGGCGTACTGCTCGTGCATGGAGCGCAGCAGTTCGTCCATGCGGGCGGCGGTGATCGGGTCCAGGCCGGACGTGGGTTCGTCGCAGAGCAGAATGCGCGGCTCGGCGATGATGGCCCTGGCCAGACCCGCGCGCTTGCGCATGCCGCCGGAAAGCTGGTTGGGGTAAAAGTCGGCGAAGTCCTCCAGGCCCACCATGCGCAGCACGCGCAGGGCCGCCTCGCGGATCAGGGGCCTGGGCAGGCGCAGATGCTCGCTCAGGGGCAGGGCCACGTTCTGGGCCAGGGAGAGCGCGCCCAGCAGCGCGCCGTCCTGGAACAGCACGCCCATCTGGCGGCGCACGCGGCGGAATTCCGCGCGGTTCAGGGCGAAAAGATCCCGGCCGCCCAGATACACGCTGCCGGACAGCGGCCGCGAAAGGCCGATGATATGCCGCAGCAGGGTGGATTTGCCGCCGCCCGAGCCGCCCAGAATGACGGAAACCTTGCCTGCGGGCAGCGCGGCGTTGATGTCGCGCAGCACCACATGCTCGCCGTAGCCCACGCTCAGGTCGCGAAATTCAATGTCCCAAGCCTGCATATTTCCGCCTACAATAAGAATGATGTCAGCACATAGTCCGCGGCCAGGATCAGCACGCAGGAAATGACCACCGCCGAGGTGGTGGCGTTGCCCACGGCCTCGGGGCCGACGCTGTCGCGGCGGCGGTGGGTGTAGTAGCCCTGGTGGCAGCAGACAGTGGTGACCAGCAGGCCGAAAACAAGGGCTTTGACAAAGCCGCCGGATATGTCGGTCATGGTCACGGAACTGGCGATGCGGTAAAAATAGGCGCCCTCGTTGATGCCCAGCATGAGCACGCCGGTGAGATAGCCGCCGAGAATGCCGATGACGTCGAAAATGGCCGTGAGCAGGGGAAAGGAAATCAGCGCGGCCACCAGGCGCGGGCTGACCAGATAGCCCAGGGAGTTGATGTCCATGACGTCCAGGGCGTCGATCTGGTCCGTGATGCGCATGACCCCGATTTCGGCGGCCATGGACGATCCCGCCCGCCCGGTGAGCATGATGGCCGTGAGCACCGGCCCCAGCTCGCGGATCAGGGTCAGGGACACGGCCGAGCCCAGCATGCCCACCGATCCGAACTGGATCAGGGTGTAGTAGCCTTGCAGGCCCAGCACCATGCCGCAGAAGATGCCGATCAGCAGAATCACGAACAGCGATTTGTAGCCGATCACATAGATCTGTTGCAGGCTGCGCGGAAAAATCCTGGCGCTGGTGAAGATCTGGCCCAGCCCGGCCAGCATGAACAGGGTCATGCCGCCCACGGCGTCAATGCCGCGCAGGCAGGGACGGCCCAGAAGACGCAAAAAGCCCGGCTTGGCGCTGTGCCCGTCCACGGTCCGCCTCAGCGTCCGGTCTTCCGGCTCTTGCCGGAAACCGCTTTTTTGGAAGCCAGAATGGGCTTGCCCAGTTTCATACGTTGCAGCTCCTCGCGCAGATTGGCGGCATCCAGCTCCGTGCCGCGCAGATTGACCAGCACCAGCAGCACCTTGCCGCTCTTCTGCTGGCGGCTGCGCAGGCCTTTGCTTTCCAGGCGGGCGCGCAGCTTGTCCGCGTCGGCCTTGTCCTTGAACGCGGCCACCTGAAAACTGTAGTCGAACAGGGGTTCGGCCTGCGCTGCCTTGGGTTGCGCCGCCGGTGCGCGCTGGGCCTGGCGCGGGTCAGCCCGCTGGCCCTGAGGGGGCGAGGACGGCGCGGCGGCCGCTCCCGGCGCGGGCGTGGCCGGGCTGATGCCCCAGGCGGCCAGACCCGCGCCCTGCGGGCGGCTGAACGGAAAGGCTGACCCCTCCTGCGGGGCGGCCTGCGGGGCGGCCTGGGGAGATTGTTGGGCCTGCGTCGCGTGCGCCGCGTCGGCCGGGGAAGCCGGGACTTCGGCCGCGCTCCCCGCCTGTTCCGGCTGTTCCGCCCGCTCCGGCTGAGCCGTCGGCGCGCTCTGCGCGCCTGGGGCGGCCGGGGCTGTTTGCGGCGCGGGCGCGGCGGGTTGCGCCTGCTCATCCCGGAGCATGCCGGTCATCTGCTCCACGCTTTTTTCCGGATTCTGGCCGCGTCCGACCATGAAACCCATGAAAAAGGCCCAGCCCACGGCGGCTACCAGCACCAGACCCAGCGCGGCAACGGCCACACCGGACAGACTGAAGGTAAAGCGGCGGGGCTTGCCGCCGGAAGCGGCGCTTTTCTGAAAACTTTTACGTAGGGGCTGGGGCATGCTTTTACCTGATATGCAACACGATTTGGACGGCATTCATTACATGGCCTCCGGCGCGCTGACGCCCAGCACGTCCAGGCCGTTGCGCAGCACCTGGGCCACGGCGCGCAACAGGGCCAGACGGGCCAGGGTGCGCGGCTGATCGTCGGCGAGCAGCACCTGATGCCTGGCGTAGTAGCTGTGCAGCAGGCCCGCCAGCTCGGTCAGATAGTGGCTCACGTGGTGGACGGCCAGGGCCCGGGCCGCTGCGGCCAGCATATCCTGGAACGCGGCGGCCTTGCGCAGCAGGGCCATGTCTTCGGGCGTGTCCAGGCCGGCCAGCATCTCTTCCGTGACGGTTTCCGGCAGGCCGACGCCGCGCTCTCCGGCGCGGCGCAGCACGGCGCAGATGCGGGCGTGGGCGTACTGCACGTAATAGACCGGGTTGTCCAGGCTGCGCTGCTTGGCCAGCTCCAGATCAAAATCCAGGGGGCTGTCGCTCTTGCGCGAGAGGAACATGAAACGCGCCGCGTCCGCGCCCACTTCGCGCAGCACGTCGGCCAGGGTTTCAAAGGTGCCCGCGCGGGTGGACATGCTCACGGGCTTGCCGTCCCGCAGCAGATTGACCAGCTGGATCAGGACCACGTCGAAACTGTCGCGCGGCCTGCCCATGGCCGTAATGGCCGCGCGCATGCGCGGCACGTAGCCGTGGTGGTCCGCGCCCCAGATGTCGATGAGCCAGTCGTAGCCGCGTTCGAATTTGTCATGGTGGTAGGCGATGTCCGTGGCGAAATAGGTCAGGCTGCCGTCGGACTTTTTCAGCACGCGGTCCTTGTCGTCGCCCAACTGTTCCGTGGCGAACCAGAAGGCGTTTTCCTTCTCATAAGTGTACCCGGACCGGCCCAGGGCGGTAAAGGCCGCGTCCACAGCGCCGCGCTCCACCAGGGTTTTTTCCGAAAACCAGCGCTGGTGCTCCACCCGGAATTCGTTGAGATCCGCCTTGATGCCCGTCAGAATTTCGTTCATGGCCCGCTGGTAACAGCACTCCTGACCCTCGGCTTCGGGCAGGTCCGGCAGATGGGGATCGTCCGCCAGCATCTCGCGCGCGATGTCGATGATGTACTCGCCCCGGTAGTAATCCTCGGGCCAGTCCACCGGACGCCCGGCCAGCTCCAGCACGCGCAGCCAGACCGAAAGGCCCAGCAGGCGCATCTGGCGGCCCGCGTCGTTGATGTAATATTCCGTATCCACGGCATATCCGGCCTTGCGCAGCAGCCGGGCCAGGCTGTCGCCCACGGCCGCGCCCCGGCCGTGTCCCACATGCAGGGGTCCGGTGGGATTGGCCGAGACGTATTCCAGCAGCACCTTGCGGCCCGCGCCCGTGCCGCTCGCGCCGTAGGCTTTGCCCGCAGCCTCCACATCCAGCACCGTGCGCCGCCAGAACGCCTGGCTGAAGGTCACGTTGCAGAAGCCCGGTCCGGCGGCCTCGGCCTTTTCCAGGTCCGGACAGCGCTCCAGCAGCCGCGCCGCGAACTTCTGGGCCAGTTCGCGGGGATTGCACTTGGCTTCCTTGGCCAGCAGCATGGCCGCGTTGGTGGAGAGATCCCCGTGTTTGGGATCGCGCGGGGGCTCAATCACGGTTTTGACCGGCCAGGCCAGTCCTTCTTCTTCCAGAATGGCCGCGAGGGCCGTGCGCAGGGTGTCGGTGGCGCGCATATCTTTTCCGTATCCTTAAAAATATTACAGGCTGAATGCCGTGAGGCTTTCCAGAGTGCTGACCAGTTCCACGCGCAACGCGTCGCTCCCGACGGCGATGCCGTTCAGGCAGGGGGCGACCATCTTGCCCAGTACGGCCTTGGGGCCCAGCTCCAGCCAGAAGCGCGCGCCGTTCGCGTATTGGTTGCGGACGGTTTCAATCCAGCGCACGGGCGAAACCATCTGCCGCAGCAGGCTTTCCCTGGCGCTTTCGCCGTCGTGCACGGCTTTGCCGTGCTGATTGCAGTAAACCGGAAAACGCGGCTTCCGCCAGACGGCCTTGCGCAGCAGGGGGGCCAGCTCTTTATTGGCCTCTTCCATCATGGGGCTGTGGAACGCGCCGCTGACCTTGAGTTCAATGCCGCGCCCCTTGCGCTCCTTGGCCTTTTGGCAGGCCAGGGCCACGGCGGACTTGGCGCCGCTGACAACCAGCTGGGCCGGAGTGTTGTAATTGGCGGTGAGCAGCATTTCGCCGCTTTCGGCGGCGGCCTCGGCCACGATTTCCGCCACGCGCGGCTCATCCAGCTTGAGCAGGGCGGCCATGCCTCCCTTGCCCTCCGGGTCGGCCTCGGCCATCAAGCGGCCGCGCAGGGCCGTGATTTCCAGCACGTTTTCCGGCGAGAGCACGCCCGCCGCCGCCAGGGCGCTGAACTCGCCCAGGCTGTGTCCGGCGGCCCCACAGGGGCTGACGCGCCCGGCCGCTTCCCGCCAGAGATTGCAGTTGACCACGGTCAGGGCCGGTTGCAGGGCGCGGGTGTCGCTCATGGCGGCCTCGTCGCCCTCCCAGTAAATTTCGCGCAGGGGCAGGCCGCTGATGCGCTCGGCCTGCTTCCAGAGGTTCATGGCTTCGGTCGAGGCCTCGGCCAGGTCGCGGCCCATGCCGGACTCCTGCGAGCCCTGGCCGGGAAAAAGCAGAACAGGTTGCGTCATAAGTGCGTTCTCTCCAAAAGGCGTGTGAACTCAAATAGTGCCGGCGTCAACACGACTGAAAACCAGGAGCGGGCCGCGCTTGGCCGCGCCGTCAACCGCTGGTTTTTGCGCCTCTCCGCCCGGCGGCTCCGCCGTCGCGGGCGGCGCAAAACCCGTGAAGCGGGATGCGCATCGGGCTGCCGAATTGCTTTTTTTACGTTATCGGGGCGGGGCTTGCAAGTCCCGCTTGCCGGGGATATGACTGAAAGCCCGGCGCATCCGCCGGAGAATGCGGAGAGAGGATCATGCAAGAGCAGCAGACGGTGGACAGAAAGGAATTGGCCCGGCTCGCGGCGGCCACGGGCGCGGACGTACCCTCGGCGGCTCTGGAGCCGCTGGCCGTCTATCTGGAAATGTTGTGCCGGTGGAACGCGGCCATGAACCTGGTGGGCGCGCGCTCCTGGCAGGACATCCTGGCCCGCCTGGTGGCCGACAGCTTTCATCTGGCGTCCTTTCTGGAGGAACTGCCCCTGCCGGAAGAGCCCTTGAGCTGGGATCTGGGTTCCGGCGCGGGTTTGCCCGGCGTTCCCCTGCGCATGGCCTGGACCAGGGGCGGCTATTATATGGTGGAAGTGCGCGAAAAGCGCGCCCTGTTTCTGTCCAGCGTCCTTGCCCGCCTGCAGTTGTCCGCCACCCATGTATTTCGCGGTTCGGTGGAGCATTTTTTTCAGGGCCAGTATTATCAGGCGGACTGCATTGTGAGCCGGGCCTTCATGCCCTGGCCCGAATTGCTTGAGCTGACCCTGCCCCGGCTGCGGCCCGAGGGAGTGCTGGTCATCCTGGCGCTGACTCCCGCGCCCGAACGTCTGCCCGCGCCCTGGCGGCTGGCGGGCGTGCGCTCCTATGCGGCGGCGGGCAGCGGACGCTGGTTCTGGGCGCTGAGCCCGTCGGGGGACATCTCCGGCGGGACAGGAAAAGCCGTTGAACCCGTATTGGCCGAGCGGACCGAACGGGCCGGGGAAGACGGGCCGTGCCTGGGGTAGGCGCGTCCGGCGCGCGGCAGGACGCGCCTCACTACTGGCTGCGGGGCCTGTTCTGGGGCCTGCTGACCTTGGGCTTGGCTTTCGGCCTGCGCATGATGGAGTGGCCCTGCTGGCAGAATCCGGAATACCGTCTGGGCAGCGAATGGCTGCTGGCAACCCACGACGCCTACCATTGGGTGGCCGCCGCCGAGGGTTTCGGTCTGGGCGTGGGGCATCCCATGGCCGAGATGCTGCGGCTCATGGCCCAAACCCTGCATACCTATCCGGCCGCCGTGGCCTTCTGGTTCCCGGCGGTGCTGGCAAGCCTGGTGGCGGTGATCGTCTTCGCCTGGGTCTGGGCCCTGGGCAGCATGGAGGCGGGCGTGGCCGCCGGGCTGATCACCTCTCTGGCTCCCGGTTTTCTGGCCCGCACCCTGCTGGGCTATTATGATACCGACCTGGTGACCCTGTTTTTTCCGCTCCTGATGACCCTGGCTCCGGCCTGCTGGGCCATGCGCTACATGCTGTTGCCGCGGATGATCCTGCGGCGGCTGGCCCTGGGATCCGGCCTCAAGGCGGCGCAACGCCTCTGGGGCGAGCGCGGCGCGGATGAGGCGCACCTGGAGCGCCTGGGAAATCCCCTGCGCTGGCAGTGGGTGCTCTTGCTGGGCGCGTCGGGCGTCATTTCCTGGTGGACCCAGGAATGGCATTCGGTTTTTCCCTATCTGATCCGTTACAATGTGGTGCTGCTGGCCTTGATGGCCCTGATCATGGCCCCGCGCGGTCGGCGCGGCATTCTGCTGCTGGGCGGGCTGGCTTACGCGCTGCCCACCCTGGGCGGACCGGCGGGCTTCGGTTTCAGCCTGATTCTGCTCCTGGCCGGAAGCAAGGCCGGGCGCGGGCTGCGCCATTTGCTCTGCCGTCCTCTGGTTCTGGTCCTGCTCTGGCTGGGCGCGGCGGTCCTGCTGGTGCAGGGCGAAATCCTGACCACCCTGATCAATCATGCCAACGCCTATCTCAAGCACAGCGGCGACGTGAGGAGCACGGGCGAGGGCATGAGTCTGGTCTATCCCTCGGTGGCCCAGTCCATTATTGAAGTGCAGGATCTGAGCTTCGCGGCGCTCTTCCCCTATTTCCATCCCTGGATGGAAGCCGCCGTCGTTGGCCTGGCCGGTTTTGTCCTGGTGCTTTTCCGGCGGCCCGGCGCGCTTTTTCTGCTGCCCCTGGCGGCCTTGGGCCTGCTGAGCACCAAGCTGGGCGGCCGGATGGTCATGTTCGGCGCGCCGGTGGTGGCCGTGGGCCTGACCCTGCCCCTGTACTGGCTGCTGCAGCGCCTGCTGCGCGCCGATCTGCGCGGGGCCGTGGCGGGCGCGGCGACCTCCTGTATTCTGCTGGCCCTGCTGGTGGCTCCTTTCGCGGATATGATCCAGGCCATCTCCCAGGGGCCCATAATCAACCGCCGCCACGCCGAGGCGCTGACCCGCGCCCGGACCATGACCCCCGAGGACGCCAAGCTCTGGCTCTGGTGGGACTGGGGCTATGCGGCCCACCATTTCGCGCGGCGCTCGACCATCGCGGACGGCGCGCAGCACGCCGGGCCTTCGCTCTACCTGCCCGCCGCGGTCTTTGCCACGGACAACGCGCGCTTCGCCCGGCAGCTGATCCGCTACACAGCCAAGATGGGCAACGAGCCGGGCAACGTCTTTGAAGGCCTGGACGGCCGGGCGGCCCAGGCTCTCATGGACAAGCTGCGCTCGTCGGAGACCCCGCTGGTGGAAGCCAAGGGGCGGCTTTTTGTGGTGGTCAGCTTTGAAATGCTGCGTCTGGGCTTCTGGATCAGCAATTTCGGCAACTGGAATTTCGTGACCCGCCAGGGCGAGGGCGGGGCGCTGTCCATTGTGCCGCAGGCCCTGGCCTACCGCCTGGACACGGGCGAAGTGCGCCTGGAGGGCAGCACCAGCACCATTTACGCTTCGTCCATCAGCGTGTTCGAGGAAACGGGCGTGACCCGCCGCAATTACGTGCAGGAATGGTTCGACGCCCACCCCAAGGCCACGCCCGAGGAGCAGAAGGAATTTCTGTCCGGGCGGCGGAACGTGAACTTCCTCTTTAATCGGGTCACGGACGAAAAACTGGCCGTGGATCAGGGCCTGTACAATTCGCTGATGGTCCAGCTGCTGGTGGGCGACCCGCAGGATCCGCGCTTCTCGCCCTACTTCAAGCTGGTTTACGACAATGTCTTTGCCCGGATTTACGAGGTGCTCTGAGGTCGTCCGGAAACTACTTTCGCGCGGAAGGCGCTTGACGCGGGCAGAGGACGAAAGGACGAGCCGGAAACAGATCCTAGCGCAGGCGGAAGGCGAACGGCAGCAATACCAGGGTTCTCACCGGCCGTCCGTTTTTTTTGCCGGGGATAAAGCGCGTTTTGCGCGCGGCGCCGAGCGCGGCTTCCTCAAAGTAGCCTGACGGTTCGGCGGCATGGACGGCGCATTCCGTCGGGCGGCCCGTGCTGTCCACAATCAGGCGCACGACCACGCGGCCTTCAATCCTTTTCTTTTTGGCGTCCGGAGGATAGTCCGGTTTGACGGGCCGCAGCACGGACGGCAGATGGTCCAGTTGTCCCGGCATGTAAAGCCCGGAACCTCCGCTTCCGCCTGTGCCCGCCCTGCTGGCCGCCGTGTCGTGCCGCGTACCCGTCCCGGCGGAACCTGTCGGCACGGTCGCGGCTTGGCCGCCTGATGCCTGCGGCGTCAACGGCCCGGCGGGAGATGGCATCCGTTCCTGGGAGGGCGCTGTGGGCCTTTTTTTGTTTTTCCCGGCGGCCTTTCCGGGAGAGCGTGTTTTTGCGGGCGCAACCGGGTGCGGCGCATCCGCGCTTTTATGCGTCACTGCGTTTTTACCGGCGGCGGGTTCGGCCGCCGGAGCGGGCGGGGGACCGGGGGCCTGGACAGGTGCGGTGTCCGGCGCGCCGCCTCTTGTGCCACCCGGCAGTCCCGCGCCTGTTCCCGCCGGGCTCATGTCGCCGAGGGCGACCAGAGCAACCCGATAGACCGGTTCTTCTTTCTCCACCTGATATGCGGCGAAGGCCAGAATGCCGCCCAGCAGGCAGAAATGCAGGCAGCAGGAAAGCAGCCAGCCTTTCCAGGCGCGGCCCGGACCGCGCGGCCGGGCGGGCGGGAACGCAAACGCCGCGTTTCGCGTGCCCGGAACCGGCGCGGGTGCCTGATGTCCGTCCCAGACTGGGGGCAGACCGTCCCGGCTGACTTGTGCCGCCTGGATTTCCCCGTGTTTCACACCGTTTTTCCGCGTTTTTTGGGAGAGAGCAGGATGGCGGCCAGCAGAAAAGCGGCGGCAGTCAGCACAATGGCCGCACCGGGCGGCACGGAAAAATGGAAGGAGAACCAGAGCCCCGCCGCCGAAGCCGCCGCGCCCAGCAGGGCCGCCAGAATGAACATGCGGCGCAGGCTGTAGGTCAGTTGCAGGGCCGTGGCCGCCGGAGTGACGATAAGCGAGAAGATCAGCAGGCCGCCGATGGCCTTGAGGGCAAAGGCCACCACCAGCCCCATGAGAATCAGGCTGGCGTAGCGGATTTTACGGACCGGAATGCCGGAGGCCAGCGCCGCCTGTTTCTGGCCGATGATGGCCTGGATTTCTTTGAAAAATACAAAGATGAAGGCAAAGAGCAGCAAGGCCGTGCCGCCCATAAGCGCCAGATCAAGGCGGGTTACGGTGAGCAGGCTGCCCCAGATCAGGCTCAAGCCCTCGGTCCGCGCGCCGGGCAGCAGGCCCAGGGCCAGCATGGCCAGGCTCATGACCACGGAAAAGATCACGCCCATGGCCGTATCCAGACTGAAGCCGGGACGCTCGGCCAGCGGACCCACGGCTGAGGCCGCGCCCAGGCTGGCGGCCAGGCCCCCGGCCAGGGGCGGCAGCCCTAGCCAGAGGCCCAGCAGAGCTCCGGCAAAGGCCGCGTGGGATATGCACATGCCCACAAGGCTCATGCGCCAGAGCACCACAAAGACGCCCATGGCCCCGCACACGCCGCCGCCCAGCAGGGCCATGAGCAGGGCCCGTTGCAGGAATTCATAGCTCAGGAAGGATTCCAAAGCGCCTCCAACAGCAATCAACACTTCAAATGGGCTTAACGGCGAGTAATGCCGCCTCCGGCTGCTCGGGCAAGGATTTGCCTGAACGCCTTGTAAGGTATTTCAAATGTTACGTCGGCCGCATGCTTCGGCTCTCGCGACCGCCAGGGCAATTCGCCTGCTTAACGGTGAATTGCCCTAAAAAAGCGCTGCCTTGCGGCCGTTGCAGTCGGCGATGGCGATGGGCACGCCGTACAGGGAGCTGAGCAGTTCCGGCTGCATGGCGTCCTTGACGTCGCCTTGCCAGATCAGCCGCCCTTCGCGCAGCATGGCGACCTTTCGGGCCAGATTGAAGACCGCGTTGAGGTCATGGGTCACCATAAAGACAGTCAGCGCAAAGTCCCGTCGCAGGGCGGCAACGGCGTTGAGGATATCCCTCTGGGCCTGCCAGTCCAGGGCGGCGGTGGGCTCATCCAGCAAAATCAATTCCGGCTCCTGGGCCAGAGCGCGGGCCAGGGCCGTACGCTGGCGCTCGCCGCCGGACAGGTGGCCGATGGGACGGCCCGCCAGATCGGCCAGCCCCACGGTTTCCAGGGCGTGCATGGCCAGGTCCTTTTCCCTCGGGCCGGGTCGCCTGAACAGGCCGAGGCGGCCGTAGGTGCCGCCCAGCACGGATTCAAAGACCGAGAGCGGCATCTTGGGGTCAAGGTCCGAGGTCTGGAAAACGTGGGCGATTTTCAGACGGACGGCGGGCGCGGTTTTGGGCGTCACCGGCAGACCCGCATACTCCGCGCGGCCTGTGGAGCAGGGTGTCAGGCCGTTGAACAGCCCCAGCAGGGTGGACTTGCCCGCGCCGTTGGGGCCGATCAGAGTCCAGAAGTCGCCGGGCGCGACTTCGAGTGTGATGTCGCGCAGCACACGGCGCGGGCCGAATCTGACGTCCACCCCGATCAGACGGGCCAGAGCGCGGGGCCGGGCGGCGGCTGCCGTGTTACAGCCGGGCGAGCTGTTCCGCATTGGCGCGCAGCAGGCTGAAGTAATCCGGCACGTCCGGGGCGGAGCCGGGGAAATTGGACAGCACGAGATGCGGCACCTTCAGCTCCAGTGCCAGGGGCAGGCCCGCGTCCGCGCCGCTCTGCAGGTTGTCGATCACGCCGCGCACGTTTTTGTCACGCACGTTGTCCAGCAGTCCGGCCAGATCACCGGCGCTGAGGTCTTCGGTCCGGCCGTAGGTCCGCAGCACGTCCAGCCCGGCCCAGCGGGCGAATTCCGCCTGCATTTCAGCGGCCAGCACGGCCTTGCCCCGTACGGGCGCGAGCATGCGCCCGCATGCGGCGGCAGCGCCATCCACCCGCTCCAGGCGTCGGCGCATGCGCTGTTCCACCGCAGGGGCCTGATCCGGGGCAATGTCGATCAGCGCGGCGGCAATGCGGCGCACGGCCTCCTTTTGGTTTTCCGGCACCAGCCAGCTCCCGTGCGGACCCAGCGCCGTCACGCGCAGTCGCCGGTTGTCGATGGCCTCCAGCATGCCCGTGATCTGCGGCATGCGGCTCTGAAAAGTATGGATCAGCAGAAGGTCGGCCTTGGCCGCGAAAACGAAGTCCGAGGTTTTGGCGTTTTCATGGCCGGGACAGCTGGAACCCTGGATAATGGTGAGGATTTCGCTTTCTCCGGCCGTGAGATCTCTGGCGATGTCCTCAATGAGCGACGTACCGGCGATGATTTTCAGTGACCGGGCCTGCGGGGACGCAGCCGTCGCCAGAAAGACGGCCAGGGTCGCGCACAGCAGGAAAACCGGGGAAAGAATGGAAGTGACCCGCATGTCTCACTCCTGTTTGCAAGCGGCAAAATAATAGTGCTCCGCGCTTTCATCCGCCCGCATCTTCGAAAAACCCGCCTGGCTGAAGATTTTCTTCATCCCGTGCGGGCAGGGCAAATGGTCGCCGCATACCGCATGATGCTGATCGTGCAGGTCATTGAGTTTTTCCCGGCCGTCGATGTGCAGGACATAGGCCGCGCCTCCGGGCTTGAGCAGGCGGTAAAATTCACACGCCGCCGCTTCCTTGTCGCTGAAGTGGGGAAAGGCGGAAAAGCAGATCACCGCATCCACATAGCCGTCCAACAGGGGAATGGCTTCCACGCCCGCATGCAGTATCCAGGCGTCGGGATGGCGTTGCGCGGCGCAACGCAGCATGGCCGCCGAGGCGTCCAGGGCGATGAGGCGGCCTTCTCCGCCGACCCGGCGGCGCAGAAAGGGCAGCAGCACCCCCTGGCCGCAACCGGCGTCCAGGACGGTCATGCCCCTGTCCAAATCCACACGCGCCAGCAGGCTCTCCAGACGCCGCAACTTTTTCGGGGAATAGTTGCGATCCTCCCAGCCTTCGGCATGGTCCTCAAAAAAATGCCGCCGCGCGGCGCAGTGTTCTTCGTCCACCATAAATGTTTCCATAAAAGTTCCAGGCTGACGAGGCCGCCGCTCCGGGCAAAGAGCGGCGGCCTCGAGAGGCGTGGGTCTAGAATTTGAGTTCAAATCCCGCCATGAAGGAGGTGCCGGGCATGTAATAAAGCTGCCGGTCCGTGTTGTCGGCGGTTTTCTGCATCGCGTAGGCGTAAGGCGTGTTCAGCACATTGTTGACGGCCACAAAGACCCGGCCTTCTTCCAGATGCAGGTCGTCGTAGCTGAAGAGGTAGTCCAGCCGCAGATTGACCACATTGATGTCCGGCAGTTTGTCCACGTCGTGCAGTTCAGTGAAGTTGCTGTTCGGATTTTTTGGGGGAGTGCCCCGCATCAGATTGCCCGCGTAGACATTTTGCAGGTGCTGGTAGTCGCCGCTGAGCAGAAAGTGCTCCCAGAATTTCCACTTGAAACCGGCCTGAAGGGCGAAGCTGGGCGTATAGGGCATTTTGTCCGTGCTTTTGCCGTCGTCGCCCTTGGCCCAGGCCTTGAGCCAGGTGGCCCCGGCAAAAATTTCCAGCCCGTCCAGCGGGGTTACGCTGCCCGCCAGTTCCAGGCCGTCGATTTTGTATTCAGCGGTAGAGGAGTTGAAAAAGGAATCGCTGACGGGCATAGCCATGGCCATATTGGCTCTGAGCCGGTCCCTGCCGTCGTCGTGGAAATAGGTGGCGCTCGCGCTGAACAGGCCGGGCCGGACGTGGCTCAGGGCGACTTCGTAATGGTCCACCACTTCCGGCTTGATGTCCTTGGTGTTCAGGTAGCCGGGCAGGGACCGGTCAGCCAGGAAACCCTGCAGGACCACGGGGCTGGGGTAATTCACGCCGCGCGCGTAGGCGAAACTCAGATTGGTGTTGGCGTAGCCCAGCACCAGACCGGCCTGGGGCGAGGCGTAGTCCGAAAAAACGTCGCTGGTGTACAGGCGGATGCCCGCCGAGGGCGTGACGTGGAAACCTTCTTCGCTGCCGAAGGTCTGGCTTACGGCCAGATAGGGGGAGAACAGTGTCTGGGTGGGAAAATCCCAGGATTTTGTGGTGTCGGTGGCGTATTTGCGCTGGTCGTTTTGCAGTTCCGTCACGTCCAGGTCGAAACCGGCCACAATTTCATTGCCTTCCCAGAGGCTGAAAGTTTCCCGGCCACGCAAGCCATAGAGCACATTGGTCTGGCGGGAAGTGGCGGCCTCGCCGTCTTCACCCCGGATATGGAAGAGGGTGTGGTTGTAATAGCCCTTCAGATAGCCTCGGGCATTGGCATAGGTGTTGTTCAGGGACAGCGTCGCCAGACTTGTGCCGGTGTCGTAGCGGTCAGCCATCAGGTACGTGCTGGGTCCTTGGGTTCTGCTGCCCGTGACGGCATTGTTGGGCGATTGGGTTTCGGCGTCCACCCGGTTGGCCATGAGGCGCAGGCTCCAGTTTTCGCTGAACTGGAAGCCCAGATTGGCGTAATAGCTGGCCTGATGGGCGGCGGTGTGTTCCTCGTGGCCCAGGGTGCTGATGAAACTCTGCGCCGCGTAAATGTCCACGCCGTCTTTCTTCGCGCCCATGCCCAGGTTTTCGGCCACGGTGCCGAAGCTGCCCGCTTCAAAGCCCAGGCGCAATTCGTAGCCGTCTTCGGTCATGTATTTGGGAATGAAGTTGATCATGCCGTAGCCGCTGCCGAAGCGCGAGGGCTGGGGCGATTTGTAAATTTCCATGCCGCCCAGGGCGTAGACCGGAATGCCGTCGGCCAGGGCCTGGCCGTAAAGCACGCCGCTGCGGGGCACGTCGTCGAAAAAGATGCTCAGGTCCGGGCTGGGATGGCTGGCTCCGCGTCCGCGAATATACAGGCTGGGGCCGGTCTGGCCGCCGATGATGTTCTTTTTCTGGTACATGACGCCCGGCACGTTGCGCAGGGCGTCATAAAAATCCAGGGAGTTCTGGAGCTGAATCTGCTCTTCGGTGAGTACGTTGAACTGTGTGCCGAAGCGGGTCATGACCGGCACGGTGGGCGCCTGATCGGCCACTCCGTAAATGGTTACCGGCGGCAGGGTGTACGCCGCCAGGCTGCCTTCGGTGAGCGCCTCCTTGCGCCCGGCGGGCTGCGCCGCTGCGGTATCTCCTGCAGCCGCCGCCGGGCCTGCCGCCAGAACATGACACGCGGCCAGCGCGAGCATCAGCTTGAAAACCTTCCCCATGCCGAAACCTCCCCCCTTGCGGCCTCCAGCCGCGTTTATTGTGGTGTTTCCCCCATGACGCGGCGCGTCAGCCTGCCGAAGTGCTACGTTTTTTATATGCGTATGCAAAATATGTTATGTATATAAAAAACGTGCTATCGAAGCTATGCTGATACAAGAGGCGAGTCAAGCCCGTTTTGAAAATAGGTGAGGTTGAAGCGGAAAGGGTGCGCCCGCCGCACATTGACGGCGACGGCGGCAATCTCTACAAGAAACGGAAACCGGCGGCGGCCCGGAAGCGCCGGACCAGCGCCGGATCAATGATGGTACGGCACCTTGCGCAGGATGCACTCCGCCCGGTACAGCTGCTCCAGCAGGACCACGCGGGCCAGCTCGTGCGGCAGGGTCATGGCCGAGAGGCTGATCAGGCGGTAGGCCCGGCCGCGCACGGCCTCGTCCAGGCCCCAGGCCCCGCCCACAATAAAGCAGGCCCGGCCGCGCGCCTCCTGGTCCAGTTGCCCCAGCAGGGCCGCCAGCTGCGGCGAAGTCAGGCTGAGGCCGCGCTCGTCCAGCACCAGGGGCACGTCCTGCGGGGCCAGGGCCTCCAGAATCCGCCGGCCTTCCAAGGAGTTGCGCCGGTCCGGAGGCAGAGCCGCGTCCCCGTCGCGCACTTCCGTGCATTCCAGACGCCGCCAGCGCGTGATCCGCGCCAGATAGTGGGCGGCGGCGTCTTTCCAGAACGGCGTCTTCAGACGGCCCACGCTGATCAGCCGCAAAGGTTTGCCTGTCATGTTCGATTCCCCCTGCCGCGTGCTTGATCTTGAAGCCGCGGCCCGATGCCTGCGCCGGGGCGGCGTGGTGATTTTTCCCACCGAAACCTTTTACGGTCTGGGCTGTCTGGCCGCCGACGCGGCGGCCGTGGGCCGTATCTACCAGCTCAAGCGGCGGCCCGTCCAGCGGCCCCTGCCCCTGCTGGCCGCCGATGCGGCCCAGGCCGGAAACGTGGTCCGGCTGGAAGCCGCGCCGCCGGAGCTGGTCGCGCGTTTCTGGCCCGGCCCGCTGACCCTGCTGCTCCCGGCCCGGCCCGGCCTGCCCGAACCTCTGCTCAGTGCGGGCGGCAAGGCGGCGGTGCGCGTTTCGCCGCATCCGCTGGCCGCCCGGCTGGCGCATCTGGCGGGCGGCGTGCTGACCGCCAGCAGCGCCAATCTGAGCGGGCGTCCCCCGGCCCGCACTCTGGAGGAATTGGACCCGGAACTGCTGTCCGCCCTGGCGGAATCGGGCGATGCGGGCGGCCTGCTGCCCGCTCTGAGCGAGGCCGAACAGCCCGCCGGGGGCGAGCCCTCCACCTTGGCGGAACCTCTGCCGGAACCGCTGCCCGAATCTCCGGCGGGCGAGGAAGGCGGTTGCGCGCGCCTGCGCCTGTTGCGTGTCGGCGCGGTCGGCGTTCGGGCACTCACGGATGCGGGCTTTCTTTGTCTGTAAGGTCAGGGCGTCGGCCTTTCCCGGCGTTTGGGCCGCCTGCCCGCGCCGGAGGCGGCCCAAGCCGGAGCGAAGCGAGAACCCTAATGCCCGGAGGGCAGAATAAAACAACGGACGAAGAGCGGAATGGCCCGGCACGGCGCTGTACCTTGCGGCGCGGGCCGGACTGGCTTACCATACGGCCGCACTTCATTTTTCCGGGAAAGCGCATGAAGAAAGACGTGATCTGCCCGCATTGCGGCAAGCCCTACAGTTGTTACCGCAATCCCACGCCCACCACGGACGTGGTTATTTATGAGCCGGGACGCGGCGTGGTGATCATTACGCGGGCTAATCCTCCTTTGGGCTATGCCCTGCCCGGCGGTTTTATCGACGAGGGCGAACAGGCCGAGGCCGCCGCCGTGCGCGAAATGCATGAGGAAACCGGTCTGGATGTGGAACTGACCGGCCTGCTGGGCGTCTATTCCCGCCCGGACCGTGATCCCCGTCAACATACCCTGAGCGTGGTCTTCACCGGCAGGCCCCGTGATCCCGAAGCCCTGTGCGCCGGAGACGACGCGGCCGGAGCTGCTTTTTACCCGCCGGACGATCTGCCGGAACCACTGGCTTTTGACCACGCCCGCATCCTGGCCGACTTCCGCGAGGTTCTCGCGGGACGGCGGACGCTGGGCGCGGTGGAGCTCCCGGCGCGAAAAGGGGATTGCTGATGGGCTACGCCAATCTGAACCAGTGCCTGGCGGATCTGGAGGCCCAAGGGCAGCTCCGGCGCGTGGATGTGGAACTGGACCCCTATCTGGAACTGGCCGCCGTGCAGCGCCGGGCATTCCGGGCCAAGGCCCCGGCTCTGCTCTTCACCAGAGTCAAGGGCACGCGTTTTCCCATGCTGGCCAATCTCTTCGGCACGCGCGAGCGTTTGCGCTATATTTTTCGGGACAGTCTGCGGGCCGTGGACGCCGTGCTGGCGGCCAAGGCCGATCCCGCGGCGGCCCTGCGGCGGCCCTGGCGTTCGCTGGCCGCGCTGCCCGGACTGGTCCGCATGCTGCCGCGCGCGAAGCGGAACGGCGGCGCTCCGGTGCTGGAGTGCAACTGCAATCTCGCCGATCTGCCGCGCCTGACCTGCTGGCCGGGCGACGGCGGACCCTTCATCACCCTGCCCCTGGTCTATAGCGAAGACCCCTGCCGCCCCGGCCTGAACGCCTCCAATCTGGGCATGTACCGGGTGCAGCTGGCGGGCAACGCCTACGCGTCCGACGAGGCGGGCCTGCATTATCAGATCCACCGGGGCATCGGCGCGCACCACGCCAATGCCATCGCCGGGGGCGTGGAACTGCCGGTGCATGTCTATGTGGGCGGCCCGCCCGCCCTCAGCGTGGCGGCGGTCATGCCCCTGCCCGAGGGACTCTCGGAACTGCGCTTCGCCGGTCTGCTGGGCGGACGCCGGGTGGAATTGGCGCGCGCCCCGGAGCTGCGTTTGCCCGTTCTGGCCGAGGCGGATTTCTGCATCAGCGGGCGTCTCGTGCCGGGCCTCAAGCCCGAGGGTCCCTTTGGGGATCATGTGGGCTACTACAGCCTGCGGCACGATTTCCCGGTGCTCAAGGTGGACGCCGTGTACCACCGGCGGGACGCGGTCTGGCCTTTTACCGCCGTGGGCCGCCCGCCGCAGGAGGATACGGTTTTCGGCGACTTCATCCACGAACTCACCGCGCCCCTGGTGCCCCAGGTTTTCCAGGGCGTGCGCGAGGTGCATGCCGTGGACGTCGCCGGGGTGCATCCTCTTTTGCTGGCCTTGGGCAGCGAGCGTTACACTCCTTACGAGGCGCGGCGCAGGCCGCGCGAACTGCTCACGGCGGCCCTGCATCTGTTGGGGGCCACCCAGACCGCCCTTGCCAAATATGTGCTGCTGGCCGCGCATGAGGACGCGCCTGGCCTGTGCGCCCGCGACGTGCCCGCTTTTCTGCGTCACCTGTTGGAGCGGACCGACTTCAGCCGCGACCTGCATTTCCTGACCCGCAGTACCAGTGATACCCTGGATTATACGGGCTGCGGCCTGCACGAGGGCTCCAAGCTGATCTGGGCCTCGGCCGGGGAAAAACGGCGCGAGCTGGGCCTGGAACTGCGCGGCGCTCCGGATCTGCCCGAGGGCTTTTCCGAGCCGCGTGTGGCCGGACCGGGCCTGCTGGTCGTGCGCGGCCCGGCGCACTCGCTGGAGCGCGGCGAACCGGACCCACGTATGGAGGAACTGGCCCGCCGCCTGGAAGCCTGGCCCGAGCGGGAGGCCTTTCCGCTGATGGCCGTGGTGGACGATGCCGCTTTCTGCGCCGCCGGGCTGGACAATTTTCTCTGGGTGGTCTTCACCCGTTCGGACCCGGCCACGGACAGCTACGGCGCGCATGCCCAGACACGCGCCAAGCACTGGTCCTGCGCCGCGCCCCTGGTTCTGGACGCCCGCCTCAAGCCCTTCCATGCCCCCCCTCTGGAAGAGGATCCGGCCGTCACGCGCGGAGTGGAAGCGCTGGCCGCGCCGGGTGGGCCTTTGCATGGATATTTTTAAGGAAACACTGATTCATGGTCTTTTTGCCCTCCGCCTGTGTCGGGCGAACTCCGTGCGGTGGTCGAATATGTTTGAATATGCTCCCTCCGCCCGGAGTTCGCCCTTCTTGGCGGAGAATAAAAATCTTCATTAATCAGTAGTTCCTTTATTTTTTAATCGCGGGGGAGGCCGTGGAATGAAAATCGCCTTATTGCAGTGCAACAGCGTCACCGGCGACGTGGCCGGCAATCAGGAGCGCATTCTGGAGGCCGCGCGCCAGGCCGCGCGGGAAGGGGCGGATCTGTGCGTCACGCCGGAACTGGCCCTCTGCGGCGTGGCTCCCGGCCACTATCTGCGCGCCGTTGATTTTGCCGAGGGTTGCCGCACGGCCTTGCGGAATCTGGCCGAGGCCCTGAAGGACGGGCCGCCCCTGCTGGTGGGCGCGCCGGTGCCCAGCGTCTATGCCGCCGGTCTGCTCTCCAACGCGGGCGTGCTGGTGGACAAGGGCCAGTGGCAGGTGGCTTCGCGCAAGGTCTATCAGAATATGGGCCGGAATTCGGGCCAGGACGACGATGTGCGCTATTTCGACCGCGGGGTGTCTTGCGGCATCCTGAGCCTGGGCGGCTGGCGGCTGGGCGTGGTGCTCTGCGAGGACGCCGTGGCCGAGGACGGCGCGTTCTGGAAAACCCAGTACGCCAGTGGCCACAATCCGCTCATGGAGCTGGTCCAGCGCGGGGTGGACGCCGTGGTGCACATGGCCGCCGCGCCCTATTGCGTGGGCGCGCAGGAGGCGGGCGAGCACATGCTTTCGCATGTGGCGGCCCGGCATCACATACATCTTTTTTCGGTCAATCCGGCGGGCGGCAACGACAGCCGCGTGTACAACGGCCAAAGTCTGGCCTTTGATCCCACCGGCCAGCTCCTGGCGCGCGGCAAGGCCTTTGCCGAAGACGTACTGGTGGTGGACACGGCCCGGGGGTCCGGCAGGGTGGAGGAGCTTTGCCGAAGCGCCGAGGAAGCCGGTTGGCGCGCCCTGACTTTGGGCACGCGCGACTTTGTGCGCAAGTGCGGCGCGGAACGAGCCATTTTGGGGCTTTCCGGCGGCATGGATTCGGCCCTGGTCTGCTGCATCGCGGTGGAAGCCCTGGGCGCGGACAAGGTCACCGGCGTGCTGATGCCCTCGCCGTACACCAGCGAGGATTCGCTGACCGACGCCCGTCGGCTGGCGGACAATCTGGGCGTGTCCACCGTGACCCTGCCCATTGAGCCTCTGATGCAAGCCTTTGAAGCGACGCTCAAGCCGGGCCTGGATCTTTTCCCGCCGTATGCGGGCGAGGTGACCTTTGAAAACGTGCAGGCCCGCATCCGGGGCACGCTGCTGACGTCCCTGGCGAACCGGGCCAGGGCCCTGGTGCTGAACACCGGCAACAAGAGCGAAGGGGCCATGGGCTACTGCACCCTGTACGGCGACGCCGTGGGCGCGCTGGGGGTCATCGCGGATCTGACCAAAAGCCAGGTCTATGCCGTGGCCCGCTGGTACAATGCCCACCGGGGCGCGGAGATCATCCCGCGGAACGTCTTTGACAAAGCGCCTTCCGCCGAATTGCGGCCCGGCCAGAAGGATGCGGACAGCATCCCCCCTTACGAGGAGCTGGACCCCATGCTGGAGGAACTGCTGGAGCCTGCCGCCCAGGGGCGGGACAAGCCCATGAGCGATGTCTGCCGCGAGGTACGCGACAAGCTGTTCCGGGCGGAATTCAAGCGCCGCCAGGAACCGTTGGCCCTGCACGTCAGCCGTGTGCCCTTCGGTGCGGGCTGGCAGGCGCCGGTGGCCGGGCGCTACCGGCTGCCGTAAGCGGGGCCGGGGCGGAGCCACCGGGCTTTTCCCTTGAAGCCCGGCGCGCAGTGGAGTAAAATCAGTTCTCAAACAATGCAGTTCCATCAGCTGGAGGATGTCATGGCGGAAGCACCGGAGAAAAATCTGGCCCTTGATATTGTACGCATCACCGAGGCCGCGGCCCTGGCATCAGCCCGCTGGCTTGGCCGCGGCGACAAGGAGGCCGGGGACGGCGCGGCTGTGGACGCCATGCGCATCAGTTTTTCCACCCTGCACATCGACGGCATGGTGGTCATCGGCGAGGGTGAGAAAGATAACGCGCCCATGCTCTACAACGGCGAAAAGGTGGGCATGGGCGACGGTCCGCGTCTGGACGTGGCCGTGGACCCGGTGGAAGGCACCAATCTGCTGGCCTACGGGCGGCCCAACGCCATTTCCGTGGTGGGCGTGGCCCCCAAGGGCAGCATGTTCGATCCCGGTCCCAGTTACTATATGCAGAAGCTGGTGGTGGCGCGCGAGGCGCGCGACGTTATCGACCTGGACGCGCCGGTCAGGGTCAACCTGGACAATGTGGCCAAAGCCATGGGCAAGAGCGTGCAGGATCTGGTGGTCTTTGTGCTGGACAAGCCGCGTCACCAGCGCCTGATCGAGGAAATCCGCGCCGCCGGGGCGCGCATCCAGTTGCAGACCGACGGCGACGTGGCCGGATCGTTGATGGCTGTGGACCCGCGTTCCGAAGTGGACGTGATGATGGGCACGGGCGGCACTCCGGAAGGCGTGCTGGCCGCCTGCGCCATCAAGGGCATGGGCGGGCAGATTCTGGCCCGGCTGGACCCGCAGTCCTATGTGGAAAAAGAGGCTATCAACGAGACCGGTATAGATCTGCGCGAAGTGCTCACGGTCAATGACCTGGTGCGCAGCGACGACTGTTTCTTCGCCGCCACGGGCATTTCCGGCGGCGACTTTTTACGCGGCGTGCGCTACAGCGCCCGCCACGCGGTGACTCATTCGCTGGTTTTGCGCGGCAAAACCGGCACACTGCGGTATGTGGAGTCCTATCACAATATGGACAGACTCTCTAAATTTAGTGCGGTTCGGTATTGAATGAATAACGGTTATCACAGAACGCCGACGTTGCGGCGTCGGCTTTTTCGGGCCGGGCTGGCTTTGGTCGCGGTGCTGGTCGCGACTCTGAGCCTGACGCCGGTCCTGGCCCAGGACGCCCTGGCGGCGCGCGCCGTCCAGAAAAAGGCCGCCCAGGCCGTCACGGTGTATGAGAATCAACCGCCGGTCACCGACAAGGAACTGGTGGGTTTTCTGGAAATTCTGCCCCGCTTCCGGGCCTGGGCCAAGGAGCATAAGGAAGAGGCCCATCCGGTCTTGCGCAACGGCAAGGCGGACTTCCTCTATTCGCCCCAAGCGGCGGAATGGGTGCGCGCCCAGGGCTGGGACCCGGTACGCTTTTTCTGCGTCATGGGCCGCATGGCCGCGGCCCTGGTCATTGTGGAAGAAGGCAACGACATGAGCGGCACCCGCCCGCGCGACATGCCCGGCGTCACCGAGGAAGAGCTGGCTCTGGCCCGTCGCCATCTGGGCACCATGCTCAAGGCCGGGGGCAATGCGCCGCCCATCAACAGATAGAATTCGCTTATTTCAAAGGTGAATTGCTTCAGAGCGGATTACCTTTGAAATGCTGCGCATTCCAGAGGTAAAAACACGCTTACTTTGCCGCTTGGCTATGTTGTCCTCGTCCGTAACGCTCGAAGACTCGCTAACGGGAGAGGCAACAGCGCAAATAAATTGCGCTTCGGCTTCGTAGCAGAAGCACTGCTCTCGCAGCTCCCTTAGGGTCTGTTAACACTATAGAATTTTTGTTCGCCTGCAAGGAAGATAAATCTGCTTTGAGGGAGTGTACTCTTCTGGTACTCGACCGAAAAAGCAGGTGAAATCTGACGCGGCAGGAGGGCAAAAAGGCATAGCGTTAACAGGCCCTAGAGCATTTCAACCTTGAAATTCCCTGACTTCCGCGTCTGATCGCGGCGTAAGCCAAGAGAGCCGCTTCGGAACACATCCGGAGCGGCTCTCTTGGCTTCTTGTGTTATGGAATAAATCAGTTGGCGGAAGAGGGCGCGGCGGGCGCGTTTTCCTGTTCCTCACTTTGCGGCAGCGGTTGGGGAACGGCCTCGGGCGTTGCCGCGGGCGCGGGAGCGGTCGTCTGTTCCGGCCCGGCTTCGCGCGCGGTTTCCGGCAGGGGCTCGACGGCTTGCGGCGTTTCCGGCTGTGTTTCAGGCCGGGCGGCCTCGGGCTGCGCTGTCGGTTCCGGCGCGGGTGTGGTATTCTCCCGTGCCTGGTCCGAGGCCTGGTTCGGGGCCTGGTCCGGCAGAGTTGCTTCCGGCGCGGCCGGGACGGGCGGCGTGCCTTCTTCCTGCGGCGTCGCGGGCGCGGCGGGCGTCACGGCGTTTTCCGGCATGGTCGGCATCCGGATGTCCTGGAGGCGGCTCAGATGGGCCTCAGGCAGGGCCGCCAGCTCCGGCGCGAGCATCAGGGCCGCCGGCTGGGTGAGAATCACGGCCACCAGAGTGCAGAACAGCAGCGCGCCGCCCGGATGGTCCCGCCGGATAAAACGGGTCATGGCCACGGCGGCCAGCAGGCAGAGCGTGCCGAGCACGGGCAGGGCCCTGAGCCCCAGAATCATTTCGCGTTGTTCCGGGCTGAGGGGCCAGGAGAAAAAGCGCGCCATCCAGTCCAGGGAAAAGCCGAAGCTCGCCGCTACCAGAGCCATGCCCGCGTGCAGCAGGCAGAGAGCCGCGATGAGGTAAAACAGGCGGCTGCCCAGATGGGGCAGGCGCAGCAGGGCCTTGCCCAGCAGGGGCGCGGCCAGGCAGGCCAGGCAGACTGCCACGCTCTGGAGCTGCGCCATGGGCATGAACAGGCTCAGCAGACAAGCCAGCACCATACCTATCCAGACAAAGGCCGAACCGGCGCGTTCCGCTCGGGAGGCCTTGAGATCGCTCCAGGCTGAGCGCAGCACCCGTTGCCAGGAAACGCAGACCACCATGCCGATCCAGGGCACGAGGCCCAGACCGGCCACGGACAGGGGCAGCCACCAGCGGGCGGTCACCGGGCCGTGCCATTGCCTCACTGTGGCGAACAGGCCTTGCATATAGCCTTCGGCGTTGGTCCAGAGGATGATCCCGCCCAGCCAGAGGGCCAGAAGCAGCAGAAGGAGGACAAAGCCGGTCAGGGCGTCCAGAGCCTGGGCCCGGCGGAAGGTGGCCCGCCAGAGCAGGAAGAGGGCGCTGGCGAGCAGGGGCAGCAAGAGATGGAAGAGCCCGCCGGTCAGGCCTGCCAGACCGGCCAGCACAAAGCCCGCCGGTAGGTAGAACCAGGCGCGTTGCGCCTGCCAGCCCCGGCAGAAGCAGATCAGGGAGAAGAGCAGCAGCGCGGCCGCCAGAGCCGCCGGACCCGTGAAATGGGCCAGAGGCGCGAAAATAGGCATGCAGAGCAGAATCAGCCCGGCGGCCAGGGCCGCCTTGGAGTCGAAGCCCGCCGCGCGGCTCAGGCCCCAGACGCCCAGCAGAGCCAGGGCGGCTGCCAGAGCCCCGGACAGGGGAAAGAGCAGGGCGGGCGGGAGCAGCGCGGCAAGGGAGGCCAAAAACCAGGTGAAGCCCGGCCACTGCGCCGCCAAACCTGCCGCCGACTCTGTTGCCAGGCCCGCCCCTGGGGCCAGCCATTGCCCGTCCTGTTGCGCGTGCAGGAATATCTGGATGTTCCGGACCTCTGCCGGGCAATACAGGGCATCGCCCCGCCAGCCCTGCCAGAAATCCGGCCAGGCCTGGGCCGCCAGCACTGCCAACAAGACCAGGGGGCCCAGACAGCAGAGGGTCTGGAAGAATTTTTCGGCCCGGCCCGCAGGCGGGACCGGCGCGGCCTGTTTTTCCGCGCGCGACGGCACATGGCCGCCATTGCTCTTATCGGCGTGCGCGTCATTCGGCGTTGCGGCAGCTTCAGGCTGACCGGCAACGGCGTCCTGTCCGCCTGGTCCTGTCTGTTCCGCCTGTTCGGGCGTGCCCGCGGCGGCGGATGTGTCATCCGGCTTTCCGGCCCGCGTGGTCTCCGGAGCGGCGTCGGGCATGGCGTCCGTCCTGCTCTCCGGAGAAGCGTCCGGGGAAGGGGTGGGGGCTTTGTCTGAAGTCATGGCGTCGCTCCTTGCTGCAAGGGTGGATGCTTTTAAAATACTATCGGCCAAGGCCCGCTGCCGGGCCGTCCAGCAGCACATGGCGGGAATGGCGGCCGTCCAGCTCCAGTTCAAGGCCGTGCCCGTTCCGCGTCAAGGTGGAAGACAGGTCCTGGCCGCCGCCGATGTCCCGGACAGTGCGCGCCGTAATACCGGCGGGCAGTGCCAGAGGGAAAATGCGTTTTTCAGCGGAAAAGTTGGCTGCCAGCAGCCAGCAGCCGCCCGAGGGCAGGGCGCTGAGCACGGCCACGCAGCCCGGCGGTCCGCTGAATACCGCCAGCAGTTTGCCCTCTGCCAGACCCGCGTCGCGGCGGGCGCGCAACAGGCGGGCCATACTGTGCAGAAAACTTTGTCTGTCCGCCCATTGCTGTTCCAGAGCGCCGAAAGCCGACGGCGCGTCCGGTGCGACGCCGCCCGGATTACCGCCCCAGAGAGGCGTCAGGCCCAGGCTGGCGGGCAGATCCGCCGTGGAGCGCGACAGGTCCAGCGCCCCGCTGAGATCCTGGGGGCTCACAAAACTCAGGCCCGGCAGGCCCACACGCCAGCCCAGCAGCAAAAGGCAGGCCTCGCGCAGGGCCGCGCTTTTGCCGCTGCCGTCCGCCGCCGAAGCCGATGCTTCCGCCGTTTTCAGGCCCAGAGCGCGCGCGGCCAGAGAGGCGGGCGTGGTCCAGAGCTGCATGGCCTCGGGCGGGGCTCCGGCCAGACGCTGCGCCTTGCGGATCAGTTCCCGGCCCTGCGGCAGGTCCAGCAGGGGCCGCCAGTCCACGGCCTGCCAGTCGTGCAGACCGCGCGCCAGGCGGCTCTGGTCCACGCCGGAGGCCTGTGAGGCGCGCAGCAGGGCTGCCAGCGGGGCCGCGTCGCCGCTGAGCAGGGCATAGGCGGCGGCCGCCGGGGTGATGCTGTCGCGGCTGAAATCCACGGCCCCGGCCAGCACAACGGGCGTGAGCGAGGGCGGCAGCACATCGTCCTGCATGGCCCAGCCGCCGTAGCGATGCACTTCGCGCGCGGCTTCATCCAGAGCGTCCAGGCCCGGCGTCAGTCGGGCGAAGCGGGTCGCATCCCCGGCGCCGGGATGGGCCGCCTGCGCGGCGGCCGCGTCTTCAGCCGCTCCGGCGGGCACGTCCAGGCCCATGAGGGCTTCCAGGCGCAGGCCGGTCAGGGTCTGCTGCTGCAGGCCGGTATGCCGGATGATGGCGGCGGAAAAAATGCGCCTGGCTTGGCCCGATGGGTCCTGCCAGAGCAGCACCGGCCGCAGGGCGTCGCCGCTGTAGCGGTAGACCCAGCGCCGGATCCGGCCGTCGGCCCCGCGCACTTCGCCGGTCGCGGCCCAGCCGCCGGGCGTGGCCCAGGGCAGGGAATCGCGCACCAGGGCGTCGGGCAAAAGGCCGCGCTGGGCCAGTTGCGCCACGGCTTCGGGCCGCAGGGGCAGGCATTCCCACTCGTCCGGCAGGCGGGGCAAAAGATCCCAGTCTTTCTGCGGCACCGCGATCATGGCGTAGATGCCGTCAAAGCGCGCGGCCCGCCGCGCCTGAAGAATGAAGTCCGGTCCCAGGCCCGTGGCCGCCGGGGGCAGCTCGCCGCCCATCTGGATCTGCAACGGTTCCAGGCGTTGGGCCAGTTTTTCGAAGTCCGCGTCCGAGCCCAGGGCCGGGTCAAAACGCAGGGAGGCGACGTTTTCCCCGCCGGGCGAGGACTGGTTATGCTTGTTCCAGAGGTCGCCGCGCTCGCCGGTGGGGGAGACGAACAGCCCATTGAGCCCGGCCTGGGGCAGCGCGTCCGGAAAACCGGCCCCGGCCCCTCCGGCCAGGGCGCGGAACACGGGCTGCCCTGTACTGACGGTATACGGATTGAGCGCGAACCAGTTGGGCGCGGCCCCCAGCAGCACAGGCAACCGCCGGGCCGTGCTGCTGTTGCGCCAGATGCGTTCCGTGCCGGAAACCTGGGCGGTGAGTTCCGGCGCGGCCCCGAGCATGGATTGCCGCTCAAGCCATTGCAGATAGCCGGGGTCGGCTCTGGGCAGGCCGTTGCTTGCGGCCTGGGCCGCCGTTGCGCCGGAGGCCGGGCGCGCCGCGTGTTTTGAGGGCGTGCAGGCCGCCAGACAACAGGCTAGGCAAGAGGCCAGACAACAGGCCATGACGGCCGACAGAAGGACGGACAGCCCGGCCGACCGTCCGGCCCTGGAGGAAGCTGAAGGTCGCGTCCGCAGCGGCATGGGCCGTCTCCGTCAGGCCTTGGCGGCGGATTGGGCTTCTTCCTCCGCCTTGGCCGCGTTCCAGAGCTCGTCCTTGTCGTCCAGGGAAAGCTCCGTGAAGTCCCGGCCCTGCTCCCGGGCCAGTTCTTCCATGCGGGCGAAGCGGCGCAGGAAACGCAACGTGGCCAGATCCAGAGCCTCATTGGCCTTGATGCCTTTGCGGCGGCCCAGCTCCGTAATGCTGAACAGCAGATCGCCCAGTTCGTGCTTCTGGGCCTCCGCGTCGCCGTTGGCCGAGGCGTCGAGCCATTCCAGCCATTCGGCCTCCACCTGCTGTTCCACTTCTTCGTCTTCGGGCCAGGTGAAGCCCGCGCGCGCGGCCTTGGAGTGGATGCGGTAGGCCTTGACCAGGGGCGGCAGGCTGGCGGGCAGGCTGTCGAAAATGCCCTGGGGCGCGCCGTCGGCGTCCGCGTGTTCGGCGCGTTTGATGGCCTCCCAGGTTTTGAGCTGCTCGTCCAGGTTTTCAAAGACCGTATCCCCGAAGACGTGCGGATGGCGGCGGATCATCTTGGCCCGGCTGGTGTTCAGGGCGTCGCTGAAGTTGAATTGCCCCCGCTTTTCGTACAAACGGGCCACGAAGAGCAGCAGAAAGGCCACATCGCCCAGCTCTTCGCGGATGTCGTCCGTTTTGCCCGAGCGGATGGCGCTGACCAGCTCGTGACTTTCCTCAATAATGTAGTCGGCCAGGCTTTCCGGGCTCTGTTCCTTGTCCCAGGGGCAGCCGTCCGGACCCGTCAGGCGTTCGATGACGTTCTGCAACTCTTCCAATGCGCTTTTTTCCATAACGCTGTGCATCCTTGGTATGAGTATGGGCATATGACGCGCCGGTTCAGATTCCCAGGCGGGACACGAGATCGGGCGGCAGCCAGGTGCGCACCTGTTCCATCAGGGCGTTGAAATAGGGCAGGACGCGCGAATGCTGCATGAACGGCGCGTCGTGAAAGAATTTTTGCAGCACCAGCAGCGCCAGCGCGCAGAGCAGAACGCCCTTGGCCAGGCCCAGCAGGCCGCCCGCCAGCCTGTCCGCCCAGGAGACGAAGGAAAATGAAAGGATTTTCTGCAGCAGGCGGGCCAGCACGGCCACGACCAGAATCACGGCCAGAAAGATCAGCACGTAGGCGGCGATGGTCCGCCAGGCCGGGTCGGCAATGGCCGTGAGGCGCGGGGACAGCAGGGAGTGATAGGCGTGCGCGGCCCAGAAGCCGCCCACCAGCGAAACCACCCCGGCCACTTCGCCCACAAAACCGTGCACAAAGCCCCGTCCGGCAAAAAAGACCAACGCCAGGACGATGATCAGATCAAAAATGTCTTGCCCCATATGCGGTTCCCTCAGCCTCCGCGACGCACCATAGCAGAAGCGCCGCTGTGAGACAATGCGGCCCGCTGTACAGCCCCCGGACGTTGGGCTATATTCCTTCGCGTGAAATACGTATCCGCAGCATCCGCCCCGGCGGAATCCCAAGGGCCCGGAGGGCGGAGCGCCGGTCTTGAGGCCTACACGCCGGAAATCAGCGTGGCCGCGGCGGGGCGGCAATGGCGTCTGACGCGGGCCGCCGACCTGGAGGAACTCTGGGATGCCATGACCGCCGATCCTCATAATTTCGAGGACGAGCGGCTGCCCTACTGGACTGAGCTCTGGCCCTCCAGCGTGGCTCTGGCCGGCTGGCTGGCGGCCCGGCAAGAGGAGATCGCGGGCCGCGTCTGCCTGGATCTGGGCTGCGGCCTGGGACTCACCGCTCTGGTGGGCCAATGGCTGGGCGCGCGGGTCACGGCTGTGGATTACGAGGAAGCCGCCCTGCATTTCGCGTCGCGCAACGCGGCTCTCAATGGCGTGACGCAGCCGTGCTGGGCGCTCATGGACTGGCGGCGCCCGGCGGTGCGCGCACGGAGCATGGCGCGGATCTGGGGCGGGGACATCATGTATGAGAAGCGCTTTGTGGCGCCGGTGCTGCGTTTTCTGGAGCATGCCCTGGCCCCGGACGGCGCGGCCTGGGTGGCCGAGCCGGGGCGCTCGGTGTATGAGGCTTTTCTGCACGCCCTGCACTGCGGCGGCTGGCAGGGGCGGCGTGTGCATACCGCGCGGGTGGAGCCCCTTTATGCCCAGCCCGTGCCGGTGACCGTGCAGGTATGGGAAATCCGGCGGCGGGCGGACTGAGCGCGCACGGGCTGGAATTATTTCTACAGACGGCAGGCGGAATGTATGGGCAAACTGGCGCGTTTCGGCGTATCGCTGGATGAGGATTTGTTGGGGCCTTTTGACGCGCTCTGCGCGCGCAAGGGCTATTCCAACCGTTCGGAAGCCATCCGGGACCTGATCCGCAAGGCTTTGGTCGAAGAGGACTGGCGGACATCCCAGGGGCAGGGCGCGGGCACGCTGACCCTGGTCTACGACCACCACAAAAACGATCTGGCGCGGCGGCTGATGCGTATTCAGCACGACGATCACGACATCATCGTGACCACCCTGCATGTGCATCTGGATCATTACAACTGCCTGGAGGTGCTGGTGCTCAAGGGCGAGGCCGAGCGCGTGCGGGCTCTGGCCGATCGGCTGATCTCCTGCCGCGGCGTCAAACACGGCACGTTCAGCGTGACCACAACCGGACAGGATCTGGCCTGATGGAAGACGTACAAAGCCATGCCCCCACAGTGCCTCTGAATATCGACCGCGTGGGTGTGCGCGAACTCAGGCTGCCCCTGCTGGTGCGCGACCGCGCCCGGGGCAGCCAGCAGACCGTGGCCAGCGTGGACCTGGGCGTGGACCTGCCTTCGGCCTTCAAGGGAACCCACATGAGCCGTTTTGTGGAAGCCCTGGAGGAGTGGAATGAGGAAATCAGCTACCAGTCGGTGCGCCGCCTGCTGGAAAACATCAAGGAACGCCTGGGCGCGCGGCGGGCCTGGGCGCGCTTCAGTTTTCCCTATTTCATCCGCAAGGCGGCCCCGGCCTCGGGCAGCCCCGGCACCGTGGCCTATGCCTGCCGCCTTACCGGCGAACTGGATGAAAACGGGCAGTCATTTCTGCTGGATCTGGACGTGCCGGTGATGACCGTCTGCCCCTGCTCCAAGGCCATCAGCCGTGAGGGCGCGCACAGCCAGCGGGCCATCGTGCGCATGCGCGTGCGCATGACCGGCTTTTCCTGGTTGGAGGAATTCATCGAGATGGCCGAGGAGTCGGGTTCCTCGGCGGTCTATACCCTGCTCAAGCGCGAGGACGAAAAATTCGTCACCGAGCACGCCTTTGCCGCCCCGGCCTTTGTGGAGGACGTGGTGCGCAATGTGGCGCAGCGCCTTTCCCGGCACACGCATGTGGACTGGTTCAGCGTGGAGGTGGAGAGCATGGAGTCCATCCACAACCATAACGCCTTTGCCCGCATCGAACGCAGTCTGGCCGCATCCGGAGCCCGGAAAGGCGCTCGGCCGTAGGGTTTGGCGGATCCGGCCCGGCACGGGAAAAAGCGTTTTGCAGTGGGCTGATTTTATGCTATGAAAGCCGCTAAGGTGTAAATGATGAGCGGCATTACCGGCAGTATGAACCTGGGCGCGTCGGCCATGAATGCCCATTCTTGGGGTATGGCTGTTACGGCGCACAATGTGGCCAACGTGAACACGGCGGGCTTTGCGCCGCAACACGCGGTCTATGCCACGGGCCCCGGCGGCCGGGGCGTGCGGCTGGATGCCGTGCTTCAGGATTCCGGCGTTGCCGGACGGCTTCCCGCCGAGGTCCGCAATAACCCGGCCGTATCCGCCGCTCCGGCGTCTGTGGAGTCGGACTTTGTTAATCCCGGCGGCACGGATCTGGGGCGTGAAATGACGCAGATGATCTCCACGCAGCGGACCTATGAGGCCAACGCCCAGGTTGTCCGTACCGGCGACGCCATGCTGGGGACGCTGCTGGATCTTAAGGCCTGAATGACGCAATTACCGGAATGGGCGGGATGGACCTGCCCGTTTTTTTATCCCGTTGCCCGCCGCTTGCCGGTAGGACGGTCATTGCCGGAATGGCTTGCATTGAAAATGTCTGAATGCTCTGTGCGGATTTCTACAAGATCCGCGCCGCGAAATTGTCGCAAGGTGAATTGACTTCACCGTTACGCGGCAATTTCAAGCGCAACATGCTGGGAATGGAGTGCGAATGGGTAAATATCTGAAACTGTGTGCGCTGATTATGGGCTGCGGCCTGGCTTTCGGGTGCGCGGCCAAACAGAATGCCGCCGATGAGAATATGCGTGTGGAGCGCTTCCGCCGTTCCTATGAGGCGGCTCTGGACGAAGACCAGGCCCAGGCCAGCAGGCAGCTGTTGCGCAAGGCCCGTTCGGCCATCGGGACCCCCTATGTGCGGGGCGGGTCCAGTCCGGGCGGTTTTGACTGCTCGGGCTTTGTCTGCTGGGCCTACAAAAGCGTGGGCGTGCAGTTGCCGCGCACCGCGCGGGAGCAGTCCGCGGTGGGCCAGCGCATTAAGAATCAGGAAGATATGCGTGCCGGTGACATTGTGGCCTTCCGCCATCCCCGCCGGGGTTATCACACGGGTATTTACGTGGGGGACGGCAAATTCATCCACAGCCCGCGCCGCCGCACCAAAGTGCGGATCAACTCTCTCAGTGACCCCTATTTCAGCAGCACTTTTCTGGGCGCGCGCCGTGTGAATTTTGAAGGCAATGAAAACCTGGTGGCCCAGGCCGAAAGCCGTCTCAACGACTATGCCGAGGAAAAAGCCGTGCGCGAACTCTCCGTGCAGAAAAAAAGCCCGGCCAAATCCCGCCGCAGTGTGAAAACACGCCGCGCCTCTCGCGACAAAGTGGTGCAGGTCGCCAGCAACGATACGCGGCGCAGCGCCAAGGCCGCACCCGCCAAGGCAGCCAAGGTTGGGAAAAGCAAGGCCGAGCGCGCTTCCAAGGGCGGCAAAACCGCTGCCCATGCCTCCGATAAGAAAGCCTCTCCCAAGGTGGCCTCCTCTTCCCACCAGAAAAGTAAAAAATCTTCCGGCACCAAGAGCCGCAAGCAATCATAGGTATATTCATGCTTCCTGTTATCAGTCCCGCTGAAACCCTGCAAAAACTTCGGGACGGAAAAATCCGTCTCGTGGACATCCGGGAGCCCGATGAAGTAAACGCCGTGCGCGTGCCCGGCGCTGAAGTGGCCCCGCTTTCCGTCATCAAATGGACGCGTCTGGCCCCGGCCAGCCCGGACCTGCCCATTGTATTCACCTGCAATTCCGGCAACCGCACCACCAAGCAGAGTGACCTGCTGGAAGAACTGGCCGGAGGACCCGCCTTGCAGATGGAAGGCGGCGTCAGCACCTGGGCCAAGCAAGGCCTGCCGGTGGAGCGCGGTCGGCAGAGCATGCCTCTGTTCCGCCAGATTCAGATCGGCGCGGGCGCGCTGGTGCTGCTGGGCCTGGCCGGAGTGTTCGTCTGGCCGCCCATGATCTGGCTGTCCGCCTTTGTGGGCGCGGGTCTGGTCTTTGCCGGAGTGACCGGCTTCTGCGGCCTGGGCTTGCTGCTTTCGGCCATGCCCTGGAACAAAAAATAAGCCCATGCCGCCTCGCGGTCATGAGGGCGGCCCGCCGCAACAGCCTGCGGACCGCATTTGTGGTCGGCTGGCCCCGAGTCCCACGGGCTACGCCCATCTGGGCAATGCCTGGGCCTTCCTGCTGGCCTGGCTGGCGGTGAGGGCGCGCAAGGGCGTTCTTATTCTGCGGCTGGAAGACATCGACCCCCAGCGTTCCAGGCCGGAATTCGCAACGGCTTTATTGGAAGATCTGCGTTGGCTGGGTCTGGACTGGGATCAGGGGCCGGATGTGGGGGGACCCGCCGGGCCGTATGAGCAGAGCCGACGCACAGCCGTATACGCGGACGTATTGGCCCGGCTGGAGGCCGCAGGCCTGACCTATCCCTGTTTCTGCACCCGAAAGGAACTGCGCCTGCTGGCCGCGGCCCCGCATGTGGATGACGCGGGCGCGCCCTATCCCGGCATCTGCCGGGAGTTGAGCGCGGAACAGCGGGAGGCCCTGCTCCGGGCCGGGCGCAAGGCCGCCGTGCGGCTGCGTTGCGCGGCGGAGCGCGTTGATTTTGTGGACGCGCTGCTGGGGCCCCAATCTTTTTGTTTGGTGGAATGCGGTGGGGATTTCGCCTTGCGGCGTTCCGACGGCGTACTGGCCTATCAACTGGCCGTGGCCGTGGACGACGCGCTTATGGGCGTAAACCAGGTGGTGCGCGGGCGGGATATCCTGTCTTCCACGCCGCGCCAGATCGCTCTTTTGCGGCTTTTGGGGTATGCTGTCCCCTCGTATGCGCACATTCCGCTGCTTCTGGACGGCGAGGGCCAGCGCCTGGCCAAGCGCCACCAGAGCCTGTCGCTGCGGGTTTTACGCGAGCGGGGCGCGGACCCCAGGCGCATTGTGGGCCTGCTGGCCCGGCTGGCCGGGCTCAACCCGCGCGGTTGGTCCGTGCTCCCGGCGGAATTGTTGCCGGATTTTGCTCTGGAGCGCCTGCCCGGCGCGGACCAGCGCGTGACGGATCAGGATTTGCGTCGGCTTGCGTCATAACGCATCGTACGCTTGAGATTTCCGCTTGACGGCGGGCAAAGCCCTCCTGCGGAAAACTCGCGGGCCTTGTGAAACATGGCCGGGCATTTTTACCGCTAAGAAGCAATGGTATTGTGAAGCAGCCCCCAGTGGCGCGTATCTCTCAGCAGGAGTGTGTAGAACCGTGGCAACGCTTGATCAGGATTTTCTGGATGCAGCTTTTCCGGCCCAGCGGACGGATGATTTTTTTGACGCGCTGTTCGGCGGCGCCGAGGAGGGGGCCTACGACATCCGGCTGGTCTGCCGGAACGTGACGCCCGACCGGGCGGTTTTGGCCTTTGAACTGCGCCGGCGGCCGGGCAAATGCCTGGTCTGTAATCTGACCTACGGCCTGCCCCAGGTTTTCCAGCGCCATCCGGTGCTCAATGTGGCCGGTGTGGCCAAAGCTGTGGCGGCGCGCCTGGGCTGGCCCGAAACCAGCCGCTGGAGCCTGGAACCCACGGAAGAAATCAGCCATGAGCTGCACGCCATCCCGCTGGTGCTGGAGCGGCCCTGACGTCCTTCTTGACAGAGCGGTTCTTTTTTGGCAATAGAAGCCGGTCGCCAGCTTAGCTCAGTTGGTAGAGCAGCTGATTCGTAATCAGCAGGTCAAGAGTTCAAGTCTCTTAGCTGGCTCCATGAAATCATGCCCTTACGGTAGCGTCCGTAAGGGCTTTTTGCATTCCGGCGAGTTGCACCCTTCCGTCCTCACTTCGCCAGCAGACCGGCCAGCTCTCGGGCCTGGATCTCCCCCTTTTCCAGCACATGCAGTACCTGGCCCTGATGCAGCACCACCAGGCGTGTGGCCAGTCGCACCGCCTGCTCCGGACTGTGCGAAACCACAATCAGCGGATAGCGCTTTGCCAGCCGCAGCAAAAGATCCTCAATACCGGTGGCGGCGTGTACGTCGAGCGAGGCCGTGGGCTCGTCCAGCAAAAGCACGGCGGGCTCCAGCGCCAGAGCCCTGGCCAGGCAAAGGCGCTGCTGCTGGCCGCCGGACAAACGTTCCGCCGGAATATCCAGCCGGTCGGCCACCTCATCCCACAGGCGCACGTCAACGAGAGCCCGCTGCATACGCCTCTGTATTTCCGGAGCAGGAACGCCCGCCACTACCTGCAGGGGAAGGGCAAGGTTCCGGGCCACGCTGACCGGCAGGACATTGGGCGTCTGAAAAACCATGCCCACCCGGCGGCGGAGTTCGCTCAAGGGGCGAGGACGCGCCCGTTCCCCGTCTTGGCCGGACGCCTCATAGATGGCCTCCAGGCCGTTTCCCAGGTCCAGTTCCACCCGGCCGGTGGTTTGGCTGTGGGGAAACGTTTCATTAAGGCGGTTCAAGGCCCGCAGCAGGGTCGTCTTGCCCGAGCCGGAACGCCCGGCCAGTACCGTAATCCCGGCGGCCGGGGCGCAAAAAGCCACATTGTGCAAGATTTGCCGTTTGTTGAAGGAAACGCACAGCGCATGAATGCGCGCGGCAATTTTCATGATTCCCCCCGCCAGCGTCGGTGAAAGCGGTTTTCCAGCAGACGGGCGCAGAACAGTAGGCCCGAGGCCAGCATAAGCAGAACCAGGGCCGCGCCAAAGCCCCGGAGCAGCTCTTCCTGACTTTGGTATTGGGCCGCCGTGTAAAAGATGGAAAAAGGCAGGGCTTCAAACTTGCCCCATAAGCCCGCGGGCAGGCCCGCATTGGCTACGACGCCTGTAAGCATGATGACGGCCGTGTCCTCGGCGGCCCGGCCCAGGGCGAGAATCACGCCGCCCCGGATGCCCGGAACAACGGCGGGAAGCAGAATGTGGCGCGCGGCCTGCCGCCTGGTGAAGCCCAGAGCTGTGGCGGTAGTTCTCAGGCTTTTGGGAACGGCCTCCAGGGCTTCGCACGTGGTGGTCACCAGTACGGGCAGCACCAGCAATGCCAGGCAGGCGGCGGCCAGAAACAACGACGTGTTCGCTTCCGTCTGGAAGGTCTTGCGCAGAAAGAGAATCAGCGTAAAGCCGAACAGCCCCATAACGATGGAAGGCGTTCCGGCCAGTACATCCATAGCCAGGCGGATGCGGGCGGCCTGACGTTTCGGCGCGAATTCGGCCAGATACAGGCCGCAGCCCACGCCGGGGAAAACAGCCAGCAGTACGGTAAGGCCCACCAGGCAGGCCGTACCCGCGCAGGCGGGCCAGAGCCCGTCCCAGACGGCTTGGCGCCCCAGCAGCGCGTCCAGGGCCGGGACATCCCCGAAAAAAAGCCGCGCGCCCAATGTGGGCAGCCCTTTGAAAAGCAGAAAGGCCAGCAAAGTGCCTGTTCCCAGGATCAGAAGCAGGGCGCATGTGCGCAATGCCCAGCGGAAAAAAGCGCCGGACGGAGCAAGGGAGGGCACCCGGCGGATCAGCATGACCGCATTTCCTTGCCGCGGCGCGCGTCCGTCTCCAGGCGGCGCAAGGCCAGGCTTACCCCGCCGTTGACCAGCAGGAGAATCAGACCGGCCACAAAGAGGGAATTATACGCCGCGCCGCCCACTTCGTTGGCCGTGACCAACGCCATGTGCGCGGTAAGCGTACGCAGGCTTTCGGTCAGGCCGCCGGGAACTTGCGTGGCATTGCCTGCCAGCATAAGCGGGATAAGAGTGTCGCCCACGGCGCGGCCGAAACCCAGAACAGCCGCGGCCGTCAGGTTACGCCGGGCTTTCGGAAGCACAAAAAAGCGCAGCAGGTCCAGGCGGGAAAAGCCCAGCGCCTGCCCCCAGGGGCAAAGCCGTTCCAGGCGGGGGCCGAGCCCGGCTTCCAGCACCAGAACCATGGTGGGAAGAATCAGAAGGGTGAGCATGATTCCGGCGGAGAGCAGGCACATGCCCGTACCGCCCAAAGCCGTGCGCACCAAGGGCGTCAGCAGGAACACGGCCGCAAAGCCATAGACCACGGTGGGAATGGTGGTCATAAAGCGGATCAGTGTTCCTGTCAGCTTCACCAGGGGGCGCGCGGCGCGGGCCTCTTCGGTGAGCAGCCAGCAGCACAAGCCCAGCGCCAGGGGCCAGCCGATGATCAGGGCAAAGCCCGCCAGGGCCAGAGATCCCAGGCACATGGGCAAAATGCCGAAATGCCCCTGGTAGGGCTGCCAGACCCAGTCCAGGGGGCTTCCCGGTCCCGGCTGAATCAATGCGGGCAGGGCGGCCGCCAGAATCATGACGAAGAGCAAGGACACCGCGCCGACGGCCAGGATCGCGGCCAGCCGTGTGCCCAGGCCCGCCCGGTCGCCCGGTTCGCTCTGATGTGCGGTCGGCCCGGCGGCCGTGAAGATCAGATCTTCTCCTGCCGCCGGGCCGTCAGCGTCCTTATTTTTTCTCATAGGGAATATAACCGGCCCCGGACACGATCTCTTTGCCCGCGGGCGAGTAGATATAGTCCACAAAGGCTTTGGTCAGCCCCTCGGGCTCGCCCTTGGTGTTCATATACAGCAGCCGGGTCACGGTGTAGGTACCCTTGGCGGCGTTTTCCTGGGAAGGCTTCATGCCGTCCACGTCCAGGCCTTTGATGCTCGGGTCCAGATGTCCGATGCCCACATAGCCCACGGCGTTGGGATCCTGGGCAATGGCGGTTTTCATGGCCCCGTTGGAATTGACCACGTTGGCCCCGGCAGAGGAACTTCCCTTGTCCAGAGCGCGTTCCTCGAAGGTTTCGCGGGTTCCGCTGCCGTCCTCGCGCACGTAAAGCGAAATGGGCGCGTCAGCCCCACCCACGGCTTTCCAGTTGGTGATCTTACCGGCAAAGATATCTTTGAGTTGGGCTTTGCTCAGTCCGGAGACCGGATTTTTTGGATTGACGGCCACCGCCACGCCATCGATGGCAAAGGGAAAGCTGACCAGCCCGTATTTCTTGATTTCGGACTCCTTGAGCGCCCGGCCCGTGTTGCCGATCTGGGCCAGGCCCTCGCCCGCTTTCTGCACGCCTACGCCTGAGCCGCCCCCGGCCACAGTGATGCGGATGTCCGGATTGGCCGCCATGATCTGTTTGGCCGCGCCCTTCATCACCGGGATATGGGCGGTGCCTCCCGCGATGTCGAGGTTGCCTTTCAGGCCGTTGAAAGCGTCCAGAGGACCGGCGGCCAGAGCCGTGGAAGCGCTGAAAGCCAGGCAGGCCAGCGCCATAAGACAACGATGCATGAGAGTTCTCCTGTTTTGCCGTGTGAGCGACACGATCCGGAGCTGTGTCCGAACCAGGCCATTGCCGCAAGTGCGGCGTCACTGAGCCGTTGCAGGAGGGAGAAGGAGCCGCGTCATGCCTGATGCGGCCATGAAAGAGAAAGAAAGCCCGGCCGCTAAGGGATGAAGGGAGACATCCAGCCCCACCCAACGGCCGGTCAGGTGGCGCCGGTACGCGCATGCATGCCCTCTGCGTCCTTCAGAATCCTGAGACGCTGGCATTTCAGCGAGATTTCGCGTGAATATTTCCGGCATGCAAGCATTGAATCTCTGTACGCAGACCTGAACCGGGAGTCAAGGCATGCGGGAACGCGGACATTGTAGCTTCCGACGCTGCCGCGGGTCATTCCTCCGCGTTAAAGGGGTGTTCATAGTCGTCCACGTCAAAGCGGCAATCCTTGAAATAACGGCAGCGGTCGGCCTCGGTGACAAACCGCAGCACGCGGCAGGGATTGCCGACGGCCAGGGCATTGTCCGGAATGTCCCTGGTCACTACGCTGCCGGAGCCGATCACCACATTGTCGCCCACGCGCACGCCGGGATTGATCACCGTATTGCCCCCGATCCAGACATTGTCGCCGATGGCGACTGGCCTGCCGTATTCATAGCCCGAATTCCGGGATGCGGGATGCAGGGGGTGCCCGGCCGTATAAATAGCCACATTGGGCGCGATCATGGCGTAGCGGCCGATGCTGACCCTGGCCACGTCCAGCACCGTGAAATTGTAATTGGCGAAAAAGTTTTCGCCCACGTCGATATTATAGCCGTAATCACAGTAAAACGGCCCCTCAATGCGTACATGCCTGCCGCATGCGCCGAGAATCTCGCGGAGCAGCGCGTCCCGTTCGCCTTCCCGGTCGGGCGGCAGATGATTGTAGCGAAAGATTTTTTCCCGGCAGGCCCGGCGTTCTTCGCTCAGCCCGTCCAGCCAGGCCTTGTAGGGAAGGCCCGCAAGCATGCGCTCCTTGTGGTTCATGAGCGGTTCTCCTTTGTCTCGTGCGGGGGGTGGAGCTCAAAAAAACGGCAGGCTTGCGGCCTGCCGTTTTTTTGAGCTGGTGAAAAGCTTATCCGGCTTAGATGAAGAAAACCCAGGTCAGCACGGCGAACAGCGGGATCAGAATGCCCACGGACCAGGCCATGTAGCCGAAGAAACTGGGCATGCGCACGCCCTGGTTTTCAGCGATGGAGCGGACCATGAAGTTGGGCGCGTTGCCGATGTAGGTATTGGCGCCCATGAATACCGCGCCCGCCGAGATGGCGATCAGGGTGTCGGCCATGTCGTTCATCAGGTGAACGGCATCGCCGCCGGCGGTGTTGAAGAAGACCAGGTAGGTGGGCGCATTGTCCAGGAAGCTCGACAGCGCGCCGGTGAGCCAGAAATACATGGCGTTGACCGGCTGGCCGTCCGGGGTGGAAACCATCTGGATCAGGGAGGACAAGGCGCCGTCCGTACCGGCGCGCAGAATGGCGATGGCCGGGATCATGCTCAGGAAGATGCCGAAGAAGAGCTTGGCCACTTCCTCAATGGGCGCCCAGGAAAAGCCGTTGAGCTCGCGGCAGCGGCGGCTGGTGAACTTCCAGGAAAGACCGGCCAGGCAGAGCAGCACGATGTCGCGCAGCAGGTTCTGGCCTTCCACGGGCACGCCGAAGACTTCGATCCAGGTGCCCAGCGGCAGCATGCCCGAGGCCAGCACCGCCAGCACCACGCCCAGCAGGAAGAGCAGGTTGATCTTGCCGTCCAGGCCGAGTTTTTCTTCCACGGCATCGGGATCATGCGGCGGGGTGGGGCGGCCTTCCTTGTTGAAAAGCACCGTGTCCAGCACAAAGAAGATCGCCAGCAGGGCCACGGAGAGGCAGAGAGTCTTCAGGAAAAGATGGGTGGTGGTCCAGAAGAAGCTGACGCCCTTGAGGAAGCCCAGGAAGAGCGGCGGGTCGCCCAGCGGGGTCAGGGAGCCGCCGATATTGGCTACCAGGAAGATGAAAAAGACCACGGAATGCACGCGGTATTTGCGGTGGGCGTTGGCGCGCAGCAGGGGGCGGATCAGCAGCATGGCCGCGCCGGTGGTGCCCATCCAGCTTGCCAGGACGGTGCCCACGGCCAGCAGGAGAGTGTTCACCACGGGCGTGCCCACCAGCGAGCCTTTGAGACGCACGCCGCCGGCCACGGTGAACAGCGCGAACAACAGGACGATGAAGGGGATGTAGTCCAGCAGAATGATATGCAGAAATTCGTACAAAGCCACATTGAAGCCGTAAACGAGGAGACAGGGCACCAGAAAGGCCAGACCCCAGAAGACGGCGATTTTGCCGAAATGGTGTTCCCAGAAGTGCGGCAGGGCCAGCGGCATGATGGCGATGGAAAGCAGCATGCAGGCGAAGGGAATGACCCAGACGGCCGAGAGCTCGGATCCGGGGATGGTGGGATGTCCCGCGGCGGCCAGGGCCGCGCCGGGCAGAACCAGGGCCGAGAACAGGGCCGTAACCAGGGTCAGAGACAAAGACCAGAGTTTTGACATTGGGCACTCCTGAATGGAAAATGTCGCGGCCCCGGGCCGCGAAAAAAACAGATATTTTCCGTTTTTTTAGGCTAAATCCACACCCTTGGCAATGCGCTTGCCTGAAAAAGTTTTTTCTGACACACCTTTCACAAGCATTTGCATCGCTGCCGCCATGTCATTCGCAGCGTGCGGGGCACGCCGCCTGCGGCGGTAAAGCAAGAGCCGTATTTTTTTCGCTGCGCGCAGGCCTGTTGCAGAAGTACACATGAGTAAGGAAGTCATCAGCATGCCCAAGGAACCCACTCCCAGGCGCAGGGCGCGCCTGCTTGAAGTGCTGCGCCACCGCCAGAACGATCTGACCCTGGTGCTGGCCAACATCCACGATCCGCACAACGTTTCGGCCATTTACCGCTCCTGCGACGCCTTCGGCCTGTCCAAAGTGCATCTCTATTATACGAACACCCCATTTCCGACGCTGGGCCGCAAAACCTCGGCTTCGGCCCGCAAGTGGGTGGAAAGCGAGCGTCACAAGAACAGCGCGGATCTGATGCGCACTCTGCGCGGCCAGGGTTTTCAGGTGCTGGCGACCTCCTGCTCGGAAACGGCCCGGCCTTTGCGGGCTTGGGATTTCATCCGTCCCACGGCGGTGATCATGGGCAATGAGCACAGCGGCGTGGAGGAGGAGCTGCTTTCCCTGGCCGACGGCCAGCTTTACATCCCCATGTACGGCATGATCCAGAGCTTCAACGTCTCCGTGGCCGCGGCCATCATTCTGGCCGAAGCCGCGCGCCAGCGCGAGGGCGCCGGAATGTACGATTCCTCTCGGCTGAGCGAGGCCGAGCTGGAGGCCAAGCTGGAGGAATGGTTGAAGAAGTAGCGCTTTGCCGCATGATTGGCGGGGATTTGCGGCGGCCTGTTCTTTCCGGACGAACTGAAAGCCGCGCCGCATGCGGCGCGGCTCATCAAACCGGAACAGATCGCCTTTGAAATGCTCTGGTCCCGGATCAGGGGCGTTCCCCGCTCTGTTCCTTGCGTGGAGTCACCTGCTTCTCAAAGGCCTTGCCGTTCCATTGAAAGCTGACCTCGTTGGCCAGGGGCACATGGGCCATGCCCGAGCTGTTCCAGAAGACGGGTTCGGCCTTGAGCCCGCCCAGGCCCAGGCAGATCAGCACCGTGGGATTGATGTCCGGCGGCAACTTCTGCCCCTGGTCCAGAAAATCCCTGATGTCCGGTTCCGGCGGGGTGTCGATGGGCACCATACGGCCCGAAGCGTCCACCCGCCATAATTCCATGGTGCAGATGGGACCGCCCAAGGTGCCGATGGCCGCCTCCACCGAGCCGTCCGCCGTATTACGGAAGAGTCGCAGGGCTACGGCGCTGTCCCGGAAGGGCAGGGCCGCGAAAACAATCACGTCTTCGGTCTCTCCGGCGACTTCCCAGAATTCCGTATGGCCTTCGGCCAGCAGTTGCTGCTTTTCCGCGTCGGAAAGGCCTTCAGCCGTATTCTCAAAAATGCTGGCGGGCAGCAGGGTGAAAATGCCCCTGGCCGTCATGCCGTTGTCCTCCGCCTGGACCGTGGCGGGCAGTGTCACGGCAAGCAGGGCCAGCAGCGCGTATATCCGTATATACTGGTGCATAGCTATCCCCCTTCCGGCCGGGGCCGGGCGGACCTGTTTCAGGCCCGTAAAATTTTTTTTACCGATTTTACGTCCGCTTGTCCATGTGCCCCTGCGGATTTGGGCCGTATCTTATATCCACGCACATGTATAGATAAACTCTTCGGCAAACCGTCCGTAAAGAAAAGGGAAGGGTTACGGCATAACGGCATCCGATAATTCCGGCGTGGCGGCGGAGCGTAGTGAACGGCTGGGGATTTGTCGCGGAGTGGGAATATTTTGATTTGATGTGTATGGTCGCTGTTGTGTGCAACGCCATGGTGTTTGCTGAATGAAAATTGATAAAATCTGTCCGGTATAAGAATAAATACATTAATAGTTATTGCAATATGTTGCATGTCTGGGTGAATATGGGGCTTGTGCTTGATTTTTTAAATGGTCCTATGTAAGACTGAAAATACATAAACATTTTATTTCTTTCTGGTGGGGAAGTCATGTTGAAAAACATCAGTGTCCGCGCCAAGCTTTTTGTCCTGCTTATTCTGCCCGTGGCCGCGCTGATCGCTCTGGCCGCCGGAAATGCTCTGGAAAAATACCAGACCATGCGCGCCATGGACATGGCGGTAAACGTGGTGGACCTTTCCTCGGCCAGCAGCGCCCTGATCCATGAACTCCAGAAAGAACGCGGTTTGTCCGCCGGTTTTGTGGCCCGGCGGGGAGCCTATGCCGAGGAATTGCCGGGCCAGCGCAAACAGACCGAGGCAGCCCGGCAGGCCATGGCCGAAAAAATGGCTGTTTTCAGCGCGGCCAATCCCACGGCCGCGGTCAATGCCCAATTCGCCCCGCTGACGGAAAAACTTGCATCCCTGAAAGATCTGCGCTCGCGCATCGACGATTATAATATCGCCCCGTCCGAGGCCATCGCCGTGTACTCTGGCCTCATCCTCCATATGGAGGATATTCTCCGGGGCGTACTGGACCGGTATCTGGATGTCGGGCTCTACGCGCGGGCGGTGAATTTCCTCAATCTCATCTATGCCAAGGAATTCGCCGGGCAGGAGCGGGCCACGCTGAATGTGGCGCTGTCGTCCCGGCGTTTCAATAAACTTCTGTACCGCGACTGGATCGAACATGTCGCCTTGCAGCGGGCCTATCTTCAGGATTTTCTGGAGCGGGACGAAGCACTGGCGCGGGTCTATGCGCAAAAGGTGCCGCCTCTGCTGGAGAAGGTGGAAACCTTCCGCCGGGAAGCCTACGAGAGCCAGGACGAACCTCGGCTCAGCGGCGACGCCAAGGCCTGGTTCGCGGCCTCCACAGCCTATATTGACGCCCTTTACGAGGTGGAGGCCGCCGCCGCGCGCGATCTGGAGCGGACGGCGGACGCGCTGAGCGATGCGACCCGGCAAAGTCTGTATATTTCGCTGGGCGTGACCCTGGCGGTGATCCTGTGCACGCTGCTGTTGGCCCGCAGCCTGGTCGGCAACGTCACCAGACCACTGCGCCGCTCCGTGGCTTTTGCCCAGAAAGTGGCCGCCGGAGAGTTGGACGCCGAATTGCAGATGGTCCGCAAGGACGAGTTCGGCGTGCTCGGCAGGGCGTTGCAGACCATGGTCGTCTCCATCCGGGAAACGTTGGCAAAAGCCGACGCGGCGGCGGAATCCGCGCAGCGCGAGGCCGAACGGGCCCAGGCCTCGACGACTGCGGCCGAGGAGGCCCGCGCCCTGGCAGAGCGCCGACAGGACGGCATGGCTCTGGCGGCGGAACGCATCGCCTCGGCCGTGACGGCCATGTCCGCCGCCACCCAGAGCATCTCCAGCCAGATCGAGCAGTCCGACAAGGGAGCCAAGGAACAGTCCGCGCGACTGGGCGAGGTAGCCGTTGCCATGGAGGAAATGAGCGCCACGGTGCACGGGGTGGCCCAAAACAGCTCGGCCGCCGCCGAAACCGCTGAAGTTGCCGGAAAGCAGGCCCAACAGGGCTCGGCCAGCGTGGCGGAAGTGGCCGAAAATATCACCAGGGTGCTGCGCCACACCGAAGAACTCAAGGAATCCATGACCCGCCTGGGCCTGCGCGTGCGGGACATCGACAAGGTGCTCAACGTGATTACGGATATCGCGGACCAGACCAATCTGCTGGCGCTCAACGCCGCCATTGAGGCTGCCCGCGCGGGCGAGGCCGGGCGCGGCTTTGCCGTGGTGGCCGACGAGGTGCGCAAGCTGGCCGAAAAGACCATGGCCGCCACCAGGGAAGTGGCCGAGGTGCTCTCCGGCATTCAGCGGGACGCGGCCCATAATATCGCCACTGTGGATCAGACCGTGGAAGGCATGAGCCGGACTACGGATTTGACCCATCAGTCCGACGAAGCCCTGCGCGAGATCGTGGCCCTGTCGGACAAGACCAGCGAACAGATCCGTTCCATTGCCGCCGCCTCCGAGCAGCAGGCCGCGAGCAGTGAAAACATCAGCAGAAGTGTGACCGGAGTCAACCGCATTGCTGTGGAAAATACGGCGGGCATGGACCATTCCGCCAAAGCCGTCAGGGATCTGCTGGAACAGACACGCCTGCTGGGGAGCCTGGTGCGGGATCTCCAGGACGAAGAGCATCGCTGATCCCGCGACGCTCCCGCTTCCGCAACGACTTCGAAAAAAGCGTGGTTTCTGCTGTGCTTAGCCGCCCGGGGCGGCGCGCAACTCCTGACGGGTTTGCGGCATGTGCCGCTTGACGCGACACCATTCTGTTTTGAAAACGGTAAGCTGCTTCTGAAGTCCGCCTTCGCGTGCCGGGCTCCGGCCCCGGCGCTCTTCCCCGCCGTACCGGGACGGCGGGGAGTTCACAGCTCCGTGCCGTCATCCTCTATGCATGGGGGGAATGCATATGCGCCCTTGCCTACTGTGTCTCGCTGTCGCCGTCTGCATGCTGACGTCTGTTCCGGCCAGCGCGGGAGCCATCAACGCCGCCGCCGGTCCTTATGTGGGTTCCCGGAAATGCGCCGAGTGCCATGCTGAGGAATATGAGACGTTCCGGAAATATTCCAAGAAGGCCGGCACCTGGAAACACATCAGCACCATGGCTCCCAAGCTGACGGCGGAAGAGCTGCGGGGCTGCTACGCCTGCCATAGCACAGGCTACGGCAAGGGCGGCTTTGTGGACTATCAGTCCACGCCGCATCTTGCGGATGTGGGCTGTGAAACCTGCCACGGTCCGGGAGCGGCGCATGCCGAAAGTGGTGACCCCGCCGCCATCCGGCGCACGCCGCGTCACGAGGATTGCCTCGCCTGTCACAATGAAAGCCGCGTCAAAGCCTTCAACTTCAAGCCGCTGATCCATAGCGGAGCACATTAGGAGAACAGCATGCTTTTCTCCACCCGGAATATGCCGTTGGTCCGCAAATGCGCTTTGCTGGTCGTGATCACGGCCGTGGTCGTCTTCGGCTGCCTGATCGTCTTCAACAGTATCCAGAGCCGCAACGCCACTCTGAGCAGTCTGGAATCCTCCACCCGTCTGGACGCCGAGCTGCTGGCAAGGCTTGTGGAAGCCCCCATGAAGCGGGGCAATGACGCGGAAACCCGCGAGGTCGTGCGTCTTCTGGCGGATAATTACAAGAACGTGTCCGTCTATCTGGCGGGCTTCAACGGCGAGATCACCTATGCCTCGGACGCTTCAGCCGTGCGCGCGCCGTTGCGGGAACGCCTGCGGACGCCGGAAGCGCGGCAACTGGCCGCCGACTCCCTGCGTGCGCCCCTCAAGGTCGGCCGTCTGGTCGCAGGGGACGGCTTCAGTCGCTTCCTGATGGTTTCCAGCATTCCCAACGGCAAGGACTGTCATCACTGCCACGGCGCGTCCAAAGCCATTCTGGGCACTCTGGTGGTGTCCAAGGATGTCACCCCGACCATCAACGACTTGAAATCGCGCACGCTCAGCAACATTGCCTTGTCCCTGGCGGGGATGTGTCTGCTCATCGCCGCGTTGCTGCTTTTTCTGCGCCGCACCGTGGTCCGGCCCGTGGCGGAACTGGCCGCGGCTTCCGGCAAGGTGGCCGGAGGCGATTTCGACGCGCCCTTCCCCGTGCCCAACTGTCTTGAGCTGCGCAGCCTGCGAGACAGCCTGGCAGCCATGATCGCCCACCTCAAAACCGAACTGGGCTTTTCCCAGGGGCTCCTTCGGGGCATGGGCCTGCCCTGCGTGATTACGGATACCGATGACCGCATCTCCTTCATGAATCAGCGGGCTGTGGACATCTACAACCTCAAGGGGCGGCCCGAGGACTACAAGGGACGGCTGCGCGGCGAGGCCTTTTTCAATGATCCCGACAGAATGACCAATACCAAAAAGGTGCTTCTGAACAATGCCGACATTGAGGACGAGCCCTATACCTTCACGGTGGGCGGCCGGACGCGCCATGTGCTGGTCAACGCCGCACGCCTGCTGGATGTGGACGGCAAGCTGCTGGGCGCCTTCACCCTGATGACCGACGTCACCGAGTCCGTGCGGCAGCGTGAGATCATCCGCGTGCAGAACGAACGCATTGCGCAGGTTGCCCAGGCCGCGAGCGTGGTTTCCGGCAGGCTGGCCGGCGCGGCCGCCCGGCTTTCCGAGCAGATCGACGCCTCCAGCCGGATGGCCCAGGAGCAGGACGCGGCCTCCGCCCGTTCCGCCGGGGCCATGCGCGCCGTGGCCGAGGAGGCCGGGCGTGTCTCGGCTTCGGCCGGGGATACGGCCCGCACCGCCGAGAGCACCCGGCAGGAGGCTGATGAGGGCGTGCGCATTGTGGAGGGCGTTACCGGCGGCATCAACCGGGCCGCGCAAGAAACTTCGGTCCTGGCTGAAAACATGCGCGAGCTGGGCCAAAAGGCCGAAAGCATTTCGCAGGTCATCACGCTTATCGAGGAAGTGGCGGACCAGACCAACCTGCTGGCGCTCAACGCGGCCATTGAGGCGGCGCGCGCGGGCGAGGCCGGGCGCGGTTTCGCCGTGGTGGCCGACGAGGTGCGCAAACTGGCCGAAAAGACCATGCAGGCCACCGGGCAGGTTACCCGGGCCGTGGAGGAAATCCAGCGGAGCGTCAGCGGAAACGGCAAGACCACGGAGCAAATGGTGAATGTCATGAGCGAGTCCAGCCGCCGGGCCGGGCAGTCCGGGGAGGCGCTGGAGCGCATCCGGCAGATGGCCGCGCGCACGGCCGAAGGCATGCGGGCCATTGCCTCGGCCGCCGACGGCCAGTGTGAAACCAGCCGCGAGGTTTCCGAGACGGTGGACAGAATCAACGCGCTCTCGGACGAAACCGCGCGCAACATGAGCGCCTCGGCTGAGGCCGTGGCCGAATTGAGCCGCCTGGCTCGGGAACTGGACGCCATCATCGAAGGCATGCGCGATGCCGGGGAAGAGGGCGCGGCGGGCTCCGAAAAATCACGCCTTGCCAAGAGCTCCGGAGCTGCTTAGATAACACTCCATGAAAACGGACAACAAGCCCTGCATCCATATTGAAAAGGCCCGTCAGCACAATCTCAAAAACATCAGCCTGGACATCCCCCGCGACGAACTGGTGGTGATCTGCGGGCCGTCCGGCTCGGGCAAATCCACCCTGGCCTTCGACATCGTCTACGCCGAGGGCCAGCGCCGCTATGTGGAATCCCTTTCGGCCTACGCCCGGCAGTTCCTGCCCCAGATGGACAAGCCGGACGTGGAGAAGATCGAGGGCCTTTCCCCGGCCATTTCCCTGGAGCAGCAGAGCGTTTCGCGCAATCCCCGTTCCACTGTGGGCACGGTGACGGAGATTCACGACTTTTTACGCGTCTTTTTCGCGCGTCTGGGCCGCATGTACTGCCCGCAGTGCGGCCGCCCCATCGAGGCCCGCGCCGCCGACGAGATCATCGGCGACATCCTGGCCCTGCCGCAGGGGACCAAATTCATGGTCCTGGCCCCGCTGGTGGAATTGCAGAAGGGCACCCATCTGGACAAGTTCAAGAAGCTCAAGGCCGAAGGCTTTGCCAGGGTGCGCGTGGACGGCGCGTTTTGCACCCTGGACGACGTGCCCGCCCTGGACAAGAACAAGAAGCACAGCATCGACCTGGTGGTGGACCGCCTGGTGAACAAGGAGGGTATCCGGGGTCGGCTGGCCGACTCTGTGGAACTGGCCCTGCGCTACGGCGAAGGTCGTCTCGTGTTGCACGAACCGGACAGGCCCGAGGCCGAACGCGACACCGTCCATTCCACCACCTCGGTCTGCCCGCACTGTCATATTTCCCTGCCCGCGCCCAGCCCGCAGCTTTTTTCCTTCAACGGCCCGCAGGGGGCCTGCCCGCGTTGCGTGGGCCTGGGCAGCGTGGACTATTTCGAGCCGCGCCTCATCGCGCCCAACCGGGGCCTTTCGCTGAATACCGGCGCGCTGCTGCCCTGGGCCACGGACAAGATGTTCAGCCGCTACGAAACGGCGCTCAAGGCTCTGGGCAAACGTTTCAAGTTCACATTATCCACGCCTTTGGATCAGTTTTCGGATGCGGCTCTGGCCGCCCTGTTCTACGGCGAGGACGAGCACGGCAAGCCCGCCGCCGGCTCCCTGGGCCTGCGCCGCAACTGGATGGGCGGCAATGTGGCCCTGGGCGCGGCGGGCGACTACCAGAGCGAGCATTTCGCGGAGGCCCAGCAAGCCCAGAGCGCGCTGGCCGTGAGCGACAAACGCTGGCCCGGCGTCATTCCCCTGCTGGAAAAGGGCATGCAGTACGGCGAAGCCTGGCGGGAAGTGCTGGCCCGCTTCCGCCAGTCCATGGACTGCCCGGACTGCAAGGGCGCGCGCCTCAATGCCGAGGCCTTGTCAGTGCGCGTGGACGATCTGAACATCGCCCAGTTCTGCGCGCTTTCCGTGGAGCGGGGCCTGGAATGGCTGGAAAAGCGGAGCTTCACAGGCCGCCATGCCCTGATTGCCGAACCCCTGCTCAAGGAACTGACCTTCCGTCTCTCCTTCATGCGCAACGTGGGCCTGGAATATATCTCTCTGGGCCGCTCCATGAGCACGCTGTCCGGCGGCGAAGCCCAGCGCATTCGTCTGGCCTCGCAACTGGGCTCGGGCCTGGTGGGCGTGACCTATGTGCTGGACGAGCCCTCCATCGGCCTGCACCCGCGCGACAACGAACGCCTGCTGGGCACCCTGCGTTCCCTCCAGGCGCGCGGCAATACCGTGCTGGTGGTGGAGCACGACGAGGCCACCATCTGCGCGGCGGACACGGTCATCGAACTGGGGCCCGGCTCCGGCTCGCAGGGCGGGGAGCTGATGTTCCAGGGCCCGGTGGACGATCTGCTGGGCAAGGCCGACACGTTGACGGCCCGCTATCTGCGCGGGGACGAATCCATTCCCCTGCCCGACGCCCGGCGCGAGCCCCAGGGCGAAATCGTGCTGCATAACGTGACCACCAACAATCTGCGCGGCATTGACTGCCGCATCCCCTTGGGCGTGCTGACCTGCGTGACCGGCGTGTCCGGCTCGGGCAAGAGTTCGCTGGTGGTGGACACGCTCTACAAGCATCTGGCCCTGAACTTGGGCCTGCGCGTGGACCAGCCCGGCGCCATCGGGGGCTTGAGCTATGAGGGCGACAGCGCGCCCGTGGAGCGCATCGTGGCCATTGACCAGACGCCCATCGGCCGCACGCCGCGCTCCAATCCGGCCACCTATACCAAAATCTTCGACGAGATCCGCAACATCTTTTCCATGACCCCGGACGCGCGCAAGCGCGGCTACAAACCGGGACGCTTCAGCTTCAACGTGCGCGGCGGCCGTTGCGAGGCCTGCGGCGGCGACGGCCAGATCCGGGTGGAAATGCACTTTCTGCCCGACGTCTATGTGACCTGCGACGTCTGCAAGGGCAAACGCTACAATCATGAAACCCTGGAAGTGCGCTACAAGGGGCTGAACATCGCGGAAGTGCTGGACCTTACCGTGCGCCAGGCCCGGCAGCTTTTTGAGAACTATCCCGGACTGGAGCGACGGCTGGCCGTGCTGGAGGAAGTGGGCCTGGAATATCTGCGCCTGGGCCAGCCCGCCACCACGCTGTCCGGCGGCGAGGCCCAGCGCATCAAGATCTCGCGCGAACTGGGCAAGCGTTCCCTGCCCGGCACCATGTACATTCTGGACGAACCCACCACCGGCCTGCATATGCATGAGGTGGGCAAGCTGATCAAGGTGCTGCACGCCCTGGTGGACAAGGGGGCCAGCGTGGTGGTCATTGAGCACAATACGGACATGATTCTGGCCTCGGACCACGTGCTGGACATGGGCCCCGGCGGCGGCGAAAACGGCGGGCTGATTGTTTCGGCGGGCACGCCCGAGGCCATTGTGGCCGATCCCGAGTCCGTGACCGGGCGCTTCCTGATGCAGGAGCGCACGGACCGGCTCAAGCGCCGCAAGAATTGAGGCGCTGATTTCTGAAAGGCAGGGCCGCAAGACTGCGGCGCGGCATCTAGAGCAGATTACCTTTGAAACGATACACGCTTTAAAGGGGCCATTCTGTCAAAAAACGCGGCCTATACAGTGGAACATCGACATAACCAAAGCCATGACGAAAGACGGCTTGAGGAAGGATACTCTCTTAAGATTCTGTTGCAGAATTGTGTTGATTGAGTCCTTGACCGCCGGAGGCGCGAACAATAGCGGGCGGCGGCCCCGCAGGGGCCGTGCCCGTTGCCGAGCACAGCAAGGCTTGCGGGTATTGCGAGCGGAGATGAAGCCCCCACCATATGGAATACGGCATCTTGGGGGCGAGGATCAGAAGCAATGTCACGCGAGACGAAGCGTAGCCAGCCGTTGCCGAAGGGTGCCTTTTGCCCCTATGGAATATGGGCTGCCTTTGCGGAACATATATTGCCGCAGAAGTTATGGCAAAGGGGTATACCATCCGCAATGGCATCAATTTTTTCCTACAACAGCTCATCCCTTAAAGACTGCTTGAGTAATGGGAGAGTCGTATGATAAAGCGCCTCAATTTCCCCGATCAGGAAAATAAAAGAGATGATAAATGAACTTATGCTCATGGATCGAGCTCTTGAATCCACTTGGGTGCGCTATCTGGAGTTTTTGCAGGATCCGGAACTTGCGCCCGCGCAGGCCGTGGATTTTCTGGACCGGCTGGCGGTGGAACCGGATGAATACCTGGGATACACGAACACCGCTTTTCCCGATGTCCGGACAATGTGGCTTCTTCGCTTGGGACGCGATGAGGAAGCGGCGGCCACGAGGATAAAAGCCCTGGACTACGGTTGCCAGCGGTGTTCTACCAACAAGGCTGTGACGGCTTGGCTGGAGGCGTCGGCCGTGGTGCGGGAAGCGAAGGCGCGCTATTACCGGCGATGGCCTTCGCACATCCCGCCATACCAGGAGCTGTCCACCCTGCCGCTGACTTGGCTGGAGCGAGGCCCGGTACCCGTCAAGCGCATGTGGGATGCATGCAAACCGGAGTCACGACGTAAAACGCTTCTCAAGGGTACCGACGCCTATCTTTTTCGCTGTTTTGCCGCGGCGCATAATGAAAAATATGCGGCCAGCCCGGAACTGTTCGACGCTGATCCGGCTATGGCCGAAAACAAACGCAAGTACGAACGTGACGCCTATAATCTATGTGAGTACCGTACCCGCGAAGCTCAATTCGACGCGCCCTTCATCAACCATTTTCTGGCTACATATTCAGGCACATTAGACCTTGAGGCGCTGCTGCGTAAAGCGGCCACTGAACGGGGGGGAGACTTCACCTACAAGCTCACCGCCGGGTACGGCATAGGAAGTCCCGTGCTTTTCGCGGATGAGCGGAACGTGAATTACTGTTCTAACGGCGATACCGTTTACCTACTCTATATTCTGAAAAAGTGCGGCTACCTGGAAGATATATTCAAGGCTCTGCCAAGTCTGCCGGAAGACTTTCCGCTGCTGCTCATGTGCTTCGCCGATGCCGGCATCCGTCAACGGGTGGAGGAATACATGGGCTTGCCCGGTCTTGCCGCCATGTATGACCTGGCCTTTGCCGCGCGCCGCCTGAACGTCAGGGAGCAGGTGAGGCTGGTGGACTTCGGGCGCAAAAATCCCCGTTTTCAGAATCTGTTGGGGGCATCCCTGTCCCGTTACGGATACCATATTTATAACCAGTATACGCCCAAACCGGACTGGTTCGTTCAGGAGTTTGCCCAGTTCAGTTGCGCCTTTTGCGCGGATGTACTGCTCTTTCTCGTTTCCGCCCCTGATGCGCTGCCCCTGCTCCGGCAAATAATGGAATACGGGCCGGGCACGCAGTTTGAGGGCGGACCCATGTTGTCCTACGGGTTTGATTTCTGCTGGCCGTATTTCTCCCGGAACATCCTGGGCTATCTGGCTTTGCGCGGCGATTCGCGCTTGGCGGCCTGGCAGGAGGCCGAGCTGATGAAGAGCGACAACTACGCGGCGATGCACAGACGGCTCAAAACGCAGGCCTTGGTGGATGCCTTGCAAAAGTTGCCCTCACGCGCTTGATAGAGCGGACAAAACAGACGGAGAATATCCTCGCTCCCATGTCGAGAATCGGTCAGAGTACTTCCCGGCCGTTACCTTGAAAGAACGCAAACGGCGAGAGTATTTGGGTTGCGAATGATTTTATATAAAAATTATAATAATTTTAAGCTATTAAAAAGCATGAATTATTCGAGAGTAAGCTTCTTTTACTTTTTGGGAGAGAGGAAGCCGCACGGAAGCGTCGATGACATTCTCTGTCTGGGAGTAATCATATGTCCGTAACGCTCCCGAAGCAAAACCAGAATGAATTGCACCAGATATGCAATAAGCGGAGCATTATCCTCGCTACTCATGTCTCGTTGGCTTTATTGGCGGAATCGGTGAATGTCTATAAGGCGACTCTTCTACGCCTTACCCCCGAAAGGAAAGATATTTTATCCATAGAGGGCCGATATGTTCCTTTTGAAACCACAAAAAGTGTTGGTAACTATGCGGGTACAAAAGTTTGTAAAAATATTTTTATTAAAAATTTTATTATATAAATAGCACAACTCAAAGTTGAATCTAACCAAGGAGAAAAGCATGATCCGGCATATCGTCTGGTGGACGCTTCAGGACGAGGCGGACGGGCATACGGCGGCGGAAAACGCCCGGCGCATCAAAGAGGCCTCGGCCCCGCTCAGCGGCATCCCCTCGGTGCGTTCCGTGGAGGTTTCCTATGAAATTCAGCCCACGAGCACAGTGCCCGTGCAGGTGGTGCTGCAATCTCTGCATGACGACATGGACGGGCTGAAGGCCTATGCCGAGCATCCCGTCCATCTGGAGTTCGGCAGGCTGGTCAAGGCCGTCAGCGCCTCGCGCCAGGCGCTGGATTACGCCGTGTAAGCCCTTTTGGACAGATCATTCCATCCCGCCTTTCCCTAACATGGCGGGCACTGTAGAGCTTTTTGCGCTTAAAATTATTGTGTAACGGCGAAGCAAATTCGCCTTGCGATAATTTCGCGGTACGGATTTTCACGGAAAATCCGCACAGAGCGTTGGGATATTTTCAATAGCAAAACGCTCTAATGCCGAAAGCCTCCCGCCTGTAAAAGCGGGAGGCTTTGCTGTCCTGTGGGAGTGGAGGAGGTACCCCTGGATAGGGGTCAGGGCAGTTTATGGCCGGAGCAGCCGCCCTGGCAGCCGTTTTTTTTGCCGTCGTTTTCGCAGCCGCAGGAGCACTGTCCTTTACGCAGGCAGCGGTAGAAACGGCGGCCGATGAAAAAAAGCGCGGCAGCCACGCAGATAATGATCAGCAGCAATTGCATATCCATGAGTTTCACCTTTGCTTGACGTGCCCGTGCAGGCGTGCCGGGATGCGGAGCCTGCGGAGTCGGGTGGGAACAGACGGGCAGGAGGGCGGATGTGCAGGACGCCGCCTTTCCGTCATAAGTCAAGTATGACCGTTATGAAAATGAATGTCAAGTTCGTTACGGCTCTATAAAAAAAGACCCGTAACCGGCAGGGCTGTCCACCATCCGAAGCGGGCTGAGCCGTTCACGCGGTGGATCAGGCCGGGCCGTATTCAGTCCTTGCTTTCAGCGGCGCGGCAGTCCGCGCACAGGCCATAGAGATTATGCACATGGCCGTTCAGGCTGAACCCGTGCTTTTCCGCCAGTTCGCGCTGCAGTTTTTCAATGCGCTGATCGCAGATTTCCACGATTTTGCCGCAGGAGAGGCAGACAATGTGGTCGTGGTGGCTGTCGGGCCGGGCCACTTCATAGCGGGTGATGCCGTCGCTGAAATGGATTTCCGTGGCCAGCCCGGCGTCGCAGAGCAACTTGAGCGTACGGTAGACCGTGGTCTGTCCGATGCCCGGATCGCGCCTCAGAATATATTGATAGAACTCTTCCAGCGAATGGTGGCCGGGGAGTTCAAAAAACGCTTCGGCAATGACGCGTCGCTGGGATGTGGTGTTCAGCCCCTTGCGGCTCATGAAGTCCAGGAAGTCCGCCAGGGACGCGTTGTTTTGTTTGGACATAACCAACCCCCATAGTCTTTTAGCACGGGGTATGCCTTTCTGCCAAGTGGCCCGCGCGGTCGGATCGGGCCGCCTTTGCTCCGGCGGCTTGACAGAAGATATACGCCTGGATAGAGCAATTCACGCTTGAAATGAGTGAATTGCTCCGGCGGCCGCGTGAGCGGACACCGCGCCCAACCGCAAGGAAGCGGCCGGAGGCGTCCCCGCCCGCCCAAAAGGGCTTGCGGGCAGGGACGGCAGTGATAAACCACGTGCCATCGGTATCCGTACGGCTCGAAGACTCGCCAGCGGCTGCCGCTTCCGCCGTCCGCGCCAATGGCGAAGGTTGTCCAGCCCGCGCCGCCTCTCTGAAAACCGGCGGCGCACGGCGTCTCCCGCGCTTTCCCGTGCGGAATGCGGGAATGCCCGAGCGTCAAGGAGTTCCGCCGTGCGCCTTTCCCCTCTGAGTCTGAAAATTCTGCTCAACCTCTTTCTGGTTTATATTTCCTGGGGTTCCACCTATATCGGCTTTGAATTCACCCTGGAAGTGCTGGGACCTTTTCTGGCCTGCGGTTCGCGCATGTTTCTGGCCGGGATGCTGCTCTGCGCGGCCATCGCCTGCACGGGCCGCTGGCAACGCCCCTCGCGCGCCGACTGGCGGCACGCCTGCTGGCTTGCCGTGTTCATGGTCTTGATGGCCAGCGGCTTTCTGGGCAAGGGGCAGGAGTACATTTCTTCCGGCGTGGCCGCCGTGGTTACCGGTTCCACGCCTATTTCCATGCTGGTGGGAGCCTGGCTGTTCGGCGGCGAGCAGCGCCCTTCGGCCATGCAGTGGCTGGGACTGGCCGGTGGCCTGTGCGGCCTGGCTCTGCTGGGCTTCAGCCAGGCCGGTTCCGGCGCGGAGCAGAGCAGCCTGGGCGGCATTTTCTGGGTTTTCGGGGCTACCTTGGGCTGGGTGACCGGTTCTCTGCTGACACGGCGTTTTCCCCTGTCCACCCGGCTTTCGGCCTTGCAGTCCTGCGGCCTGCTGCTGCTTATCGGCGGCCTGGAAAGCCTGCTGCTGGGCTTTGCCTGCGGCGAGGCGGCCATGACCCGTTGGGAAAACCTGCGGCCCGAAGTTGTGCTGGCCTTCGCCTGGATGACCATCGGCGGCTCCATCATCGCCTATTCCAGCTATTTCTGGCTGCTGGCCCATGTTTCCATCGCCACTGCCGTCTCCTATGAGTATGTGGTGCCGGTCATCGGCATTTTTCTCGGCTGGTGGCTGGGCGGAGAAACTATTTCAGGCCGTATGATCCTGGCCTGTTGCCTGACAGTGGGCTCGGTTTTTTTCGTGCTTTGGCACAAGCATAATAAATAGAATATGTTCAGATTGAAAATGGGCAACTGCCCCGCGACCGTGAGAGAGGGCGGCTGCTCCCGGCCCCGCGGAAACCGCATTTTTTCGCGGGATTTCCCCGAGTATTTCGCGTCTTGCCGGTGGAAAGCGTCCGGTGTACAATTCTTTCAGTTCTGACCCGGCTGAAGGCTTGACAAAGCTAATAAGAAATGAATATCATTTTCATTAAATCAAGGGGCCGAGTTCAGAAGTCCTCAACAACGGGAGCGAGCCGCGCTTCTTCACTATAAGGATAAAGGAAAGTATCATGGAAAGTCTGATTAATAAGAAAGTGGAACCCTTCACCGTCCAGGCCTTTCACAACGGCGAGTTGAAGGATGTCAGCGATACGGATCTGCAGGGGCATTGGTCGGTCATTTTCTTCTATCCGGCGGACTTCACTTTTGTCTGCCCCACGGAACTGGAAGACCTTTCCGACCATTACGACCAGTTCCGGAAACTGAATTGCGAAATTTACTCCGTGTCCACGGACAGTGCCTATGTGCACAAAGCCTGGGCCGACGCCTCCAAAAGCATCGCCAAGATCCGCTATCCCATGCTTTCGGACAGCGCCACCTGGCTTTCCCGCTTTTTCGGGGTTTACATTGAAGAGACAGGCCAGGCCCTGCGCGGCACTTTCATCATCAACCCCCAGGGCGAAATCAAAGCCTATGAGGTGCATGACCTGGGCATCGGCCGCAATGCCGACGAACTGGTGCGCAAGCTGGAAGCCGCGCAATTCGTCGCCGAGCACGGCGACCAGGTCTGCCCGGCCAAGTGGAAGCCCGGCGCGGCGACCTTGAAGCCCGGTCTGGATCTGGTGGGCAAACTGTAGGCGGCAGACGCGCCTTTTTGTCGCTGGCGGCGTTAAACCGCGCGGCCCGGTTTGGTCACGTAGTAAGCTGCGTTCCCGCGCCGGGCCGCTTGTTTGCCTTGACGGCGAGCAAAAAATCACGCCTGCCGGATGCATGGTGTAACGAAAAAGCCCGGCGTGAGAGATCACGCCGGGCTTTTTCGTTACTCATTAATCATTTTGCTCAGCTTAGGGCATGTTGACACTACATTCTTTTGCCCGCTGGCTTTGTCGAACTTCGCCTTTTATTCCAGTCGCGCCAGCCGTTCACAGCTCTGCTGTGTTACGGATAGCGACAGTGATTTCGATGAGAGGAGTTTTGTGTAACTCATTGCTGTCCTCATCCGTAGCTTCCTTCGTCGCAACGGCTGAAGCGAGTACCAGAAGAGTACACTCCTTTCATAAAAGGCTTGTTCTCCTTGCCGGCAAACAAAATCCCAGTAGTATCAACAGGCCCTGGAGCAATTTCACTTTAAAATTGCCCGCCACGAAGGCGTAAGTGCAATTTATTCGCGCTGTTAAGCGCCGAAGTGAGAGTCTTTAAAGGTTAAGAATGTAGATTCTTAACGTGAATCCGCTCTAGGAGCTGTTTCTAAATAAGTATTTTCGTTCTCTGCCAAGGAAGGCGAGTCCTGGGCGAAGGGAGTATATTCAAATATATCCGACCTTCGCACGGGGCGAGCCTAACGCAGGCAGAGGGCGAAAGGACAATTTAGAAATAGCTCCTAATGGCCGCGCAGCATCTTCACCGAGCAGAACTTCCCGCACATGGCGCAGACTTCCTCGCTCTTGTGGGCCTCGCGGCGTTTGGCGAGCTGGTCCGGGTCCAGGGCCGCCCTGGACATGCCTTCCCAGTCCAGAGCCTTGCGGGCCGCGTTCATGGCGGCTTCGCGTTCGACGGCCCTGGGGCGGCCCAGGGCCACTTCGCCCACATGGGCGGCCACGCGCGAGGCCATCACCCCGGCGCGCACGTCGTCCACGTCCGGCAGCGTCAAATGCTCGGCCGGGGTCAGATAGCAGAGAAAGTCCACACCGGCTTCCACGCCCAGAGCGCCGCCGATGGCCCCGGCGATGTGGTCATAGCCGGGCGCGCTGTCGCAGCACAGCGGCCCCAGCACATAGAGGGGCGCGTTGTTGGTCAGGCGCTTGATGCCCTGGATCTGGGTGCGCACCTGGTTCAGCGGCACGTGGCCCGGACCTTCGATCATGCACTGCACGCCCTTTTCCAAGGCGTATTTGGCGAGTTGCCCCAGGTTGATCACTTCTTCCCACTGGGCGGCGTCGCCGGCGTCCACGCCCGCGCCGGGGCGCAGGCCGTCGCCCAGGGACAGTGTGACGTTGTAGGGCAGGCAGATGTCCAGCAGGCGGTCGAAATATTCCAGCAGCGGATTTTCACGGCCATTTTCCAGCATCCAGCGGGCCAGCATGGAGCCGCCGCGCGAAACAATGCCCAGCACACGGTTGTCCTTGACGGCCAGTTCCGCGCCGCGCCGGGAAAGTCCGCAGTGCACGGTGACGAAATCCACGCCCTGGCGGGCCTGTTTTTCGATCTCAGCGAACAGGTCGTCCGGCTTCATGCTGCTGATGTCGCGCTCGGCGTCCAGAATCTGCTGGCCCACGGCATACATGGGCACCGTGCCCAGGGGCAGGGGGCAGGCCTTGAGCATGCCCGCGCGGATGGCGTCCAGGTCTCCGGCAATGGACAGGTCCATGACCGTGTCGGCCCCGGCGTCCAGGGCGGCTTTGATTTTGCGGTTTTCGGTTTCCGGGCAGTTGCAGAGCGGCGACGTGCCGAGGTTGGCGTTGACCTTGATCCGGGAGGGCTGGCCCACCAGGATGGGCCTGAGTCCCTCATGGGCCGGGTTGCCCAGAAGCACCATGCTGCCCTCTTCCAGGGCGCTGGTGATGGCTTCGGGGGCCAGGCCCTCCTCCTGGGCCAGGGCGGCCAAATGCCGGTCGAGCAGGCCGCGCAGGGCGGCGTTTTTCGAGCAGAGCGAAGATGACATGAGTGCCTCGCGGGTTGCGACGCAGGGCGCAAAAAAAGCCACAACCTGCGGGGAAAGCGGGTGCGGCTGCAGCTTCCCTCCGGCAGTGCGAACTGCGTCAGGTTCACAGGGTCTGGGGCTGATTCCCCACTCTCAGCCGCCCTGGACGTGTTTTCGCAAAACACATCCCGCGCGGCTCCCCTAGCTCCCGTCATCTATAGCTTGGCCCCGTGGCGCTGTAAAGGACTTTGTGCGCGTGCTCAACGGGCCGCGCCGCCTGCCGTTGGCCGAGGATCGTTGCCCGCAGGGGGGCTTGCGCCCCGCCTCCCCTCGGCGAAAGGCCTACGCTGTCTTGCGCGCCAGCCAGGCACACAGTTTCCGTCTGAGAGTCCGGGGATCAATGGGCTTGGTGATATGGTCGTTCATGCCCGCTTCCAGGCTTTTTTCACGGTCGCCGCTCATGGCATGGGCCGTCATGGCGATAATCGGCGGCTCGGACGGTCCTATTCCCGGCAGCGCGCGGATTTTGCGGGTGGCGGTCAGTCCGTCCATGATGGGCATCTGAATGTCCATGAATATCAGGTCAAAGGACTGTCCTCGGCAGAGCTCCACGGCCTCGGCCCCGTCCTTGGCGAGGGCGACCCGCATGCCCAGGCTTTCCAAGAGATTGAGGGCCACTTCCTGGTTGATTTCATTGTCCTCGGCCAGAAGGACGCGCCCGCCCGCCACGGCGCGCGTATCGTCGGGTTCGTCCCGCTCCATGCTCCCGCGCAGGGGGATGGGAGGCAGGTCAAGGCCCAGGGCCGCCACGACGGCATTGCGCAACGAGGCCCGCCAGACGGGCTTGGGCAGGATGCGCGTCCCGGCGTCCAGGCCGGGTGCGTCGTGGTACTGATCCATATAGGAAGCCGGAACCAGCAGCAGCCTGGGCAGAAGGCCGTTGCTGAGCCGCCCCAGAGCTGCCGCGCAGTCCAGGCCGCCCGCTCCCGGCAGATAATGGTCCACCAGGGCCAGGTCGAAGGGCGCGCCCTCCGCCAGGGCCGCGCGCGCCGCCTCCAGGGCCGCCGTGCCGGAATCCACGGTGCGCACCGTCATGCGCAGGTCGTCCAGCAGGCGCGCCAGCACGTCGCGGCATGCGGGGGAACCTGAGGCCAGCAGCACGCGCCTGCCGCGAAATTCCCTCGGGGCGGCGTCCACGGGCGCGCCGTCGCCGAGGCCCAGAACGGCGGTAAAGACAAAGACGCTGCCCTTGCCCGGCTCGCTCTCCACCCGGATCCGGCCGTCCATCATGCCCACCAGACGCTCGCAGATGGCGAGCCCCAGGCCGGTGCCGCCGTAACGTCGGGTAGTGGAGGTGTCCACCTGCTGGAAGGCTTGGAACAGCGTGCCGGCCTGTTCCCTGGTCAGGCCGATGCCCGTGTCGCGCACCTCCACCCGCAGGCGCGCCTGATGCGCGTCTTTGGACTCCAGGTATACGCTGAGGGTCACGGAGCCCTGATGGGTGAATTTGAGGGCGTTGTTGGCGAGATTGGTCAGCACCTGCGAAAAGCGCAGCCTGTCGCCCACCAGAGCGTAGGGCACGTCCGGCCCCACGTAGAAGAGCAGCTCAAGGCCCTTCTCCGCGGCGCTGAAAACGAGCAGGTCCGCAAGATTTTCCAACACTTCCGAAAGGAGAAAAGGCGCGTTTTCCATGGTCATGCGCCCGGCTTCGATTTTGGAAAAGTCGAGAATGTCGTTGAGCAGGCCCAGCAGATTGCGCGCGGCTTGCCGGGTGCTTTCCAGATAGTGGCGCTGGCGTTCGTCCACGCGGGTCTGGAGCAGCAGGTGGGTCATGCCCAGAATGGCGTTCATGGGCGTGCGGATTTCGTGGCTCATGCGCGCCAGAAAGTCGCTTTTGGCGCGGGTGGAGGCCTCCGCCGCCAAGCGCGCGGCCCTGAGTTCGGTGATGTCTTGAAGCCAGATCAGCTGAGCCGGATTGCCCCGGTAATTGATGGTGCTGATGCCGGCGAGGGTTTCCCGGCACGGGCCGTCCGGAGCGTCCAGCCGCCGGACGGCCATGGGAACGTTGACCGCCGGGAGGCCTTGCTCTGCTCCGGCGCAGAGATCGAGATAGCCCTGATAATCCGCCCAGATGCCCGAGCAGTTTTCCCCCGCGGCCAAGCCTGTCAGGCGCGCGGCCGAAGGGTTGAGCATGCGCGCCTTGCCCTCGCCGGTACAGATCAGCATGGCCGAGGGCGCGGCCTCTACCACGTCGCTCAAGAGGCGGCGCTCGTTTTGCAGCGTCGCCTCATAGGCGCGGATTTCCCGCAGGTCGTGCACCGAGGCGAAGTAGCCCCGGCCCAGGGATGAGGTCAGCCGCACCATCACCCCTTCGCAGGGCAGCGGGCTGCCGTCGGCGTGGCGGAACATCCAGCATGCGTGCACCATGCCTTTTCGATCGCAGAGAGAGAAAACACGCGCCAGGGCCCGGGCGGTGGGCGTGCCGTCCTCCTGCAGGGGCGGCTGCAGTTCCTTGATGCGCGCCAGCGCCTCCTCCTTGGAGCCCACGCCCAGCCACTTGACCGCGGCCGCGTTGCAGTCCCGGAGCTTGTGGTTTTCATCCCAGATGAAGAACGTCTCCCCGGCGCTGTCGAAAATGAGGCGCTGCCAGAGTTCGGTTTTGTAGGCGGCGCCCACATCGTGAAAAGCCAGAATGGAGCCCGTGGCCGCGCCGTCTTCCAGAATGGGGGCGATGCTGCCGTCCACCAGCACGATGGAGCCGTTTTTGTGCAGAAAGGATTTCAGGCTGAAACGCATGCTCTCCGACCCCAGCCGCGCCCGGCAGAGCGTGCAGCTCTCCTTGGGATTGAGCGAGCCGTCAGGGAGGATGGGATGCAGGGTTTCATGCAGGTTTCTGCCGATCAGCTCGTTTTCCGCATAGCCCAGCATGGCCTGGGCGGCGCTGTTGGCAAAACTGATGGCGCCGTCCCTGTCCGTGCCGATGATGCCGTCGCTGGTAGCGTTGAGCAGGCGCAGGCTGTGCGCCTGGGAGGCTCTCAACTGGCGGGTGCGTTCCTCCACGCGTCGTTCCAGGCTGTCGGCCAGATGCTGGAGCGCGTCGCGCGCGGCGTTGCGCTGGTCAACGCGCCGCAGCAGCCGCATGCAGAACCAGGCCACGCCCAGAATGCAGAACAGAGCGAAGAGAACGTGCAGCAGGGTGATTTTGCCGCTCAGCGCCTCTTGCATCCGGGCCATTTCCGCCAGCGGCGGACTGACGCTGAGCCCGCCGATCACCTCGCCTTCCCTGTATCCCTGAACCGCATGGCAGGTCAGACAACTCTTTTCGGCCCGCAGGACATGGATCAGGCGGACGCGCTGTTGCCCGCCCGTATCGTCCCGGCCGAGCTTTTCCTCGCCGCCGTTGCGGATCAATTCCTCCAGGGCGGCGGCTTCCCACGGGTCGGCCTGATTCGCGGGCCTGATGGGCCTGAGGCTC